>DASWAE010000183.1:0-39621 GCA_036391275.1 Trebonia sp.
CGGCTTTGCTCATCCTCCTGGAAAGCCGACCGCGCTTGTCAACTTCGGTGAGTCGGTCGACTTTCCGCTGTTGTTCGGCGTAGCGCTGTCGCTGTTCGGTGCCGCGACCATGGTGCACCTGCTGCTGGTCAGTGTTGCCAGGAGGCGTACCGAGACCGGGTTGCTTAAGGTGCTCGGGTTCGTCCGTCACCAGGTTGCCGCGGTGATCTGCTGGCAGGCGACGACGGTGGCGCTGATCGGGATCGTGGCCGGCCTGCCGCTGGGCATTGCGGTGGGAAAGGTCGTGTGGCAGGCGTTTGCCACCAACTTCGGCGTGGTCCCGGTATCGGTGGCGCAGCCCCTGGTGTTGGCGGCGCTCGCGGCCGGGGTGCTCGCCGCCGCGAACGTGCTCGCCGCCATCCCCGCGCTGCTGGCCGCGCGATCACATCCGGGCAAGCTGCTCAGGGCCCAATGAATAGTGTTCCGCTCCCAAGCGGGCAATGTTGGCTCACCACCGGCGCAGCACATGATAATGCGGTGCCGCTGGGCGAATGCGCTGGTCAGCAAGCGCTTAGACTGTTGCCCCAAGCCTCCGGAGACTGCTCGGCAGAGCGAAGCGGACGAGACCCTGTGGCGATTGGCGGCGGCGGTCACGGGGCGTATCCCGGCTCGGACAAGTCCCTTTGCCCGTGGCCTGGGCGGAGCCGCTGTCTTGCCTGGTCGACGCATGTACCGGGTCCTGCTGGCCTAGCTGTCGCACCTTCCGCCGAGCGCGGTTCTGCTTTTCAGTGACGTCCGTTTTTGCAGGTCTGCATAGCGCTGAGCACGGTTGACCTGAAAAGCGGAAGGTCGGCGGTTCGACCCCGCCCCTGACCACATTTTGTCTCTGATCTGCGGAAACGCCACCTAGCGGACCTGGGTGCGCCGTCCGCTCGAAGTGCACAACACTTATCGGGCTTCCGCGTATGTCGAGAATGCGTGGTGAATCGCCGCCAGTCCCTCGTTCCGTCGGCCGCTCCCGAAGCTTTAGAGCGCCCATGCGTTTCGGCGGGGCGCCCAGCCCGGGCGTCTGGATGATGGCCTGGGCTCTGGCGGGAAGGGAGGGACCGACTGTGCCTGACAACATCGTGCTGATCTGATCATGCGATTTCACCCGGTGAGCGGTGAAGACATCTCGGTGATATGCGAGGATTTGCCGGGGAACGCGAGGCGCTTGAGACGGTGGCCCGGGCGCTGGACGAGCGGCGCAGTCTGGTCTTGACCCATGCGAAGTATCGCCGCGAGGCGGACGAGAACGGCATGATCACAACCTGGCCAACGTGGTATCGGTGCAGGTGTCTAAGACAGAGGGTGCGGCGACCGGCCATTACCTATGACAACCGGCCTAGCCGGGGAACGCGGCAGCAGGGGGCCTCGAGCCTGCGGATGTCCCCGGGTGGGCCACGCTATGGCTCCCGGCCAGCCGGGAGAGGCCTCGCCCGATGAGGCGATGATTGCCGCGCTGGTGGCCGGGCGTGCAGGCTACACGGCCTGGCGGCCGCGATGTCCGCGCGGTCACTCGCCCCGGTCGGCCCCGTCCGCCTCCGCCTCGGCCTCCATCTTGGCAAGGCGGGTGTAGTAGTCCGGGAACTCGTTGAGGTGGGCTCGCGCGATCTTCGCCGTCATGATGACGTCATCGCCGGTCACGTTCGTTTCCGGATCGCGCGCGCCGTGCTCGAGTTCGACGTCCATCCCCATCCGGAACTGCTCGAGCCCGAACCGCGAAGCGTCCCAGTCGATGCCGATCCGCTCACCCGCGGCACGCGCCTCGTCGAGGGTAAAGCGTGCGTGCGAAGTCATGTCCTTAACACTAGGTGCCCGACGGGACCGCCGAGGTGCGGGACCCGTCCCCGGTGCCTGCTAAGCCAGAGCTTAATTACCTTAGTCCCTGGTGGGGGCAGCGCGCCGGGGCAAGCATCGAGAGCATCGGCAGAAAATCAGCAAAGAGGTGCTGGCGGCGGCAGCCCTTGTCGCCCGCGAGGGAAGTGCGGCTGGCCCGGCGCCACTGGATATGGCAGTAGCCGGCTCGCCAGCGGCCGCGGGCGTGCTGGCCCGGCTCGGCAGCACCAAGGAGGGCCTCGCGGAGGCAGAGGCCGTGCGGCTCTTGTGAGAGGAGGGCCGAATGCGCAGGAGCACGGTGACTTGCGCACCCGATGAGGTACCCGATGGCCTGAGGAGATGGCCGCAGGTATGAGTAAGGCACCGGACGCATCGCCCGCCACCGCGGCTGCCGCGGCCCGCACGCCGACCCGCACACGGTTGTACCGCGACGGGATGCTGGCGCTTGAGAACTTCCCCGCGGAGGACATCTCCGGCTACCTGGCCACACCCGGGTCGGTCGTGTGGCTGGACCTGTGCGCGCCCACGGCTGCGGACTTCACCATGATCAACGCTGAGTTCGGGCTGCACGAGCTGGCCATCGAGGACGCGCTGCACGAACGCCAGCGCCCCAAGCTCGACCGCTACCCCCATCACCTGTTCATCAGCGCCTACACAGTCGATCTCGACGCGGCGGCCGGCGAGCTGACGGCACGCGAGATCGCAGTGTTCGTGACCGGCGACGCGCTGATCACCGTCCGCAAGGACACCGGATTTGACATCGACCAGGTGACCGCCCGCTGGGACGCCTCACCCGACCTGGCCAGCCACGGCATCGGATTCCTGCTGTACGGCCTCCTGGATGTCCTCGTCGATGGGCACTTCGCCATCGTGCAGCAACTCGACGACTCGATCGAGGAACTCCAGGACCTGCTCTTCAGCGAAAACCGCAAGCAGATTCACGCCGTGCAGCGCGGCACCTTCCAGGTGCGCAAGGACCTGGTCGTGCTCCGGCGGATCGTGCTGCCCATGCGAGAGGTCATCAATTCCCTGATGCGCCGTGACCTGAACGTCGTCAGCGAGCCGATGGCCCCCTACTACCAGGACGTCTATGACCATGTGCTGCGGGTCACCGAATGGACCGAATCGCTGCGCGACCTGGTCACCACCATCCTGGAGACCAACATCACCATCCAGGGCAACCGCATGAACCTGATCATGAAGAAGGTGACCAGCTGGGCGGCGATCATCGCAGTGCCCACCGCAATCACCGGCTTCTACGGGCAGAACCTGCCCTACCCAGGCTTCGGCAGGGAATCGGGCTTCATCTTCTCCACCGCGGTCATCGTCGCCCTGTCCACGCTGCTCTACCTCACCTTCAAACACAAAGACTGGCTGTGAGGGCTGGATTCGGGTGACTGCTGCCCGGACTGCTGCGCTACGCGAATCGAGTGGCTGCGCCATTGCACAGAGAAGAGGCGTTGGGCCTGATCAGGTGACGTTCCGGGCGCCCCCCGGGCTCCCGCCACCCGGATCAGGCCACCGGCTCTCGTCCCGTATCGGCTTCGACAGTGAGGTCTGGCCTCGGCTGAGCGTCGTGCTCGCCTCCTCAGAGGCGAGCCCATGTCGGTGGTGGCGGCTCTCGCCCTGACGCAGGTGTAGCCGGCGGCGACTCGGGGTCGACAGATATCGGCGGCTGCGAACCGCACCTGCTCGACCTGTCCGCCCGCAGGCCTCCACTCCCATTCTTCGGTCAGTGGGCGAGCGCCACGAAGCCGCCAACGATCGTGCCGTACAGGACATGGGCCGCGAGGCTCACCAGGGGGGTGGAGCGTCCGTAGTTGCGCATCAGGAAGCCGGGCGCCTCGATGAGCGGGGAGGAGCCGGAGGCGGTGAACGGCGTGCCCATGCGGGGGTGCAGCACTGGCAGCAGGATGTTCACCAGTGCGGTCGCCGAGAACGCTCCGTGGACCAACCCGAAGATGGCGCCAAGTGCCCAGCCGCTGCGACCGATCGCCGTGAACAGCCCGTAATAGACGAGGGCAAAGCCGAAGCCGAAGCCGAAGTGTGCCAGGTAGCCGACGACCTTGGCTCGCGCGCGGTCGGCGGTGACGCCCGTGCCGAGGAGGAACGGCAGGTCCATGCGGGTGAGGCGGGCCTCGCTGGCAGCCCGCAGCACCGTCGTAAGCACCAGGGTCCCGGCAAAGCCTCCTGCTAGCGCTCCCCAGATGCTCACGGTCCGTCCGCCCCGCTGAAGGCGAGAGCTGCATGGATGAGGGCCAGGTGGGTCAGGCCCTGGGGCAGGTTCCCGAGGAATGCCCCGGTCGACGGGTCCACCTCCTCAGCGAACAGGCCGACGTCGTTGGCCAGGCCGACGAGCTGTCCCATCAGATCGGTCGCCTCGGTGCGCCGGCCCTGGACCGCTAGGGCCTCGGCGAGCCAGAACGAGCACGTCAGGAACGCGCCCTCTTTCCCCGCCAGGCCGTCCTCGTCCGAGTAACGGTAGACGAACGGGCCGTGCGACAGCTCCCGGCGGACAGCCTCGACGGTGCCGAGCAGCCTTGGGTCACCGGGCTCGGCGTACCGGAAGAGCACGCCGAGGAGCAGGCTCGCGTCGAGCCCGCTGGTATCGGGGTGGCGTACGTAGGACTCCATGGTCGCGGACCAGCAATGCTCCTCGACGAAGTCGCGGATGGCATTTGCCTCTTCCTGCCATCGGGTGGCGTGCCGTGACGGGATCCGGCCGGCCCGCGCCAGGCGCAGCGCCCGGTCCAGGGCGACGAAGCACATCATCTTGGACTGGGTGAAATGCTGGGGCCTGCTGCGCACCTCCCAGAGCCCGGCATCGCGCTCGGACCAGATACGGCAGACCAGGTCAGCGGTCTCTGCCAGCCGGCGGCCGATATCGGGGTCGATCGGCCTGCCGGCCTCGGCGTAGAGCCAGGCGGCCTGGAAAAGATCGCCGTAGACGTCGAGCTGGAGCTGCCCGGCCGCTCCGTTCCCGATCCGGACGGGGACCGAGCCCCGGTAACCAGCGAGCGGCAGCGTCCGTTCGCGGGCCTGGGGACCGCCGTCAAGCCGGTAGAGCACCCGCAGGCGCGGGTGGGTCAGCTGGGATGCCTGCATAAGCCACCAGAAGAAGGCATCCGCCTCGTCGACGCGCCCGAGGCGGAGCAGGGCGCCCAGCATGAAGGCAGCGTCCCGCACCCAGCAGAAGCGGTAGTCCCAGTTGCGCTCGCCGCCGACCACCTCGGGGAGCGAGGTCGTGGCCGCCGCAGCGATCGCTCCCGAGGGGGCATGGACGAGGAGCTTCAGTGCCAGGGCGCTGCGCACGACGGCATCTCGCCACTCAGTTCCAGGTCGCAGGCTCTCGGTCCAGTGCCGCCACATGGATCCCGTCGCCTCCAGTCTGCGCTCGACGTCGCGCCGGCTGGGAATCACGAGCGGTTCCTGGTGAGCGGCGCTCAACGCGAACAGAGCCCGCACCCCGGCGGTGGCAACGAACCGCCCCCCGATCGATCCCGCCGTCAGCTCCGGCTCACCAGCGTCCCACGAACACAGCGCCACGGCATCGGCGCCTTGCGTGGCCACTGGCACCCCAGCCCGCCTGCCGATGCGGGTAGGCCTGGAACCGAAGCCGAACCGCGGCGTCAGGCACCAGCGCATCGAGACCGACCCTGCCACCGCCTCGATGGCGCGTACGACCTCCCGCTGAGGGCTCAGGTCCCCGCCGGGCAAGGTCATGGCGTCAACGACCCGCGCGACGCCGCTGCTCGTCCGAAACGTCGTCTCCAGCACGTTCGTCCCCGGCAGATAGCGCCGCTCGGCCTCAAACGGTGAGACAGGGCAAAGCGCGAACCCTCCCCCCGATCCGGCGTCGAGGAGGGCGCCGAGCGCAGCCGGTGAGTCCAGGTCCGGGAGGCACAGCCAGTCGATCGATCCGTCCAAGGCGACCAGGGCGACGGTCCGCCCGTCGCCGATCGCCGCGTATCCGCGAAGCGGGGCATAGCTGTCCGCTCGGTTGGCGGCATGATACCCAGGGGTTGCCATGGTCAAGGCCTGAGGTCCGCTCCCCGACGGCTGGCAACACGATAGCGCGGCACGCCAACCAGGCCGTGTGCCCGGTCCGTGGCGTCCGGTGTGCGGTCGTGTTCGTCATCGGAACTGGTGGTAATGGGAGCTTCACCCCTATATTAACGAGGCCTATCAGCCGCCGAGCGCAACACGCCGGCGCGGAGATGGCAATGGCTTGCTTGCGCGATAGCGGGCATGCCAGACCCCTTCGAGCTACTGCCGGATCGGATATCGTCAGGTCATGCCGCGTATCAGCGCGTTCTACGGGATCGTGATCTACATGTACTGGAATGAGAAGGATCATCCGGTAGCGCACTTTCATGCTTACTCACGCGGGTCGGCGGGCCTCGGTATCGATGGATGGCGAGGTTCTTGCCGGGCGTCTCGAGCCCCGGGCGCCGCAGTTCGTTCGTGAGTGGGCCAAGCTTCGCCAGGAGGAGATCCTGGCGAACTGGGAACGAGCCCGGCGGAACGAGCCACTGCACGGCATCGAGCCGCTGTCGTAGCATGGAAGCGTGAGCGAGAGTTACCTGCCGGTTGTCGCAGGCGCCGCCGTGGTCGGTGACCACGTGCTCCGTCTGCTGTTCAGCGACGGCACGGTAGGGGACATCGACTTCTCGGCTGAGCGGTGGACAGGTGTCCTGGCGCCGCTGAACGACCCCGCTTACTTCGCTGAAGTTACGGTTGATCTGGAGGCAGGCACTGTCGCGTGGCCTGACGGTATAGACCTAGCGCCCGAGCCCCTCTATGAACAGGCGAAAGCCCATCCTCTGGTAGCAGCCGCCTGAGTCAATCCGGCACGGCTGCGGGGGCGGACAGCTCTCACGGACCCCGGTTGAGCGCCACCATGATCACGCCAACGACGGTCACGGTGGTTCTGGGTGAGACTGCTGTCCTGCCTGATGGACGGGATAAATCGGTCCTGTTACCGTAGGTGTTGCACCTTCCGCCTAGCGCGGTTTCGCTTGTCGGCGACGTCCGTTTTTCCAGGTCCGCACAGCGCGCCCGCATTGCTAATAGATGAGGTACGGCGCTGTGGGCGGGGTGGTGTGGCCGCCCGTGGCGAGCGCCGGAGTGCTGGCCGCGAGGGCGGCCACGATCCCGGTAACTGCGGCGACCGCGATCCGGGCCAGACGTGAGTGGGACATTGGGTTCCTCCTGCGGGTCGCCGGGATTGTGGCGTGGGGCTCTGTCGCCAACGTGTGCCGCGCGGCGCGGTTGCCGCGCACGTCAGCGGAACCGGGCCGGGAACTGGTGCATGATGCCGGAGCTGAGCAAGTCGGCCATGACGAGGATGTGCAAGTGGATCGCCTCGTAGTCGCTGACGCTGCCCGCGTAGTTGCCGGTCAGCTCGTCGACCGCCTCGGCGAGCGTCTGGTCGAGGTGTACCTTCATGAATTCCCGCGTGACGTCGTCGGGCCAGGACCGCGGGTTGAGCGACGAGAGGAAGTCGGCGATCTGGTTGGCGTTGGCGTACCAGCTCGCCTTCGCAGTATCGAAGGCGCCCGTGTCCCCCGCCTTCGCGTCCTGGAGCAGCTGGACCGCGATCGTGATGTGGTCATGGAGCAGGCCGCCCAGATGGTTGCCCGCGGCGGTGCCGTAGAAGGGCGCGACCGCGTTGCCGATGTCGGTCTGGTTCTGCAGCAGCCGGGTGGCGGTCGCGCTGAAGCCCGCGGAGTCGTCGGCGAAGGTGACGATCGCGAGCCGAGTCCAGGTCACGTGATCTTCCCAGAGCTTCCGCATCTGATCGTGGAACGCCACCTGCGCGGCCGTGGGCAGCCCGGTCGGCTTGCCGTGATCATGGCCGGTGGCGTCGGACGCGTGTGCCGTGCCGTACCCGGACAAGAGCGGCAACAGCCCGGCGAGAACCGCGATGAGCACAGCGAAGGACAGGGGGACGGCGCGCCGACGCCCGGCGGTGACCGAAGTCATGTTCTTTCCTTTCGTGACATCAGAGCGGCGCAGGAAACGGCGCCGGCCAGTTCCGCGATCGTGGTGATCGCGCCCAGTGGGTCTAGTCGCTCCGCCTGCCTGATCAGCAGCGGCAGCCCGGTGCTTCTGGACAGCAGGTAGCTGACCGCGACGACGCAGAGCACGACAGCCGCGGCCGCCGGCGCCCACCGGTCATGGCGCGGTTGGCGCACCGTCAGGGCGGCGATCGCCAGTGCGGCCGCAGCCGCGGCGAAGGCCGAGCCCAGCGGGGGGCCTCCCTCCGCAAGGTGTGGCCCCACGAGCGCGGCGTGGACCCCCGCGCTCCCGGCGCAAACCGCGGTGGCCCAGTAGCGGAGCAGGATGCCGGCCGTGTCGTGCCCGCGGAGCGATGCGGGCACGTGCGTGACTGATACCGGGTTCATGTCGGCTTAGTGCCGCTGGACGCCGGGGTTCTTACCGCGAGCCGGGTAAGACCCGCGCCCCGCCGGGACACTCACGAGGCAGAAGGTCCGTCCGTCTCTCGCCTCACACAGGAGGTAACACCATGCGCCAGACCATCAACCGGCCCGAGCGGGAAGACCCGATCATCGCGGGCCGTCTGGGCCCGCTCCCCGGTGACGTTCGCGACCCCGCCTTCCAGGCCTTCGTCTTGCTGTGGGCCGCGTTCACCGTCGCGCCGATCCTGTTCGGCCTCGACAAGTTCTTCAACTGGATGACCTTCTGGCCCAGTTACCTGTGGGTCGGCTTCCCGCACCTGCTCGGCGTGTCACCCCAGTACTTCATGTACGGCGTCGGCGTCGTCGAGATGGCCGCCGGGCTGCTGGTTTTCCTGACGCCGCGCTTCGCGCCTTACGTGGTGGCCGGCTGGCTGGCCGGGATCATCACCAACCTCGTGATCATCAGTGCGGCGCGGGGCGGACACGCCAACGTGTACTGGGACATCGCGCTGCGCGACTTCGGCCTGCTGGTCGCCGCCCTCGCCCTGGCCAGGCTGGCGGCGATCTACGCGCCGAATCCGTTCCGCAGCAGGGCGAGCAGGCTCTCGTGATCATCGCGGCACGCTGAGCAGCCCGTGAGGTGCGCGCGCATCGCCGGCATCTCGGCGCCGGCGTCCGCGCCAGCCAGTTCGCGCTCGACGTAAACGTCGAGCACGTCGAAGCACTCCTCACAGCTCAGCTCCGGCCCTTCCGGTCCCATCAGGCGCTCAGCCAGCATCATGGCGTCATCCGGCACGTTCGCGGTCATGGCTGTTCCCCCCAGGCAATGCCCAGCTCGCGGGCGGCGAGCGCGGCCCGCAGCTTGCGCCGGGCATCGTGCAACGTCTTGTATAGCGCGCCGCGGGTGGTGTTCAGTTGCTCGGCCAGCACGTCGATCGGCACCTCGTTGAGCGTGACCGCGACGAACACCTCCCGCTGCCGCGAGGTCAGCCGTTCGACTTCCTCCCGCAGTGCCCACAGCAGGTCCCGCGCTTCAGCGTGCTCATGGGGACCGGGCGCCGCGTCGGCTACCGTCGGCCACGCCTGGGGGCTGAGCGGAATCTCGCGGCCCCGCCAGGCGTGCCTGCGGACCTTTACACCCGCCTCCACAATGGCGAACTTGCAGGCCCACGTCGTGAACTGGCTGGCCCCCCGGAAATCGCCGAGCCTGCGCAAGATGGACATGAGCGCGTCGTCTGCGGCCTGCCACGCGAGGTCGTCCAGGTCGGCGCCGCCGAGGTGCGCGAAACCCGCCCGGCGGCGGTGGATCTCGAACCGCGCCACCCGCAGCAGCAGGCCGTGCAGCTCAGCCGCCGCGGCGTCGCGCTCGGCACCCTGGCCGCCGAGCCGTGTCACCCACGCCCGTGACACCATGTCGGGTGAGACCGCGACGCCAGAAGCGCCACCAGCTCCCGGTGATTCCTTCGTCACGATCCCAGGAAAGCGCGGCCCGCTCCCGAAGGCAAGCGCGACGGTGACAACGGGCGCCACGCCTGCCGCGCCGTGTCTCGTCTCAGATTCCGCTGCTAGTCTCACGGCGTCTATTAGTGTCAGCGCCGGCGATGAGGCATACAGCCGCGTTGTTCGCGCCAGTTGTCGGCGGATCGTTAGTACTCTCTTTGCGGGCCCTCGGTCGTCAGCGGGCGTCGTCGCTTACTCCTATGGTCCGTCCGGCGAGCAGGTTTGCGGTGAACCTTGCGATGTCCTGGGCGAGTTCGGTGTGGGCGTGTTTGTGGGGGGAAGGCGTGGTCGCGACCTGCAGGACCGTCGTGAGTGTTTCCTCGGCGAGGTCGGGTGCGCTGGCGAGTCCCCAAGCGCGTCCCTCGGTGATGAAGTGGTCTTTGGTGAGGGCGGCGTGCCGGTACTCGCCGCCGACCGTCAGGGCGACCTCGCCGTCGTTCGGCTGGTGCGCTTGCGGCTGGATATCGTAGGCGGGGCCGAGGGTCATGGATCCGTCGGGGTGGTGCAGCAGGGAGATGTTCTTCGTGTGCAGGTCGAGGTTGCCGACGGCGACCGACATCACGACGAGCTTGAACAGGCGCTCCTGTGAGTCGCGGTCGCCGACGGTGGTGAATACCTGAGCGATCCGGGCGAGGCTGACCTTGCCGCCGTACTTCTGGTATTTCTGGTTGCCTGTCGCGCCGAGGACCTGGTTGAAGTCCTCTTGGTGGATGCGTCCCTGGGGCGCGTCTGGGGAGCGGTCGTAGCGTTCGATGGCGAGGGCAGGGACTCCCTCGAACTCCTCGATCCAGGTTGGGAAGGACGTGAGCCTACCCGCGTCCCGTACAGTTCTACGACCAGGTCAGCCATGCCTGTCCGCCTGCGGCGTGATGGTGGCCGTCAGCGTCGGTAGCGGACTGGTGATGCCGCGGTCAGCGACAACCCATAATTCGATTATCGTGGTATAGTCGAATTGTTATGAGAGCGGAAGATGCCGATCTGGCGCCGGCCGTCGTGATCAGCGGCCTGGCGGCGCTGGCGCATGAGACGCGCCTGGCGCTGTTCCGGGAACTGGTGCGCAAGGGTGGCAGGGGCGAGAGCGCCGGCGAGCTGGCGCGGCGGCTCGCGATCGCGCCGCAGACCCTGTCCTTCCATCTGAAGGAGATGACGAGCGCTGGCCTGCTGAAAGCCCGGCGGGAGGGGCGCTACGTCTATTACGTCGTCGACTTCGGTCACGCACGCCGGCTCATCGGTTATCTCAGCGACTCATGCTGCGCCGACGACGAGGCACGGATAGAGCACGGATAGAAGGGCCATCATCATGAACGAGAACGATGTCAGGCAACTCGTCAGGGAGCACTACGGGTCTGAGGCACGCCGCGTGCTGAGCGGCGCCGCCGGCTGCTGCGCCAGCGGGTCCGGCGACCCGGTCTCCAGTGACCTGTACGGCCAGGCGGACCAGGAAGCGGTCCCCGCTGAGGCGCTGCAGGCCTCCCTCGGCTGCGGGAACCCGGCGGCGCTCGCGGACCTGCGGCCCGGTGAGGTGGTGCTCGACCTGGGCTCGGGCGGCGGCATCGACGTGCTGCTGTCCGCGCGCCGCGTCGGCCCGGCGGGCAAGGCTTACGGCCTGGACATGACCGAGGAGATGCTCACCCTGGCGGAGGAGAACAAGAAGCGCTCGGGCCTGGCGAACGCCGAGTTCCTGAAGGGGGAGATCGAGGACATCCCGCTGCCGGACGGTAGCATCGACGTGATCATCTCCAACTGCGTCATCAACCTGTCCGCCGACAAGGACCGGGTCCTGCGCGAGGCCTTCCGGGTGCTGCGGCCTGGCGGCCGCTTCGCGGTGTCCGACATCGTGATCCGCGGCCCGCTGCCCGCCGAGCTGCGCCAAGCCGCGGGCCTGTGGGCCGGCTGCTTCGCTGGGGCACTTGAGGAAACCGACTACCGTGCCAGGCTCGAGGCGGCCGGGTTCGCCGGCATCGAGATCCAACCGACCCGCGCCCTCGCCGAGGACGACGCGCGGGAGTTCCTGGCCGATGCGGGCCTGGACGCCGCCCGCCTGGCACCGCAGGTCGCCGGCAAGGTCATCAGCGCGTTCGTCCGCGCGGTGAAGCCGTGACCGGCGCCGGGCAGCCCGGGTACCGGCCTCAGCCAGCCGGGCCGACGCCGTGTAGGCCGCCGTCCACTACCAGCCCGGCGGACCGGAGGTCTTCCGTTACTGGTCCCGCCTCCCGCTAACCGGCTGCGAAACATCTTGTCGCGGGTCTGCTCGATGAGCTGGTACCCGCACACATCGCAGAATGTCTGTTCGCGGACCTTGTGCCCGCATTCCGGGCAGTGCTTCCGGCGGAACGGTGCCATCATGTGCTGAAGAAGCGAGGCGAACATCACTGCCTCCTAACCTACGACAACAGCAGGATGACCCCTTGACGGCCTCGGCTGTCAGGGCCAAACGACCTGTATATCGGAGCCAAAAGGGGAGCCAACGCCGGCTACGTTCTTGCCCTAAACCTTCAAGGCCTTAGCGGCTTGACCGTCCGGGAATTGGGTCGTGGATCCAGGCGGCGGAACGGGAATGAATGCCTCCTGAAGGCACGCTGCCGGCGCGGGCCGCTTTCAGGGAGGAGCCCAAGGTGAGCCTGGTTAAGTCTGTGCATGTGCCGGTGCACCCAGTCGCCCGGCTGGAGCAGGTTATCGGTGGCAAGCGGCACACGCGGTTGCTGCGAACAGCGGACGAGTTCCGGGCGCGGCTGGGCGGGCGGACCATCTGGAATGTCTCCTCGACCGGAGTTGGCGGCGGCGTCGCGGAGATGTTGCGGGTGCTAGTGGGGTACGTGGCAGATCTCGACATCGCGATCGGCTGGGTGGTCATCTCTGGTGATGCCGAGTTCTTCGCAATCACCAAGCGGCTGCATAACCAGCTCCACGGTCAAGTGGCAGGCGGTCCGCTTGGCGGAGGCGAGGCTGACCATTATGCGCAGATGCTCGCCGCGAACGCGGTCGAGTTGGTGCCCATGATACGGCCGGGCGATCTGGTGCTGTTGCACGATCCGCAGACCGCCGGCCTGGCCAAGGTGCTAGCTGCCGAGGGCGCGCTGGTGGCGTGGCGCAGCCATATCGGCGTGGACTGGAGGAACGGCGCGACCGAGGCGGCGTGGGAATTCCTGCGGCCACACCTAGACGCGGTGGAGGCATACGTCTTCTCCCGCCGCCAGTACGTGCCGGCGTGGGTCCCCGGCCACAAGGTCTGGATCATCCCGCCATCGATTGACCCGTTCTCCCCGAAGAACCAGGAGCTCGGCGGCCGCACCGTCGAGGCCATCCTCGCCACGATAGGCGTGCTGGACGGTGCCGCGCCAGACGGACAGACCGCATTCGTGCGCAGCGACGGCAGCGCCGGCACGGTTACCCGGTCCGCGGAGATCACCGGGGAGGGCCGCCCAGGCCCCGCCGACCCGCTGGTGGTCCAGGTGTCCCGGTGGGACCGGCTCAAGGACATGCCCGGCGTAATGGCGGGCTTCGCTGGCCATGTGGCGCCAGGCGGCGGCGGATACCTCGTGCTAGCGGGTCCGGCGGTAACCGGGGTGGCCGACGACCCCGAAGGCGCTGCTGTGTTCGCCGAGTGCCTGTTGGCCTGGCGTGATCTGCCGGCCTCAGCCCGCGCTCGGGTCCTGCTCGTTACCCTGCCGCTTGAGGACGTCGACGAAAACGCCGCGATGGTCAACGCGCTGCAGCAGCGCGCCACCGTCATCACGCAAAAGAGCCTCGCCGAGGGGTTCGGGCTGACCGTGGCCGAGGGCATGTGGAAAGGGCGGCCAGTCGTCGGGTCGAAAGTCGGCGGGATCACCGACCAGATCGCCCCGGGCACCGGCATCCTGCTGTCCGACCCTCGGGACGGGGCGGCCTTCGGCGCTGCGGTCCGCGGGCTTCTTGACAACCCAGCGCAAGCCAGCCAGATGGGAAACTCCGCCAAGGCCTATATCCAGGACAACTATCTCGGGGACCTCCACCTGCTGCGCTACCACCAGATGTTCACCGCGATGATGTCTTCGGCCTAGATCACCGGCCGGGCCGGCCATGCCTGGTGGACAGGTTGCTTTGCGGGTCGGCTGCCGAGGTCGATTTCGCCAAGGGCCGTTCGTGAAGAAGGAAAGAGGCGGCCGGCGTGAGCTGAGCCTGGCGTTCCCGGTCCGTCTGCCAGTATCACACGGATGTCCCACAAGCTAGGAGATCACGATGAGGCTGACCCTGCACACGTTCCTGGCTCTCGATGGCGTCATGCAGGCGCCGGGCGGTCCGGACGAAGACACGGACGGCGGGTTCACCCACGGCGGCTGGTCGTTTCCCTACGGCGACGAGGAGTTCAGCGCCGCCATGGCCGGCTGGTTCGAACACGCGAGTGCCTTCCTGCTTGGCCGCAGGACATATGAGATCTTCAACGGCTACTGGCCGCGCATCACCGATCCGGCTGACCCCATCGCGGGGAAGCTCAACGCACTGCCGAAGTACGTAGCCTCCACCACGCTGGCCTCCGTGGGCTGGGGTAACTCCGCGCTGCTCGGCGGGGATATCGCGGCTGAAGTCGCCACGCTGAAGGACCTGCCGGGGGACGAGCTGCAGGTGCACGGCAGCGGCGAACTGGCCCAGACGCTGATCGAGCACGATCTCATCGACGAGTACCGGCTGCTCTACTTCCCGGTTCATCTGGGCTCGGGCAAGAAACTGTTCCGGGATGACGCCAGGGCGGCTGCCCTGCGGCTGGTCAGCACGTCGGCCACCGGGACCGGCGTCATCATCGCCCGCTACGTGCCGGACGGGCCACCACGACACGGCTCATACGGGCTGCCAAGCGAGTCGTGACATGACCCGGTTGACCTGGCACCTCCGCGGCGTCGTCCTTAACCCAGGTCGGCGAGCCTGCGCCGCAGCACGTCCTGCTCGCGCTCATTACCGCACAGTCGCAGGGCGGCGGACAGCTCCGCGCGCGCTTCGCCGGTGCGTCCCAGCCGGCTGAGCAGTTCACCGCGCACGCTCGGCAGCAGGTGCGACCCGGGCAGCGCCCCGGTGGCCACGAGCTCGTCCACGAGCGGCAGCGCCGCACCGGGACCGCGGGCCATGGAAATCGCCACCGCGCGGTTGAGGTCGACCACGGGTGACGGCGCAAGCTGGCGCAGCGCGTCGTAGATGGCCACGATGCGGTCCCAGTCGGTCTCGTCAACCGATGGGGCGACGGCATGGCATTCGGCGATCGCCGCCTGCAGGCCGTAGGCGCCCAGGCCCCGGCCGGCCTGCTCCGCGCGGGCCAGGGCGGCGCGTCCCCGGCGGATTGCCGCGTGATCCCAGCGGCGGCGGTCTTGGTGCTCCAAGAGCACCGGCTCGCCGTCGGGTCCGGTGCGAGCGGGGAAACGCGCGGCGGTCAGCTCAAGCAGCGCCAGCAGCCCGTGGACCTCGGGCTCATCCGGCACCAGGCGGGCCATCACCCGCGCGAGGCGCAGCGCCTCGCCGGCGAGGTCGAACCGGATCAGGTCACCGCCGGAGCTGGCCGTGGACCCTTCGGTGAAGGTCACGTAGATGACGCTGAGCACCGAGCCGAGCCGCTCGTTCCGCCCCTGGCCCGAGGGCACTTCGAAGGGGACCCCGGCCGCCGCCAGGGTCTTCTTGGCCCGCGTGATCCGGGCTTGCACGGTGGCGGTCGGGACCAGGAACGCCCTGGCGATCTCGTCGCTGGTCAGGCCGCCGACAACGCGCAAGGTGAGCGTCACGCGCGCCTCCCGTGACAGCACGGGGTGGCAGGAGATGAACATCAGCGCGAGCACGTCGTCGTCGATCCGGTCCGGATCCCACAGCAGGTCATGGCCGTCGCATTCGGGATCGCCGGGTGAGGCGCCCGCTGCGACGCCGCCCTCGCCCAGGTCACGGGCGAGGACGGCGTACCTCTCGTCAAGGGCGGAGCGGCGGCGGAACGCGTCGATCGCGCGGCGCCGGCCGACGGTGAGCAGCCACCCGGCGGGGTTGCCGGGCACCCCGTCACGTGCCCACGTCACCAGCGCCTCGGCCAGCGCCTCTTGCGCGACGTCCTCAGCCAGCGCGAAGTCGCCGGCGTACCGCGCGAGCGCCCCGACGATCCGCGCCGACTCGATCCGCCACACGGCGGCCACCGCCTGCCGGGCGGCGGGATCAGGCATCGCTCGCCAGGCAGGTCACAGTTGGCCGGTGGCCTCGCGCCATGCCCGCTCCTTCTGGATCCACACGTTGTCCTGCGGGAACTCATCGATCGTGGGGACCCGGCGGATCTCGGTCTTGAAGCCAGGGCCGGATATGGGCTGTCGCCTGGCCCACTCGATGGCCTCCTCCTTCGAGGCGACGTTCAGGAGGTAGAACCCCCCGAACAGCTCCTTCGTCTCACCGTACGGGCCATCGGTGACCACGGGCGGCTCGGACGAGAAGTCGACCACCACGCCCTCGGCGGCATCCGCCAGCCCCTCAGCGGCCAGCAGCACACCAGCCCGGATCAGCTCGTCGTTGAACTTGCCGACGGCGTCCAAGACCTCGCCGAAATCCATGCCCGCCATCTTGGCGAGTCCCTCGTCGCTGGCGCGCATGATCAGCATGTACTTCACGGCGTTGTGCCTTCCTGAACGATCGCGGGCCCGCCTCGGGCCCTCTCACTCATAGGTCGAACGGAGCGGGCCGCACATCGACACGCCTGCCGAATCTCTCTCGGCTGCGACCGGGGAACTCGCCGGCTCGCTTATTAATTCCGCGGGCTCACGCCCGGCCGGCTTGCACCGCGAATGCCGGAATCCGGGCAACCTGCAACGATGGGGCCATGCCGGTCACCTACCTCATCGGCGATGCCACGGCTCCGGACGACCACGGGCCCGGCGTCATCGCCCACGTGTGCAACGATTCGGGCGGCTGGGGAAAGGGATTTGTCCTGGCGATCAGCCGTCGCTGGCCAGAGCCCGAAGCGGACACCTGGGTGTTGATGTCTTCGTAACGGAGCACTTCGCGAGCCGGAGCAGGACCTGTCGGTTCTGCCGCAGAAGGCACATCGGCTCCTAACTCACCGCCGCCAGCCAGATGGCCTCAAGCTAACTGAATGACTCAGCCGACGCAATAGAAAGATAGCCAAGTGTAAAGAACTAACTGTGTTTACCCGGCGGCGTCCTGTGCGTCGATGACGGCGATCGCGGCTATGTTCGCGATGTCAGTCACGTCGGCGCCACGGCTCAGCACGTGCACCGGCTTGGACATCCCGATCAGGACCGGCCCGATCGCCATGGCTCCGCCAAGCTGCTGCAGCAGCTTGTACGCTACGTTGGCCGCTTCGAGGCTCGGGAAGACCAGCACGTTGGCCTCGCCCGCGAGGTCGCAGAACGAGTAGTCCTCGTCCCGCAGCGCGGGCGACAGCGCGACGTCTGCCATCATTTCACCGTCGACCATCAGGTCTGGTCGCCGCGTCTTGACCAGTCGCGTGGCTGCGGCCATCTTCGCCGAACGGGGGTGGCTGGTGGAGCCGAAGTTGGAGAAGGACAGCAGCGCCACCCGTGGCTCGAGGCCGAAGCTGCGTGCCCGCTCCGCCGCCATGATGGCGATGTCGGCCAGTTCCTCAGCGGTGGGGTCGAAGTTCACGGTCGGGTCGGTGAGGACGACGGCCCGCCCGTCCTCGGTGATCATCACGTACAGCCCGGCCACTTGTGAGACTCCGGGCGCGGGCCCGATCACCTGCAGGGCGGGCCGGATGACATCGGGGTAGTGGTAGGTCAGCCCGGCGACGAAGGCGTCGGCGTCGCCTTCCTGGACCATCATGGCTCCGAAGTAGTTCGGCTGGTCGAGCAGCGCGGCCGCCTCGCGCAGGGTGATTCCCTTCCGCTGCCGCCTTTCGTGCAGCGCGGCGGCGTAGCCGTCGGCCCGCTCGCTCGTCGCGGGATCGACGATCTCGATGGGGACGGAGACTCGCAGCTCCTTCATCGCCGAGCGGATCACGTCTTCCCGCCCGAGCAGGATCGGCAGCCCGATGTGCTCCTGCTGGATCCTGGCCGCGGCCAGGATGATCTTGTGTTCCTCTCCTTCGGAGAAGACCACGCGCTTGGGCGCCGTCTGCGCTTTGCGGGTCACATGGCTCATCACCTCGCGGCCCCTGGTCAGCCGGTTCGCGAGCTGCTCGGTATAGGCGGCGAGGTCGAGCGGGTTGCGGGCGACGCCCGAGGCCATGGCGGCCGCGGCCACCGCGGGCGCGACGCGAAGCGGCACTCGCGGGTCGAGCGGCTTGGGAATCAGGTAGTCCGGGCCGAATTCCAGGCGGTCGACGCCGTAGGCCCGCAGCACCGAGTTCGGAACGTCTTCCTTGGCCAGGTCGGCCAGGGCCCGTGCCGCGGCGACCATCATCCCGGTGTCGATCGTCCGTGCTCGCACATCGAGCGCGCCGCGGAAGATGAACGGGAAGCCGAGCACGTTGTTGACCTGGTTCGGGTAGTCCGACCGGCCGGTCGCCATCAGCACGTCGCTGCGGGCGGCCCGGGCAGCGGGGTAGCTGATCTCAGGGTCGGGGTTGGCCAGCGCGAAGACGATCGGCGCATCGGCCATCGACAGGACCATCTCCTTCGTCACTATGCCGGCAACCGACACCCCGAGGAAGATGTCGGCTCCTTCGATGGCCTCGGCCAGGGTACGGGCCGGGCGGTCGGTGGCGAACCGGGCCTTGTAAGGGTTCATCCCTTCGGCGCGGCCGCGGTAGATAACCCCCTTGGTGTCGGCGAGCAGGATGTTCTCCCGCCGCATGCCCAGGCTGACGAAGAACTCGCAACAGGCGATCGCCGCGGCCCCGGCGCCGCTGACCGCCATGCGGACTTGGGTGATGTCCTTGGCCGTGAGCTCGAGTGCGTTGAGCAACGCGGCGCCGCTGATGATCGCCGTCCCGTGCTGGTCGTCGTGGAAGACCGGGATGTCCATCGCGGCGGCCAGCCGCTCTTCGATCTCGAAGCATTGCGGCGCGCTGATGTCTTCGAGGTTGATGCCGCCGAAGGTCGGTTCCAGTGCCTTGACGATCCGCACCACGTCATCCGGGTTGGTGGCGTCGATCTCGATGTCGAACACGTCGACGTCGGCGAACCGCTTGAATAGCAGAGCCTTGCCCTCCATCACCGGCTTGCCGGCGAGCGGCCCGACGTTGCCGAGCCCGAGGACGGCGGTGCCGTTGGTGATGACGGCCACCAAGTTCGCGCGAGCGGTGTAGCGGAACGCCTCCAGCGGGTCCCGCTGGATGTCTAGCACCGGGACGGCCACGCCTGGGGTATAGGCCAGGGCCAGGTCGTGCTGGGTGGCGCAGGGCTTGGTGATCGCGATCGCGATCTTCCCAGGCCGGCCGGAGGCATGGTACTCGCGGGCTTCCTCTTGCAGCATGGCTACATCGTCCCATCATCGATGCGCACCGCCGGTGGTGCGTTATTCCTCTTTAAGGGCCGTGAGGCTATTCGGCTAGAGTCCAAGGGCCCGGACCCGGCGGCAGTCCGGTAGCAGCCGCCAGGCCATGGCAGTCTCCCGCTTCCATGCCCATCACGGCGGAAAGCACGCTCGTACGGAGCTGAGATAAGGCTCGGTCAATGCGGGTTGCTGGCGGAGGTGGGATGACACGGCCAGCAGGTCGAGGACGTACCCGGAGCTCCAGCGCGGGTGATGGACATTCTGCAGGCATGCCTGGCCGCCGACCCGGTACGGTGCCTCGCCGGACACGGCCTTGACCAACTCAAGACACCTCAATCGGGCCATGATCTGAGTCGCCCGGCGGAGTAGGATTCGGGTACCAGGGCTGGCCTCCTCAGGCCGGACTCATGCTGCCGGCTTCGTAGGTGGGCTTTCTGCGGGTGTTTACGCAAGACAGGTTGTTCCAGGCGGAGGAATTCGGAAATTCCGCGCAGGCGACGGCCACCATAATCTTCATCTGCCCGTACGGCACCCCGATTCAAAAGGTGAGTTTCGCGATACGGCGGCTGCTAAGGGCTGGCTATCATGTGGTGGCGTACCAGACCACAGCAGCCGTCTTCACGGCCGCCGACCCGCTGATCCTTCCCGGGCTTATCTCTCAGGTAAGGGCGGACATCACGTCGCGGATAGCGAAGCTGGCAGCAGAGGACGTACCCGAATTCGGTTTCTTCGGCAGCAGCCTGGGATCCTTCATCCTCTACAACTGCGTGGGCCGTAAGATCCCCGAACTTCGCTGGGGCGTATTCAACACGGGCGGCAACATCGCGCAGGGCATGTGGCAGATGCTTGACCTGAGAGAACTGCATGTGGCGCGAGGATGGTCGCTTCCGCGACTCGAAGAGGCATGGGCCGAGCTTCAGTGGCCGGACTTCGGACGGCTCGACGGCTGCCGGTTCGTATTCGTGAGCTCACGTCGCGACGACATTGCCCCGGTGGGAAACATCACGCAGTACCTCGGGCCAATGCTCGAAGCGGGGGCCGAAGTGAGCGTGCGCGGGGTGCCGGCGGTAAGTCACCGCACGACCGTCATCGCCGGGCTCTGGAACGCGCCCCGATTCGTCCGGCTGGTGCGGCGCGCGAACCCCTCATCTGCTCCGCGCTTGCAGGGCGGCTAGCTCTGCGGGCGGATGGCCTGGGTGCAGCACGCCCAGCCGCTGGGTGCTCCGGGTCATCGCCACGTAGAGGTCGTTGCGACCGCGCGGCGATCCGGCGAGGATCGCGGCGGGGTCGGCGATGAGTACCGAGTCGAACTCAAGGCCCTTGGCCTGCCTGGCGCCGAGGACCACGACCGGGCTCGTCAGGTCAGGGCTCGCACCGAACGACGCGCCGGGCACGGCGCGGGAAATGACATGACCGAGTTCGGCTACCTGGGTGTCCGGCACGATTACCGCCAGCCGTCCCTCGCTCCTGGCTTCCGCGCTGGTGATCTCGGCCAGCGTGGCGGGCAGTGCGTCGCGGGTGGTGGCCATCCGCCACGGCGGCACTCCCGTCTGTCGCACGGACTGAGGCGGCGGCTGCCCGGGGTCGATCGTGGCCAGGAGGTCTGCGGTGGCCGCCATGACCTCGGCCCGTCAGCCGGTCCACGAACGCCCAGGTCAGCGAGCCTCAACCATTTGCCATGGATGGTAACGGCTGATGGGTCCCGTGCGTGCCGGGCAGGGCGGCGGCCAGCTCCAAGCGGCTGGCGATGCCGAGTTTGCGGAAGGCGTTCGCCAGGTGGTATTCGACGGTCTTGGTCGTGACGAACAGTGCGTGCGCGATCTCGGTATTAGTGCGGCCGAGGCCCGCGAGTTCGGCGACGCGCCGCTCGGCCGGGGTTAGCGATTCGATCCCGCTGAGCCGGGTGCGCCGGGGGCGGCTGCCTGTGGCCAGCAGCTCAGTCCGCGCTCGTTCGGCCAGGGCCTGCGCGCCGCAGCTGGTCGCGATGTCAAGGGCCCGGCGCAGTACCGGGCGGGCCGCGGAGCGTTGCCCGCCGCGCCGCAGCGCGGAGCCGAGCTCGGTCAGGGAGCGAGCGAGTTCCAGCCGCCCCGATGTGGCTTCCAGCGTTTTCACCGAATCCGACAGCAACGCGATCGCCTGGTCGCCATCGGCGATCAGGCCGCTCGCGCGGAGTGCGATACCCGCCGACCGGGCGTTGCCCGCGCGGCGGGCGAGGGCGAGTTCGTCAGCGACCAGTCCCGCCGCCTGCTCGCCGTGCCCGGCCCCCGTCGCCGCCTGCGCCGCCAGGGAACGCCAGGGCAGCAGGCCCGGGCTCACGAGCCCGAGGGCGTCGGCCGCCGCGCCGGCGGCGGTGAAGTCCGCGAATGCCTGCCCGGGCTGGCCGAGCGCGGTCGCGAGGCGGCCGCGTGCTTCGAGCCGCAGGCTTCTTGCGACCGGGTCGGCGGCATCGTCGCTGTCAGCGTCGAGGACAGCCCGCGCGGCATCGGTGTCTCCCCAGTCCAGGTAGATCTGCGCGAGATTGGCCGCTATCCACGGGCCGTACAGGTTCCAGTCGTCGGTGCGGCAAGCGGTCAGCGCATGCTGGGCATGGGCATGCGCCTGGACGAGATCGCCGCGCCGGTACGCCACGACCGAGGACCAGTGGTAGGCGACCGTCTGCGTGATCAGCGAGGTGCGGGCGCGCCCGGTGCGCAGGGCGCACTCAAGCACCTCCGCCGCTCGCTCCAGCTCGTCGATAATGACGAGGGCCACGACCGGGAAGCCCAGCACTATCCCGTGCGCCTGGTCATCTACCAGCGGATGGCGGGCGAAAGCACCCTCCGCCACCGGCAGCACCAGCGCGCCGGGATCACCGGCGACGGCCATGCGCGCACTCACGTGCGCGCAGATCATCGGATCACCGGGCGCCCGCCCGCTGCGCGCGTCCGGCAGGTACGTCTGGAGCTGGCTGGTTAGCCCCGCTCGCAGCGCCGGGACGAACGTCGCCGCTGTGAGCTGTGCGGACAGCAGGTGAGGGGCCAGCTCGTCACCCGGGTCGATCTCGGCGAGGCCCCGCTCGGCCGCGGCGGCGGACTCAGCGATCTCGCCCTTGAAGAACAGCAAGCGCGCCAGCTGGTGGTACGCGCCGGCCCGGGTGCGCGGGTCGCGGACATGTTCAAGTACCTGGACGAGCCTGCCGACCGCGTCCGGCGAGCCGTCGGCTGCCTCGGCGTGGGCCAGCTCGATGAGGATCGCATCGCGGTGATCGGGCGGCGGGCGCTCCTCCAGCGCACGCCGCAGCAGCCGTACCGCGACCCGTGACTCACCGTGCACCAGGGCGTCATGCCCGGCCGCGCGAAGCGCCGCTGCGGCCCAGGCCTCGCCTTCTGGCCGGGTCTCGATCAGGTGGCCGGCGACGTTGGCGGCGTCGGCACCGTCGCGGTCGAGCAGTGCGGCCGCCCGGCGGTGCGCACGTGCCCGCCTGAAGGGCCCGAGATCAGCGAGTACCGCCGACCCGAGCAATGGGTGCACGAAAGCTAGTGGCTCGCCGGGCTGTAGCAGGCCGGCGCCGGCGAGCGCGTCGGCGGCTAGCTCGGCCTCAGCTATGTCAAGGCCGGCCAGTTCCGCCGCTCGCGGCACGGGTGCCTGCCCGAATACCGCGACGGCGCTGGCCAGCCGCTGCGCCGTTTCCGGCAGACGGGTCAGGTTGACCACGACGGCATCCATGACCGACTCGGGCAGCAGCGTGCTGACCCGGCGCGCGGCGGCGTCGGTGGGCACCACCGCGTCGGCGCGCAGCACCGCGAGCAGCTCTTCAAGCAGGAACGGGTTGCCTCCGCTGACTTGCGCGCATGACCGGCAGAACTCGTCCGTAGCGTCGGGAAAATGGTCAGCGCGGATCAGGCCGCTGACCGCCGCCTCGGTGAGCACGGCCGGACGCAGCCGCACGCAGCCCGGCTGCGCGCGCAGGCGCCCGAGCAGATCGCGCGTCTCGCCCGGTTCGCCGGTCCGCGCCGCGGCAACCACGCAGAACCCGGCGTCCGCGGACTGCCCGGCCAGATGGGCGAGAAAGCGCAAGGACGGCCGGTCGGCCCACTGCGCGTCATCAACGACTACGGCGAGGCGAGCGGGCGACGAGTCGCCCGCAAGCGCCTGCGCGAGATTGACCGCAAGCCAGTAGAGGCCTTCGACCAGTGCTCCGGCCTGGCCTTCGCCGGCCTGCGCGTCGGTGTCGAACCCGTCAAGCAGGGGCTGCGCCAGCGCAGCGGGACCGGCCAGCAGGCTGGCTCGCTCCGGGCCGGCGGCGCGCAGCAGCACGGGCACGAACAGTTGCCGCGCCACGCCGAACGGCACCTCCCGCTCAAGTTCCAGGCCGCGTGCCGCGAGCACGGGCACATCCCGCCCGTTCGCGAGCGAGCGGGACACCGCGAGCAGCCGTGACTTCCCGACGCCCGCGGGACCTTCGACGAGTAGGAGCTGACCGGTACCGCGAGCGGCGGCGTCGAAAGCGGCAGCGAGCGCGGTGACCTCGTTCTCGCGCTCCCACAGGCCGCCACCAGCCAACTGGCGCCCCTTTCCGCTCGGCGGCCGTGCCGGGAACATCCGCGGACGCAGCGCGTCCGGGACCGTCAATTCCCCGGGGACCAAGACGACTAATACTAGGGTCACGCCCCAGTGCGGGGCGAACGTCGCGACGGTGACGATTGCCGGTATGCGGTCCCGGGGCCGCCGTTCTGATCAGCCAAACCGGCACCACGAAACCTGGAGGTCCCCGTGCCGACTCAGTACCTGCTCGACCCCGCCTGGTATGCCGAGCGCGACCGGCTCAACAGCCTGACCCAGCTGTACGATCCCGGCACGATGGCGCTGATCGAGCGCCTGGGCCTGCCGTTCGGCGCCCGCTGCGCCGAGATCGGGGCCGGCACCGGCAGCGTCGCCGAACTCCTCGCCCGCCACGTCGGACCGGCCGGTCAGGTCCTCGCCGTCGACACCGACACCCGGTTCCTTGACCCGCTCGCCGACGCCACCATCACCGTCGCCCGTCAGGACGTGACCACTACACCGCTTCCGCCCGGTCAGTTCGACCTCATCCACGCGAGGCTGCTGCTCGAGCACCTTCCGCAGCGTGACGACGTTCTCGTTTCACTGGCGGAGGCTCTCGCGCCCGGCGGCTGGCTGCTGGCGGAGGACCTCGACTGGGCCACGGCGGAGGTCATCGACCCGCCGTCGCCCGTCTACAACCGCGTCACCGGCGCGTGCCGCGAGTTCATGCGCAGCCGCGGCTACGACCCCGAGTATGCCCGGCGGCTACCCCGGTGCCTCGCCGCGGCCGGCCTCACGGACGTCGGCACGCAAGCGGTCTCGGTGCAGGTGCGGGCCGATGCCGTCCGCGGCATCCCGCCGTGGGAACTGCTCGTGGCGCAGCTCGCGCCGGGCCTGCTCGCGGGCGGCTGGATCGATAAGGCCGACCTGGAGGCGTTTACCTTGATCTGCCGGGAAAGCGACAGCGTCATCTTCGCGCCGCTGATGATCAGCAGCTGGGCACGGCGAGGTCAGGCCGTCCGGTAAGAACAATCCAATAGGGCGCGAGGGCTAGAGCCCGCGGGAGACGATGTCGTCCGCGAGCGGGATGATCGCCGCGGCGATCTTGGTGACGAGCTCCCTGGGGACGCCCGCGTCGGCCAGGGAGCCGGCCAGGTGGAAGGCGACCTTGTCGGCCCGCCTCCGAGCGGCAGGAACTCCAGGCCGAGATCGCTTACCTGCGGACGTTCAGCGACGTATGCCGTACGCACCTGCGGGCCTACATGGAGTCGCTTAGCCGCTCCATCGAGCAGTGGGAGCAAGTCGAGCGCAAGGGCGCGGCCGCGGCCGTGGAAGCGAGGGAATCGCCCCCGCGCTCTCCAGAGCGAGTGTTGCGAGGCAGAGAACCCAGCCTCCGTTCTCGATAATTCTTGATCTCCCGAACGGAGGCTGGTTTCACCAGACTCGAGCGCCGGCGACCAGCGGCGGCCGGGCAGCAGCGCGACTTGCCAGTCGTCTCGGTATACCACCTCGGACTTAGCCGGGTTCTTGCGCCGGATGACACGGAAGGCACGGCCGCTGGCCCGGGCCCCGGCCGCCACGCGCAGGCCGTAGGCATGCCATCCGCGCTCGGTGAACCAGAAACGCACCCGGGGATTGGACAGCGCGGGCATCGGCAAGTCGCCCCAGGCGTCATCCGCGAGCCCGGCGTTGTACGCGCCCATTAGCCGGCCTTGACCCGGCACGATCTCCAGGGCGCCCGAGTCCTCCGACCAGACCCACACGCTCGACTCCCCGACCACACGGTAGATCAACTGGTCACCCCGGCCGTCCGCTAACTGGGTGATCGCCGGCGGGCGAGCGCATCCTTGCGGTCGCCGCGCTCATGCTGCCGCTCGATCCAGCGTAAAACCCGGTCGCCGGTAACGGATCTAGCGCTGTCATTTCGCGATGTTAACCGCCGCCCGCTCGCGTCACGGTCGGACACGGCCCGAGCTGATTGTGGCTCAACACAGAAATTGTCGCATCTAATTGGTTGATGTCACAGTTCCTGGGCCCTATACTGCCGATGCGGATGGTTCTCATTAAAGCCCGCAAGCCGTACGAGGGAGACGTGCCATGGAAGTGACCGTGCTCGGGTACCCGCCGATCGGCGCGCGGGCAGAGCTGGAGAGGGCGACCGAGGCGTTCCTTGCGGGCCTGCAGACCCGGGCCCGGCTGACCGAAGCCGCGGCCGCCTTGCGCCGGCAGGAGTGGGAGGCACTGCGGGACGCCGGCCTGTCTGGCATACCGTCCAGCACGCACTCACTGTACGACCGCGTGCTCGACACCGCCGTGACGGTCAATGCCGTGCCCGGGCGGTTCGCGGGCCTCGACGGCCTTGACCGCTACTTCGCGATGGCCCGCGGCGCCGAGGGGATCGCGCCGCTTGAGCTGGCGAACTGGTTCGACTCGACCTGCAGCTACCTGGTGCCAGAGCTCGGGCCGGACACGGACCTGCGGCTGGCCGGCGTCAAGCCGGTCCTTGAGTACCTGCAAGCCCGCTCCTACGGCATCGAGACGCGGCCGGTCCTGCTCGGGCCGCTGTCGTTCCTGCTGCTGTCCAAGCCGGCCGAGCCGGGCTTCCAGCCGCTGACCTTGCTCGACCCGCTGCTTGACGCCTACGCGCAGCTGCTTGAAAGGCTGCACGTGGTCGGTGCCCAGTGGGTTCAGCTGGACGAGCCGGTGCTCGCCGCGGAACGGACGCCAGCGGAGCTTGCCGCGCTGCGCCATGCCTACCAGCACCTCGGGTCATCCTTCAGGCGGCCGGCGATGCTCGTCAGCACGTACTTCGGGGAGATCGGCGACGCGCTGCCGGCGCTGGCGGGTAGCCCGGTGGAGGCGATCGGCCTCGATTTCGTGGCCGGGCCGGGGAACCGGGAGGCGCTGGCCGCCATCGGCGGGATCGGCCTCAAGACCCTGGTCGCCGGGGTGGTCGACGGCCGCAACGCGGGGCCCGCCGACCTGCCGGCCGCGCTGTCGCTGTGTGCCTCGCTGCGCGGCCTGGCCGGGAACCTGGTGGTGAGCACCTCCTGCCCGCTGCTGCACCTGTCACCGGACCTGGCGGCGGAGAAGGTTGACGAGGTAGTGGCCCTCGGCAGTGCGCTCGCCGCGGACGGGTACATGGACGACCTGCCCGCCGGCATCGGCCAGGCGATCGCCCTGCAGGTATGAGTTGCGCAGGGCGTGACCTGGCGTATTACGGAACCAGGGGCCGTCGCCGCTCGGCGCCAGCGAAAGAGCACGCGCAGCTCGCTGGACAGCTGCGTGATACGGGCCGGGCCGGTGCTGCCATCGGCCACGAAGTCCCCCCGTCCCCCTGACGGACATGGTGCGCGGGCACGCCCGGCGCCCCGCCGGCTGCGTGCGGGCCCGCGCTGGACCAGCGTGGCATCGTTGGCCGGGTCTCCGAAACACACGCAACGAAAGCTTGCGGGCCCGGTGCTCGCGTAACGAAGCTGGCGACGCGGGCGCGCATGCTGGACGTGACCGGGCACCGGTCGGTTTGGGGGACCTCAGCCGGTTTGCCGGGGCACACCGGGGCAAGACGTACCGCGGTGACAAACCGCAAAAGGTCCGCGGCCACCCGGCGGACCGTCATCGTCGCCGGCGTGGCGAACGTCCTCGTCGGCCTGGTCAAGCTGGTGGCCGGCATCATGAGCGGGTCAAGCGCGATGCTCGCCGAGTCCGCGCACTCGGCCGCCGACACGCTCGACCAGGTGTTCCTGCTGGTGTCATTGCGCAGCGGGGACCGTCCGGCCAGCCGTGACCACCCGTTCGGGCACGGCCAGGAAAGGTACTTCTGGTCGTTGCTCGCGGCCTTCGGCATCTTCGTGGCCGGCGGCGGGTTCTCGGTCTTCGAGGGCCCTGCTCGAGCTGCAAACGATGCATATCGGCCCGGACAGCCTCATTGTCGCGGCCCGGGTCGCCCTCGCCGACGAGATGGCCGCCGACCAGACCGAGGACCTCGCCGACGAGATCGACAGCAGGCTGTCGGAAAGGCTCCCGGCGCAGCCGCACGTGTTCATCGACCCGACACAGAACGGCGGCATCGGTTCACGTGAAACGGGTGAGGCGCCCCGCGCCGCTTGGGCGCTACTCCCTTGCCCTCACCCCGACCGGGTGACCCGCTCCGGCTGTCCTCGCAGGGCGGGTGAAGCCCGATGACCCCAGGCCATCGGCCGGAAAAATCATCCTGGTCAGGTGAGGCGCGCGGCCCGGTACCGGTGTGATGCTTGCAGGCATGAGCGACACGGAGGACCGGCGCGGTGCGCCGCCGGGCGGGTGGCCGGCGAGGCCGGTGATCTATGAGGTCAACACCGCGATCTGGCTCGCCGACCTGTCGCGGGCCGCCGGGCGGCGGGTGACGCTGGCCGACGTCCCCGAGCCCGCGTGGGATGCCGTCACGCCGGACGGCACCGACGCGGTGTGGCTGATGGGCGTGTGGGAACGAAGCCCGGCCGGCCTGGCGCTCGCGAACGCTAACGCCGCGCTCCAGGACTCGTTCCGGGCCGTGCTGCCCGACCTGCGGCCCGATGACGTGGCCGGGTCGCCGTACTGTGTGCACCAGTACGTAGCCGACGAGTCGTTCGGCGGCACCGAAGGGCTCGCCGCCGCGCGCGCCGTGCTCGCCGGGCGTGGTATCCGGCTGATCCTTGAGTACGTGCCCAACCACGTCGCGCCTGACCACCCCTGGGTGAGCAGCCACCCGGAGCTGTTCATCAACGGCGACGAGACTGCCATCGGCACTGAGCCGGCGGGCTGGCTGCGCGCCGGCGACCGCATCCTCGCCCACGGCCGCGACCCGTACTTCCCGCCATGGCCCGACGTGGTGCAGCTGAACGCGTTCTCGCCCGCGATGCGCGCGGCGACCGCGCAGACGCTCGGGGACATCGCCGGGCAATGCGACGGGATCCGCTGCGACATGGCCATGCTGCTGACCAACCAGGTCTTCGCCAAGACCTGGGCCGGCCGCGCCGGCCCTGAGCCGGATGAGGAGTTCTGGCTGGCCGTCATCGCCGGGATGCGCGAAAGGCACCCGCAGGCCGTGCTCATCGCCGAGGCCTACCGGGACATGGAGTGGACGCTCCAGCAGCAGGGCTTCGACTTCTGCTACGACAAGCGGCTGTATGACCGGATCGTCGGCGCGGACACCGCGGGCGTGCGCGATCACCTGCGGGCCGGCCTCGACTACCAGTCGCGGCTTGTCCGGTTCCTGGAGAACCATGACGAGCCGCGAATCGCCGGCACGCTGCCCGGCAGCGCCGGGCGGGCCGCGGCGGTGGCGATCGCGACGCTGCCCGGCGCCACGCTCTGGCACGAGGGCCAGTTCGAGGGCCGCCGGGTGCACCCGCCGGTCTTCCTGTCCCGGCGCCCGGCCGAGCTGTCGGACAGCGCGCTGGCCAGCTGGTACCGGTCGCTGCTCGCGGCCGTCGCCGGCCAGCACGTCCGGTCGGGCACCTGGCAGCTGCTCGAGGCCGCCGGCTGGCCCGACAACGACTCCTGCCGTAGCCTGCTCACCTGGGCGTGGTCCGGTGACGACGGCGCCGGCAGGCACTTGGTGGTGGTCAACCTCTCCGGCCTGCCGTCCCAGGGGCGGATCCCGCTCGGCTGGGCTGACCTGGCGGGGCAGCGCTGGCGGCTGACCGAGCTACTCGATGACCGCGTGTTCGAGCGGGACGGTGACGAACTGGCAGCCACCGGGCTGTACGTGGACCTGCCGCCCTGGGGATACCATCTGCTGAGCCTGGGGTAACGCAGGGTGAGACTGCCTGTCCCGTCAGCGGACGCGGGCCCGGCGGATGAGCCTGCCGTCCGGCACGTCGGTATCGCCGTCATCGTCCGCGGGGCGGCCGGTTAGCCTCGCGTACCTGGCGGCCAGCGAGTCGGCGGTGGCACCGTGGAAGACGCGTAACGCAGAATCGGGACGGAAGACTTCGGCAAGCGCACTCGCCGCGCTGATGCTCGCATGTAACGTATGACACTACGGTTATTAAACCGTGACCAAGGGCGGGGAAGGCCTCGAAGGGGGAGACGTGCGACATCTCTACGGGACTGCCCTAGCGGTCGCCATGGCCGCGGTCATGTTCTTCGCGGGCTCGTGGGGATACCTGCGGCTGCTCAAGCTCCCGGTCCCGCCCGGTCAGCCGGCCGCGCTGCCGGCCGGCGGCGGCTCGCTGCTCTCCAACCACTCGATGTTGCTCGCGCTCGCGGCGCTGGTCGGCACCGCGGTGCTAGCCGGGCTTCTCGCCATGCTTCCCCGGGTCTCGCCGCTCGCCGCCGGGCTGCCCGGGCTGCTGCTCCTCGCGTGGACGGCGCTCTACCTGGTGAGCGTGCGACGCGCGGTCGCCTTCATCCCGCTGCGCTCGCACGCGTTCGGCGCCGGCTGGGAGGGACTGCTGTTCAACGGAGTCCTCGGGGCAGCAGGAGCTGTGCTCGTCCTCCCGCTGTTCGTACCGTCCCGCTGGCGCGCGCCGCGCGTCGCGGACGTGGCCGGGCGCGACCCGTCTGACGACGAGGTGGACGACTACCTGACGGCAGCCAAGACGGACAGCCTGCCCCGGCGGCAACGCGGAGAGGAGTCCGCGCTGGTCGGCACCGTGCTGCCTGCCTCGGTCAAGCGGGTGGACACCACCCGCATCACCGGCGCCTCACGGGCACTGCGCAACACGGGCTCGTTCCGCGTCGACACCGGCGCGATACCGCGCGCCACCGGGTCCTTCCGCGGCACGGGCGACACCAGCCTCCTCGGCAGGCCCTACGTGCCCGCCGAGGACCGGCCGTATCCGCCGTCTGACCGGTAGCAGCCGGGCGGGCCTGAAACCGCCCGGCTTGCTCCCTAACTCAATGCCGCGGGTGCCCATAAGCCAAGCTCCGCGCGCAGCGCGGCCGCCGCGGCCGCCATCGCGGCCATCTTGCCGTCCGCGCTCTCCCGCGGTAGGTACTTCATCCCGCAGTCGGGCGCGAGCACGAGCCGTGCAGGCGGCACGTACGGCAGCGCCCGCCGCACCCGCTCCGCGACAACCTCCGGCGTTTCAACCGCGGGGTCGGACAGGTCGATCACGCCGAGGATGATCGTCTTGCCGTCGAGCGCGGCGAGCACCGAGCAGTCCAGGCCGGACTGCGCGGTCTCGATGGAGATCTGCTCGACGTCGCACGCGGCGAGCTCGGGCAGGAACGAGTACCCGGCCGGCCGCTCGTGGATGATCGCGGCATAGCCGAAGCACAGGTGCAGCGCGGTGGTGCCGAGCGCCGTTACCCCGTCGAGCGCCCGGTTGATCACCTTGACCCCGTACTGCGCGGCCTCGGCCGGCCTGGCCTGCAGGTAGGGCTCATCGAGCTGCACGATGTCGGCCCCGGCCGCGAAAAGGTCCCTGATCTCCTCGTTCACCGCCTCGGCGTAGCCCAGGGCGAGCGCTTCCCGCGATCCGTAGTGGTCATCCTGCGCCTGCTGCGCCATGGTGAACGGCCCCGGCACGGTGATCTTGACCGTTCGTGATGTGTGCGCGCGCAGGAACTCCAGGTCCGGCACCTCGACCGGGTGCCTGCGGCGGATCGGCCCGGTCACCCGGGGCACCGGGTTGGGGTGCCCGCTACGGTCGAGCGCGGTTCCCGGGTTATCGATGTCCACGCCGTCGAGCGCGGTGGCGAACCTGTTCGAGTAGCTCTCCCGGCGGATCTCGCCGTCGGTGATGATGTCGAGGCCGGCGTCCTCCTGCGCGCGGATCGCGAGCAGCGTGGCGTCGGCCTGGGCCTGGTCGAGGAACTCGGGGGCAACGCGCCACAGCTCGCGGGCGCGGACCCGGGGCGGGAACCGGCCGGCCAGCTTGGCCCGGTCAATAAGCCACTCAGGCTGCGGATAGCTTCCAACCAATGACGTGGGCAGCAACATGTCATGCACGTTACGCGGAAAGAACATTCGTTGTACACGTGCTGGCCCACAGGCGCGCGGCCGCCAGATGTCAGCGAGAGGGCAGGATGTTGACCGCGCGGGACACCAGAAGCGCCACGGTCACGATCGAGATGATCGACTGCACCGTCATCGCCGCCTTCGCCCAGCGGGACAGCGGCATCACGTCCGTCGGGCTGAACGCCGCCGCGTTGGTGAACGCCAGGTACAGGTAGTCGACGAACATCGGCTCCCAGTCCGGCGGCACCATCTCGGGCGGGCTGGTCATCTGCGGGAACTGGAAGTCGGGGTACTTGTTCTTGAGGTTGAGCGCCCGGTACACCGGGCCGCCGCGGTCGAACTCCCAGTACCACAGCGCGAAGACGATCACGTTGGTCAGCCAGATGACGGCGCCGGTGATGAGCAGCTGGCCGGCCGTCTGCCCCCTGTTGCCCTGCACGATGTCGATCGCGAGCCTTACCACCGACCAGCCGTTGGCCAGGCTGAGTACCGCGGCGAGCACCAGGCTCAGCGACCGCATCGCCGTGGACTCGCGGTCGATGCGGTGCGGGTTGGCGGTGATGAGGATGATCAGCAGGGCGCCCTGCACGATGGGGAGGACCCACGTCGGCCGGACGAGCACCAGCCGTCCGGGCACCGCGACCTGGAGCCCGATGCCGATGGCGACGGTCACCGCGACGGGCCAGCGCAGCTCGCCCTGGGTCTTGCGGCGCCAGGCGGGCAACGAGGGGCGCTGGTGCACGACCGCGGCGCGCTCGTGCAGCCACTCGCCCGCGTGCACGCCCTCCGACTCAAGGCGCTGCGCCACCAGCCGCTGCAGCTCGTCGATCCGGCCGTGCAGCGACCGGATGCCGTCGGCGACCCCGGGCGCCGCGGGCTCTTCGCGCGGCGCCGGCCGCGCCTCGTCGTCACTCAAGCCAGCCACAAGACCAGTGAACACCCATTTAGTGCGGGATACCCGAGATCTTGTCGCCGACGTGGCCGAGGGCCTCGCCCACCCGCACCTGCGCGGTACCGGTGCCGTCCGGCGCCGCCGACTCGAGCCGGTCCGCCAGCCGGTACAGCGCGTAGAGGCCGTGCACGCCCGCCCACCGCGCGGGCTCCGGCTCCCAGGTCCTGCTGCGGTGCCCGACCCAGGGCAGGGTGGTCAGCTCCGACTTTTCCCCCGCTACCAGGTCGGCCAGGGTGCGCCCGGCGAGGTTGGCGGCGGCGACCCCGTGCCCGGTGTAGCCGCCCGCCCAGCCCAGCCCGGATGCGGGGTGGTAAGTCACCGACGCGCACCAGTCACGGGGCACGCCGAGCACGCCGCACCAGGCGTGCTCGATCCCGGCGCTCGCGGCGGCGGGGAACAGCCGTCGCAGCACCCGGGTGAGCGCGGTCACCGTCGACGCGTCAGTCATCCCGAGGTGATCAGTGGCCGAGCCGAACCGGTACGGGACGCCGCGCCCGCCGAGCGCGATCCTGCCGTCCGCGGTGCGCTGCGCGTACATGTAGGCATGGGCCTCGTCGCCCAGCGTCTCGCACCCGTCCCAGCCGATCTCCCGCCACGCCGCCGGGGCGAGCGGTTCGGTCACCACCATGTGGCTGTTCATCGGCAGCAGGGCCCGGCGCAGCCCCGGCAGCGCCGCGGTGTACCCCTCGGTGCAGCGCAGCACCGAGCGTGCGCGCACGTCGCCGAACTTCGTCCGCGCGACGGCACCGGGCGCGGCCCCGGCGGGCTCGATAACCGACGCCGGCGTCGCCTCGTAGATCTCGACACCGCGCCGCTCCGCCGCCGCGGCGAGCCCGGCGACGAGCGCCGCAGGCTGGATCCGGGCGCTCGCGGGTGCGTACAGGCCGCCAAGGACGCCCGCCACGTTGACCCGGGCGCGCGTCTCGTCGCGGGACAGGAACTGGTACACGTCGTCACCGTCACCCCGCTCCCTGATCGCGGCGAGACCCTCGCGCATCCTGGCAAGCTGCGACGGCGTGGTGGCAACCGCCAGCCGGCCGCCCTTAACGAAGTCGCAGTCGATCGACTCGGCCGCGCAGACCTGGCCCACCTCGTCCACGGTGGACCGCAGCGCTGCCTCCAGGGCACGCACCCCGGCCACCCCGCTCGCCGCCCGTGCGTAGCGGGCCCGCGACCCCGGCAGTTCCGCGGTCACCCAGCCGCCGTTACGCCCTGAGGCGCCGTAGCCGGCGAAAGCCGCCTCGAGCACCACGATCCGCGCGCCAGGGCGCAGCCCCGCGAGGTAGTACGCGGTCCACAGCCCGGTGTACCCGCCGCCGACGATGCACACGTCCGCCTCGAGCGGCCCGGGGAGCGATGGCCGCCGGGCGGGGAACCCGCCACGCGCCTGCCACCAGTAGGAGACTTCGCCGTTACGCATGAGGCGACCGTACCCGATCGGCTGATGAGCAGGCAGAATCAGGTGGTATGCCCGCGTGGCTGGGTACGTAACGGATGAACTGTGATGTTCCTCCACATGTCGACGTGTGGTCTGCCATGGAAGGTACGGTCAAGTCATGCGACTGGGGGTACTGGACATCGGTTCGAACACCGTCCACCTGCTGGTCGTCGACGCATACCCAGGCGCACGCCCGCTGCCCGCCTTCTCGCATAAGGTCGAGCTTTCCCTCGCCGCCCACCTGGAGCGCGGCAACACGCTGTCGAAGGTCGGCGAGAAGCGGCTGACCGAGGTGGTCGAGGAGGCGCTGCGGATCGCGGAGGACAAGGGCGTCGAGGACTTCCTTGCCTTCGCCACCTCGGCGGTGCGCGACGCGGGCAACGGCGACGAGGTGCTCGCCCGCATTCAGGACCGGACCGGGGCGACCATCCGGGTGCTCTCCGGCGAGAACGAGGCGCGGCTGACCTTCCTTGCCGCCAGGCGGTGGTTCGGCTGGTCCTCTGGGCGGCTGCTCGTGGTCGACATCGGCGGCGGGTCGCTTGAGATCGCCGTGGGGCAGGACGAGGAGCCCGAGGCCGTGATGTCGCTGCCGCTCGGTGCCGGGCGGCTGACCAGGGACTGGTTTACCGCGGACCCACCGCCACCGGACGAGGTGCGCGCCCTGCGCAGGCACGTGCGGGCAGAGGTCGCCCGGCTAGCTGGCGGGCTGCGCCGGGTCGGCACCGTCGATCACGCGGTCGGCACGTCGAAGACCTTCAGGCAGCTCGCCAGGATCGCCGGGGCGGCGCCGTCGAACGAGGGCTTTTACGTGAAGCGGTTCCTGAGCCACGGCGACGTGAGCACGTGGGCGGAGCGGCTCGCCACCCTTGAGCGGGCCGAGCGCACCAAGCTCCCCGGGGTCTCGGAGGGCCGCGCGGTGCAGATGCCGGCCGGCGCCATCGTCGCGGACGCGGTGATGGACCTGATGGGGCTCGCCCAGCTCGAGATCTGCCCGTGGGCACTGCGCGAGGGCGTCATACTCAAGCGCCTCGACCGGCTAGCCGACCCGGCCCCCGGGCCGAGCGCCCCGGATCTCCCCGCAGCACCGCCCGTCCCCGGCCGCAGGGCATCCTGACCGCACGGTGAAACACGCCCCCGTTCCGACTAAAGATCCAAACCTTAGCCAGAACGAGGGCATGCGCCGCCTCTCCCGCCAATTACCGTGCGCCCCGCTACGCCAGAGCCCGCTCTCCGCCGGCTCCGGGGTGATGGCGGCGACAACCAGCCGCTTACGGCCTGCCAACCCCCGCCCGACCGCCGGCCCGTTGCCACAACCATCCGCCTATAGCCGGCCCGTTGCCACAACCATCCGGTCCCAAGGGGCTACGACGGTCATCCGGGATACAGGGGCCACCCGGAAGACGGCAGTGCGCCTCGGCGGCCCACGTCGGGGTACGGGGATGCCCCAGGAGACGGCAGTGCGCCGCGGCGGGCCCCCCGCGGGAGACGGCAGTGCGCCGCGCCGGGCCTGATAAGATCGCGGTTTTCGCGATCAGGCCCGCCGCGGCGCGCACCGGGGTACGGGGGTAGTCCCCCAGGCGACTACTGCAGAAGGCGGATGCCCTCGGTTGGCTCGTCGGGGTCGATCAGGCCGTTGCCATGGCCGGGGTCGCGGTCACCGAACAGGTCGCTGAGTCCGGTCTTCGGTGAGGTGTCGGTCGGGGCTTGCTGGCGCGGCCCGCTGTCCTGCGGAGCGCCGTGGCGGCCGGGGCCTGCGCCAACGGACGGCGCGGCGGGGGCCGGCGCAGGCCGGCCCATCGGCCCGCGCGGGCCGTCGGACGGCGGCAGCAGGCCAGGGGCGGGCCCGTCGAGCGGGCCGGGCTGCGGTTCGGCGGCGGGCGGGCCGAGCCGGCTCGTCAGCCCGGGCCGGCCAGGCAGGACCGGCCGGACGTCCTCGCCGCGCGGCGGCGCGACCGACCCGTTGGCGACCGTGTCCGGTGCCGGCGGGGCCAGCCGGGCCAGTTCGTCGCTGTCCGGGCCGTCGTCCTCCGGGACGGCCGCAGCCGCGTCAGCCGCTTCCGCCATGCTGACTGCCCGGCTCACCGACTGGTTCACCTCTTCCTCAAGCGACAGGCGCGCGGCCTCCGCGGCGACGAGGCCCTGCACCCCGTCCAGGATGTCGGTCAGCCGCCGCACGGTGTCCGCGTGCCGGGTGCTGAGCAGGTTGAGCCGCCGTTCGGCACCGTCGTGGATCGCGGTCGCCCGGGCCGTTGCCTCGTCGAGTACCTTCTTCGCCTGTGCCTTGGCCTGGGCGAGGGCGGCGTCCGCCTTCTTGCGGGTGTCGCTGGTCAGCCGGTCGGCCTCGGTGCGGGCGGCGGTGCGGGTCTTGTCCGCCTCGGTGCGGGCGGCGGAAATCGTCCGTTCCGCCTGCTCCTGCGCGGCGGTCAGCATCCGCTCGGCCTGCTCGCGCGCGTCGGCGCGGACCCGCTCCGACTCCTGCTGTGCGTCGGCCCGCTGCTTGGCGATATCGTCGTCGGCCTTGTTCTTCTGGGCCTTGGCCTCGTCGTCCGCCAGCTTGAGGATCTGCGCGATCCGCTCGCTGACCTCCTCGTGCGCGGGCCTGCCGGAGAGCGCCTGCTGGCGCATGGTGGAAAGCTCGCGGCGCAGGTGCTCGGAGTCGTCGAGGGCCCGGGCGAGCCGCTGCTCAAGCTCCCGGATCTCGTTGTTACGGCGCGCTACGAAGTCATCAACCTGGCGGCGGCTGTAGCCGCGCATCTGCATCTCGAACTCTTCGTGCAGCAGGTTCGGCAGAAGGTCACTGTTTTCATTCATGGCATCACGAGAATCTTGAGTCCTGAGAGGTCTGCGGGGACGATGTCCGGAGTCTAACGGTGGCCGGGCCTGGTAGTGCGCATACCCGGCTATCGGGGCGGCTGGGCGGGCGCCGGGGCGCGCGCCGTCCTCGCCGCCGGTGGCCAGGCGGCGCGTTCGACCGCCACGCGGCCGCCTGATCTTCGTTGAGTACGGCACGAAAGCGAGTGAGGCAGAGTTACCCTGCAGACTCTTCCCCGGCGAGACCACCCTCCGCAACCGAAACGGTCGAGTGTCCCGTTATATCCCAACTTAGCCTGTTATGAACGTTGTGAATTTACGGTTCTGCGTCCTGAGTAATAGCTGGGTTCATAGCGGACCATGCCATACCCCGGTGCCCCTGTGGCTAATCGCGTAGGAACCGGGCGAATCTCCTGCTCAGAAGCATGGCGCCGAGGCAATCCATGACGTAAACTGTAGTCAGTTAGTTACTCTGAGATATGGGACATTCGGTCGGCATGCATAAGATACGCGGACATACGTGACTAGTGGTGCTGATGTCGCGTTGGCGAGTTCAGTTCCTCAAGTGACAGATGCCCGATACCGGAACCGGGGGATTTCCGCTGCCTCGTGGCGGAATCGTTATCGGCAAGCCGGGTAAAAGGTACACAAGGATGGTCTGCGAATGACCCCGATGGGTCATGCGGAGGAATGGTGTCGCGACGTAGCCTGAAGGGCGGAGCAAGGAATGCCCGGTCAGCGAGCGCCCGGTCAGTGGAGGTGAGCACGATCCCCATGCAAGTCGACCTTCGTGTTCACGACGACGTGGCGCTGCGGGAGATCGAACTCTACGCCGAGGTGCTCGCCACCGTCGCGGCAAGTGACGGGCCGCTCTCTAAGAGTGAGCTTGACGAGGCGCTCGGGATCCGGCACCGCTAGCGATGCCGGTACATCGCGTCCGTTGACCAGCGGCTGAAGCCGAGCGCCGTGTACATCCTGACTGCGGCCGTGTTGTCCTCGTCCACGTACAGCAGCACCTCCGCCAGCCCGCGCTCTCGCAGGTGACGCAGGCCCGCGAGGGTGAGCGCGCGGCCGAGCCCGCCGCCCTGCTGGCCCGGGTCGACGCCGACCACGTAGACCTCGCCGATCGGGGCGCCGCCCGCGCCGCCGTCGGGATGCACCTTCGTCCAGTGGAACCCGGCCAGCCTGCCGTCGCGTTCGGCGAGGAAGAAGCCGTCCGGGTCGAACCACGGCTCGGCCTCGCGCAGCAGCAGGTCCTGCATGTCCCACGAGCCCTGCTCCGGGTGGTGGGCGAACGCGCGCCGGTTGACCGTCAGCCAGGCTTCCTCGTCCGCACCGGGGCGGAAGGTGCGGAGGGACACGCCGGCCGGCGCGGCCGCGGCGGGGGCTCCCGGGGCGAGGCTGGCCAGGGGCATCCGCATCTGCCACAGCGCGCGGAACCGGGTATACCCCGCGGCCTTGGCGAGGCCGACCGCGGCGGGCAGCTCGCCGTGCGCCCAGAGGCGGACGCCGGCCCCGCCAGTGCCCGCGATCCCAGTGCCCGCGATCAGGGCAGAGCTGAGCGCCCGGCCGAGTCCGTGCCCGCGGTGACCCGGGTGGACGACGAGCTCGCCGCTCGCGTCACCGTCCTGCGCCTCGTCTGGCGCGTCGAGGTGCGCGTACCCCGCCAGCGTGCCGTCGGCCGTGGTCACCACGAGGTCGCGGGCCGGTGTCCCGCTGCCGTGCCTGACGTGGAGCAGGGTGTCCTCGGACAGCGGCGCCACGCCGTCGGTGCTCGCCGCGGCCGCGGCGAGACCCTGAACCCCAGCGCTCAGCGCTGCGGAGAGCGGCCCCTCGGTGATGGCCGTGCCGGCAGGCGACGGCCAGTTCACCGGTCCGCCGGGAGCGCGGAGTCCGGCGCGAGCAACTCGACGCCGTCCCGGTCCTCGGGCGAGCCCTTCACCGGCACGAACCGGTAGCCGACGTTGCGCACGGTGCCGATGAGCGCTTCGTGCTCCGGGCCCAGCTTGGCGCGCAGCCGGCGGACGTGCACGTCCACGGTCCTGGTGCCGCCGAAGTAGTCATACCCCCAGACCTCCTGCAGCAGGTGCGCCCGGGTGAACACGCGCCCAGGGTGCTGCGCGAGGAACTTGAGCAGCTCGAACTCCTTGAAGGTGAGGTCAAGCACGCGACCGCGCAGCCGCGCGGCGTAAGTCGCCTCATCGATCGCCAGGTCACCGGACCTGATCTCATCCGGGGCGTCCGCGGCCGCGCGCATGGCGCGGCGCCCGGTAGCGAGGCGAAGGCGGGCCTCCACCTCGGCCGGGCCCGCCGTGTTCAAGATCACGTCGTCAGCGTTCCACTCGGCGCTGATCGCGGCAAGGCCGCCTTCGGTGACGATGGCGAGCATCGGGCAGTCAAGGCCCGTTGTGTGCAGCAGCCGGCAGATACTCTTGGCGTGCGCGAGGTCGCGTCGCGCGTCAACCAGCACGACATCAGCCGGAGGCGCCTCGACCAGTGCGGAGGCATCGGCGGGCAGCACGCGGACAGAGTGCAGCAGCAGGCCGAGGGCCGGCAGAACCTCCGATGAAGGCTCGAGCACGCCGGTTATCAACAGCAACTCGCTCACGTGATGCCACCTCCGGTCACGGGCGGTCCACCCGTTCCTATCTGTATAAACACAAAGGACCCCGGGGGCAACACCGCCCGAGGTCCCGTTGAAATGAGGATAACCGAGACATGGCCAAGGTAACCATCAGGTACTGGGCCGCGGCGAAGGACGCGGCCGGGTTGCCGGAGGAGTCGC
>DASWAE010000184.1:0-26286 GCA_036391275.1 Trebonia sp.
TTCATTAGCGGAGTGAGGTGCGGCGCGCCGGGTCAGCGGGTCTCGGCGTAGATGCGGCGGACTACGTCTTCGATGTCGGGTTCCTCGACCGTCAGGTCGAGGACCTGGGCGCGGCCGGCGACGGCGGCGAGGACCTTCGCCGCCGTGGTCCGCTCGGCGTCGAACGCGAGCCGCTGGCGGAGCCCGCCCGCCTCGGAGGAGAGGTGCCGCGTGTCGTCCAGGCCGATGAGGTCCGGCACGGGCTCGGCCAGGTCGACGACCAGCACCCGTTCCGCGCCCACGGTCCTGGTCAGCCCCGGCAGGTCGCCGTCGTAGGCGAGGCGGCCGTGGTCGATCACCAGGATCCGGTCGCACAGCCGCTCCACGTCGCCCATGTCATGGGTGGTGAGCAGCAAGGTGGTGCCGTGCAGGCGGCGCTCGCCGATCAGGAACTCCCGCAGCCGCTGCTTGGACAGCACGTCAAGCCCGATGGTCGGCTCGTCGAGGATCACCAGCCGCGGCGAGTGCAGCAGCGCCGCGGCGACCTCGGCGCGCATCCGCTGGCCAAGGGACAGCTGGCGCACCGGGACGGACAGGAAGCCGCCGAGCTCCAGCTGCTCGACGAGCTCGGCGGTGCGGCTGGCCTCCTGGCGCCCGGTCAGGGAATGGATCGCGGCCAGGATGCGGAACGACTCGCGCACCGGCAGGTCCCACCACAGCTGCGAGCGCTGGCCGAACACCACGCCGACCTGCCGGGCCAGCCGCCGCCTGTCCGGCACCGGGCGCAGCCCGCAGGTGAGCACGCTGCCCGCGGTGGGGACCAGGATCCCGGTGAGCATCTTGATGGTGGTGGACTTCCCCGCGCCGTTCGCGCCGATGTAACCGACCGCCGCGCCCGGCTCGATCCGGACGGTGAGGTTGTCGACCGCGGTGAGCAGCCGCCTGCGCCGGCCGTCGCGCACGCGGAACTCGCGCGTCAGCCCGTCCGTCTCGATAATGGCCACGCCGCCGTTCGGATGACTGGTGAGCGGACCGCTGGTGACCGGACTGCTGTCGACCGGCTCGCGGTTGACCGCGCTGCTCATCCGCCGCCTCCCTGGTAGTGACGAACTCCCCAGCGCCAGCACGCCAGGCCCATCAGCCACGCCCACGCGGCGAAGGCGGGAGCGCACCAGCCCAGCCAGGCGGGCAGCCAGTCCGAGCCGGGCAGGCCGAGCATCGTCACCGCCGGCAGGTAGGCGGTGACGGCCATGGGGAAGAAGAAACCGAACGCGAGCTTGAGCGGCCGCGACCAGACCGAGGCGGGCTGGGTGGCCGCGTAGCGGCCGCCGTACACGAAGGCGTTGGTCATCTCCGAGCCGTCGAGCAGGAAGAACTGCAGCCCGGCGGCCCACACGAACAGCGCCGCGAACGTCGCGTACCCGCTGAGCAGCGCGAGCGGCAGCAGCGTCGCGGTGGTCAGGTTCCACGCGGCGCCCGAGGTGTCCAGGCCGATGCCGAGCGCGGCGGCGCCGACCGCCGCCCGCGCCAGGCGGCGCAGCGAGACGTCGCTGCAGATGAGCTGCAGCAGGATGGGCTGCGGGCGCAGGTAGAACGCGTCGAGCGTGCCTGCCCGCAGGAACGTCGGCAGCGTGTCGAGATGGCCGAAGGACAGGTCGGCCAGGGAGAAAGTCAGGTCGGCCATGCCGAAGACGAGCAGGATCTGGTTGAAGCGCATCCCGCCGAGCGACGTGACGTTGGTGAACAGCACCCAGATCTCGGCCAGCTCGACGAGGCCGACCAGCAGCGAGCTGGCCATGTCGATGGCGAAGCTGGTCGGGTAGGCGCGCTGTGCGCGGGCACGCGAGGCGAGGACGGCACGGTACGGGCGCAATTCCGCGCGCAGCCCGGTCAGCTCAGCCACCCTGCACCTCCAGGCGGCGGCGGCCGGCGCGGGTGAGCCACTGGCCGACGGCCGCCAGCCCGGCCAGCCAGGCCAGCTGCGCGAGCACCAGCCGGGCGGCGTTCCCGGCCCCGCCCAGGCCGGACAGGACGTCGATGGGGTACATCATCGCCGACGGGAAGGGCGTCGCCGTCGCCGTGATCCGCAGCCAGTGCGGGAACAGCGCGAGCGGCACGTAGAGCCCGCCGAGGAAGCCCGAGGCAAGCATGTACAAGATCTGCAGGCCGCGCGTCTCCACGATCCAGAAGCCGGCCACCGCGATGAGGTAGACCGTCGCCAGGGAGACGACGATGCCCAGGACCATGCTGACCGCGCCGAGCAGGTAGAACACGGGGTTGGTGGGCATCGCGATGCCCACCGTCAGGGCACCGAGCAGCACCGAGGGCAGCCCGCGGGGCAGGAGGGAGAACAAGGCCGCGCCGGTCCCGTCGGCGAGCGTGGCCGCCTGCAGGTCGACGGGCCGCAGGAAGTCGACCGCGACCTGACCGTCCTTGACCCGCAGGGCCAGGTCGGTGCGGCCGTCCATGTTGATCGCGCCGAGCATCCCCTGGGACAGCCAGACGTAGGTGCTCATCGAGGCGGTGGTGTACCCGTGCAGGTGGCCGCCGGCCGCCCGGATGGTGGCGAACAGGATCGCCACCTTCAGCAGGCCAAAGGTCAGGTTCGCGACGAGGCCGCCGAGAGCGGCGAGCCGGTACGCCGAACGGCGCCGGAAACCGGCAGCAAGCAGCCGCCAGTACACCCGGGCCGTCGCGCGCATAGAACCCTACATCCTACGTCGGCGGCGGGAAAATCCCGAACGAATATTGACGAACTGGGTCGCGGGTGACGGAGGCGGCCATCGCCGCCGGGAGGTTTTCGATCGGGTTGATCGTTGAATGTTGCCGATCGAATACCCGGACGATACGCTGACATTCCGGCGGGACGCGCCGTGCCGCCGTTACGGAGATGGGAGCGCGATGCCTGTCCGGTTCCAGCTCGTCATTGACTGCAAGGAGCCCGAGCCGCTGGCCCGCTTCTGGGCGGCCGCCCTGGGATATGTGCTCGAACCGCCGCCGGAAGGGTTCGCCACCTGGGACGACTACTATCGCGACCTCGGGCTTCCCGAGTCCTTCCTCGGACATGGCACGGACTGCATCATCGACCCCACGGGCAACGGGCCGCGCTTCTGGTTCCAGATGGTGCCGGAGGTCAAGACCATCAAGAACCGCCTGCACCTTGATGTCCACGCCAGCGGCGGGCGGGCGGTACCGCTCGCGACCCGCAGGGAGCGGGTCGACGCCGAGGCGAGGCGGCTGGCCAGCCTCGGGGCGACGATCCTCAGCCCGCTCGGAGAGGAAGAAGAGGACGGAGCCGACCACTACGCGGTGGCGATGAAGGACCCCGAGGGCAACGAGTTCGACATCAACTGACGCGCGACGGCGCTCAGCGTTCGAGGCGGGCGAGGGCGATTGTCGCGGCGGTCGCCTGCTGCGGGTCGCGGGTGACCTCGATCCGGTCCACTGACTTGACGCTGAGGAAGCAGTCCCATTCGGAGGGGCCGACCAGCCGGGGGAAGCCCGGGGGACGGGTGCTCGCGGCGCCCTCGTGCTCGAGCGCGAGGATGACCCGCTCGTCGTCGGCTTGCTCGCGGGTGAGCACGGCGGTGTACGCGCCCGAGCCGACGGTGACGAAGCCGGCCGTGCCGGCCGCGCCGGCGAGCTCGAGCAGGGTCCGCAGCCGCACGCCGCGCCAGCGCTCGCCGAGCCGGCTCCAGCCTTCGCGGCAGTGGAAGTCCGCGACTACTTCGGCGTCCATCAGCGAGCGCAGTTCCGCCAGCGCGAGGCTAGCGGGGCGCTCGACCTCGCCGCAGATGAAAAGCGAAGCGCCATCAGTCATTAGCCCCCGATTCTACGGCGGGGCGGCGGCGAGGGAAATGGGGGCGCAGGCGTCAGGAGTCCGGCGGCCGTTGCAGCCCGCGCAGGAGAAGGTCGACTAGGCGGCGGGGGTCGTAGCCCGGGTCGCTGCCGCGGCCGATGCAGAGGTTGCCGATGCCGCGCATGAGCTCGTAGGCGTGCGTGCCCGGCGTGATCTCGGCGGCGGCGGCCGCGGGCGCAGGACATGAAGCACGTCCTCGACCAGCTCGACGTGACCGAGGCCGCCGTGCCCGGGCTGGCGGGGCGGCTTGACCGGGAGCGGGCGGCGGTGGCCGGGCACTCGCTGGGCGGGCACACCGCGAGCCTGCTGCTCGGCGCGCGGCTCACCGACCCGCGCGACGAAACGCTGGTCAGCCTGGCCCAGCCGCGGATCAAGGCGGGCGTGCTGATCGCGGCGCCGGGACGGGGCGGGGATGCGCTGAGCGAGTTCGCGGCGAAGCACTACTCGTTCTTCTTGACCACCGACTTCTCCACGATGACGGCACCAGCGCTGGTGGTGGCGGGCGATGCCGACCCGTCGCAATCGGCGTGTGACGCGCTCGCAGCCGGGGGCGACCCGGTGGGGCGAGTGGAGTCCAGGTAATCCGTATCCGCAAGGCGGCGACGGGAGCACCCTGCCCGCCCCGCCGAAGCCGCCGGCTCCGCGTAATCCGCTAGAGCAGTAGCCGGATCAGACCGTGGACGCGGCCGGGACCGGGACGGGCTGCGGCTGGGCTGCCAGCGGCGCGGCTGGCGTGCCCGCGGCCTGCTCCGCGCCCTCCGCGACGACGGCGTACTTCTAGGCCGTGTTCCAGAGCGCGAAAACTACGGAAGCCGCGATCAGCGGCACCACGCCGCCCCGGTGCCTGATGATGTCCCACATGACCTGTCCCCCGCATTCCCCCGTCACTAGTACAGAGGCTGACAGCGCCCGGGTTGATCTGTTCTTGTGCGGGGATTGAGTTATATTCACGGCGTGAACGCGGCGCCTGGCGGGTGGGAGACGTGGCGCTGGGACGAGTCGCTCTTCGCCGGGACGGCCGGGTACTACGAGCAGGGCCGGCTGCCCTACGCGCCCGGGCTGGCCGACGCGCTTGCGGGCACGCTCGGGCTCGACGGGCGGGGCAGGCTGCTCGACGTCGGATGCGGGCCGGGGACGGTGACGTTGCGGCTGGCGCCGCTGTTCGCGGCGGCGGTGGGGCTCGATCCCGATCCCGGGATGCTTGCCGTTGCCGCTTCCGCGGCGGGCGAGCGGGGCGTCGCGAACGTTTCCTGGGTCCGGCGCCGGGCGGAGGAACTGCCCGCCGGCCTGGGTGAGTTCCGGGTGGTGACCTTCGCGGCGTCGTTTCACTGGATGGACCGGCCGCGGGTGGCGGCGGCCGTCGCGGGGATGCTCGAGCCGGACGGGGCGGCGGTGCAGGTGGACGCGCCCGGCTACCGGGCGGAGGAACTGGCGCTGGAAGCCGCGCGCGGCACGCTTCCGTTCCCGCCGCCGCCCGATGCGGCGCTGGACGAGTTGCGGCGCTCGTACCTGGGCGGTGACCGGCGGGCGGGGCAGGGGATCCGCAACACCTCGCCGAGCGGGGAGGACCAGGTGTTCCGGGCGGCCGGGTTCCTGCCCGCGCAGGTCGTGACCGTGCCGGACGGGCGGGCAACTGAGCGAAGCGCTGACGAGATCGTGGCGCTTGTGTTCTCTTCGTCGTCGACCGCGCCGCACCTGTTCGGGAGCCGGCTGGCTAACTTCGAGCGGGACATGCGGGAGATCCTGGTGCGGGCCTCCCCCGCGGGACAGTTCTCCGTGCGGCTGCCCGACAACATCCTGCGCATCTGGAAACTGCCGGCCTTAGCGCCTGTTACAACAACAGCGCTTCGTGATGTCCCGGCGGCGGGCGCCGCCCGGCACACCCGGGGTGACCACTTGGCATAGCCGGGGACCACGGAAAACACTCTTTGCATAGCGGGCGCCCACTATCGCGCCCGGTTTGTCCACTTATTCAGGGCGCCAGCTATGCAAAGCTGCTCGCGCGTGGTCGCCAGCTATGCAAAGGCAGTCTCATCCACGCGGACGGCCGCGCCGCCCCCGGCGGTTCCCGTGACTGCCGTTGCCGGCGGGAAACGCGAGGATCCCGCCGGGCAGCCTCCCGCGGCGGGAGCCCCGGGCGGGCGCACGCAGCCGCCGCTAGCAGGCACCGGACGCTTTTGACTACGCGATGGACGCGGCGGAGTCCGGTGATCCCGGTCTTGCCGCTCAGGAGGCCGCACCGCTGTGCGCGATGTGCGGCGGCAGTGTCGGCATCTTCGTCGGGCTCGGGCTCGACTGGCGGCATTTCGCCGGTGACGGGGCGACGGCCGGCCGGCAGCGGGTCTACGACCCCGGGCACGTTCCCGTGGTGACCTGGAACTTCGCCGGAGAGTTGCATGTATGGCGGCTGCGGGGAATGACCGGGTTGTGACCGATGCCGAAGCGCCTCCGATACCCCTGCTACCCGCCATACCCGCGTCCGCGGGCGCGCTGATCTTCGACCACGCCGGGCGGCTGCTGATCCTCAAGCCGACGTACAAGACCGGCTGGACGATTCCCGGCGGGGTGATGGAGGCGGACGGGGAGACGCCGTGGGACGCGTGCCGGCGGGAGGTGCGCGAGGAGTGCGGCCTTGAGGTACGCGGCGCACGGCTGGCGTGCGTCGACTTCCGGCCCTCCCGGCCTGAGCGGCCCGGCGGGATCAGGTTCCTCTTCGACTGCGGTGTTTTTCAGGACGCGGAACTGGCCTGGCTGAGCGTGCAGGCGGAGGAGATCGCCGAGTGGCGCATGGCGGCCCTGGATGAGGCGCTTGAGCTGCTGCGGAAGCCGATCCGGCGGCGGGTGCGGGCGGCGACGCGGCGACGGCGGTGCGTGTACCTGGAAAACGGGCGCCCGGTGGACGGCGTCCGCTGAGATTTCCGTAGCGACGCACGTCGCGGCCGGGCGAAGTGCCCGGAAACGTCATTTGGCGAGCGCCTGTGCCATCACTAGCCGCAAAGGCAACATCGCCGCAGCCTAAGGCCATTATTATGAAGACTTTTTCGCGTTATAACGCTAATAACCCTTCATAATCGTAAAAGTCTTCATAAAAATTTCTCCTCCAGCTTGTATGCGGAGTGATCGATGGAACTCACCGTCATCGTGGGCCCCGATTCCCCTTCCTGAACGCCGGGCCGGCGCCGGCCTGGGGGTCAACGGGTCGCGCGGACGGGGGCGAGGGGTAAAGCGGACGGGGGCGAGGGATAGAGCCGACGAGGGGCAAGCGGTAGAGCGGACGGGGCGAGTGGTGGACACGCGTCGCGGTGTGGGATATGGGTGGGTGATGCCAGCTCTTGTCGTGGAGGGAAGGCGCACATGACCGTCGATGCGGGCAGCCTGCGTGGCATCATCACGAGGTCGGACGGGCATCCGGCGCTGGTGGTGCCGGAGTCGGGTGCCGTGCTGTCGTATGCGGGGCTGCAGCGGGCGCTCGACCGGGCGGCGGGGCGGCTGGCGGCGCTCGGCGTGCGGGAGGGCGACCGGGTGGCGCTCGCCGCCGCCAACGGGCCGGCGCTGATCGTGGCGTTCCTCGCGGTCGTCGCCAGCGACGCGGTGGCCGCGCCGCTGAACCCCGCGCTCGGCGAGGCCGAGATGACCGGTGAACTCGGCGACCTGCGGGTGTCGCGGCTGCTGCACGACGGCGTGGCCAGTGCCGCCGCGGCGGCGGCCCAGATGAACGTGCCCGCCAGCTTGATCGGCATGGCGGACGGGCTGCTGCACGTCGGCGGCGCGGCCGGCGCGGCGGCGGAGGCCGTCGGCACCCCGGATGCGCTGGCCCTGCTGCTGCACACCAGCGGCACGACCAGCAAGCCGAAGACCGTGCCGATCAGGCAGCGCAACCTGGTCGCGTCGACCGCCGCGGTCGCGGGCACGTACGCGCTGACCGGCGACGACGTGACGGCGTGCGTCATGCCGCTGTTCCACGTGCACGGGCTGGTCGCCACCGTGCTGGCCACGCTGTCCGCCGGCGGCACGGTGCTGCTGCCGCGGTTCCGGCCGTCGACGTTCTGGGACGACACCGTTTCGCAGGGGGTGACCTGGTACACGGCGGTGCCGACCATTCATGCCCGGCTGCTCAGCCGAGCGGAGGAACTGGGCGGGCCGGGGCAGCACAGCCTCCGTTTCGTACGCTCGTGCTCGGCGCCGTTGCCGACGGCACTGTGGCGGCGGTACGAGGAAACGATCGGCGTCCCGCTCGTCGAGGCGTACGGGATGACCGAGGCGGCGCATCAGATGGCGTCCAATCCGCTGCCGCCCCGGGAGCGGCGGCCGGGCACGGTCGGGCTGGGCACCGGCACCGAGGTCGTCGCGCTCGACGACGACTGGCGGCCGGTGCCGCCGGGCGAGGAGGGCGAGGTGGCGGTGCGGGGGCCGTCCGTCGTCGACGAGTACCTCGACAATCCGGCCGCGACGGCCGCCGCCTTCAGGGACGGCTGGTTCCGCACCGGCGACATGGGCAAGCTCAGTGCCGACGGCTACCTGTCGCTGGTCGGCCGGCTGAAGGAACTGATCAACCGGGCGGGCGAGAAGATCTCGCCCTACGAGGTGGAAGACGTGCTGCTCACCCACCCCGCGGTCGCCGAGGCGGCGGCCTACCCGGTGCCGGACGAGCGCTACGGCGAGCAGGTGGGCGTCGTCATCGTGCTCCGCGGCGAGGCGACACCGCGGGAGCTGACTTCGTACTGCGCCGAGCGGCTGGCCGCGTTCAAGCGGCCCGCCCGGGTGACGATCCTGGACTCGATCCCCAAGGGGCCGACCGGGAAGATCCAGCGGCGCAACCTGGCGGGACTGGTGGGCGGCGCGTGAAGATCGCGGTCGTCGGTGCCGGGGCGATCGGCGCGTACGTCGGCGCGGCGCTGCACCGCGGCGGCACGGAGGTACACCTGCTGGCGCGCGGCGCGCACCTAGCGGCCATGCGGGAGCGGGGCGTCACGGTGCTGAGCCCGCGCGGCGACTTCCACGCGCACCCGCACGCCACCGACGATCCCGCCTCGATCGGGCCGGCCGACATCGTGTTCCTCGGGCTCAAGGCGTACAGCTACCGGGACGCGGGGCCGTTGCTCGCTCCCCTGCTGCGGCCGGGGACCGGGGTCGTCGCCGCGCAGAACGGGATCCCGTGGTGGTACTTCCACGGGGTGCCCGGGCCTTACGAGGGCCGGCGGATCGAGGCGGTCGACCCAGGGGGCGCGGTCTCGGCCGTGATCCCGCCGGAGACGGCCATCGGCTGCGTGGTCTACTGCTCGGCCGAGATCGCCTCGCCCGGAGTCATCCGGCACGTCGAGGGCACGCGGTTCTCGATCGGCGAGCCAGACGGGTCTGTCTCCTCGCGCTGCCTTGAGTTCAGCCAGGCGATGGTGGCCGGCGGGCTGAAGTGCCCGGTGGAGAAGGATCTCCGGTCCGACATCTGGCTCAAGCTGCTCGGGAACGTGGCGTTCAATCCCGTCAGCGTCCTTACCCGCGCCAGGATGGGGGCGATCGCGGAGCATCCGGGGACGCGTGAGCTGGTGCTGAAGATGATGCGGGAGACGGAGGAGATCGCCGGGCGCTTCGGCATCACGCCCAAGGTTTCGGTTGAGCGGCGCTTCGAGGGGGCGGCGAAGGTCGGGGACCACAAGACGTCGATGCTGATGGATTTCGAGGCGGGCAAGCCGCTGGAGACGGACGTGCTGCTGGCGGGGCCGGTTGAGCTAGCCCGGCTCGCGGGCGTGCCGGTGCCGGCGCTGGAAATGGTGCACGCCCTGATCGGCCTGCTGACAGGGCGGGGTTAACTGAGGAGCCGGCCGGGGGCGATGCGGCCGGGGCCGTGTAGAACTGACGGCATGCAAGTTGCGGAAATCACCAGGGACGAGACGGCCCAGCGGGCGGCGCTGCTGCACGTGGATTCCTATGACGTCGAGCTGGACCTGACGGGCGGGGCGGAGGGCTTCCGCTCGACCTCGGTGATCACCTTCGACTGCGCACAGCCCGGCGCGGCCAGCTACGCGGACCTGATCGCCGAGCGGGTCCATGAGATCACGCTGAACGGCGCGTCCCTCGACCCCGCCGCCTATGAAAAGGGACGGATCGCGCTGACCGGGCTGGCGGCCCGCAACGAGCTGCGGGTCGTCGCCGACTGCGGCTACGCCGGCGACGGTTCCGGGCTGATGCGGACGCAGGACAGCGCCGACGGCCGGGTCTACCTGTCCACCCAGTTCGAGGCGGCCGGCGCGCGCAAGGTGTTCGCCTGCTTCGAGCAGCCCGACCTGAAGGCCGGGTTCACCTTCCACGTCCGGGTGCCGGAGCCCGCGGTCGTGCTGTCGAACCAGCCGGCATTGCCGCCGGAGCCGGCCGGGGACGGCAGCGTCGTGTGGCACTTCCAGCCGACGCCGCGGATCTCCACCTACCTGACCGCCATCGCCGTCGGCGAGTACCACGTGGTCACGGGCTCGCACACCACGCCGTCCGGTCAGCTGATCCCGCTGGGCCTGGCGTGCCGCCGGTCGCTGGCCGAGTTCCTCGACGCGGACGAGATCTTCGCCATCACCGGGGCGGGCCTGGACTACTTCACCGGGCTGTTCGCCATGGACTACCCGTTCGCCAAGTACGACCAGGTGTTCGTGACCGACAGCCCGGGCGCGATGGAGAACCCCGGCTGCGTCACGATCACCGAGACCATGCTGTTCCGGTCCAAGGTCACCGACACGGTGCGCGAGATGCGGGCGGACATCATCCTGCACGAGATGGCGCACATGTGGTTCGGCGACCTGGTCACGATGACGTGGTGGGACGACCTGTGGCTGAACGAGTCGTTCGCCGAGATGTGCGCCAGCCAGGCGAGCGCGGAAGCGACCAGGTTCACCGACGCGTGGACCACGTTCTGCGGCGGCCGCAAGGCCTGGGGATACGGCCAGGACCAGCAGCCCTCGACCCACCCGATCGCCGCCGACGCCCCGACGCTCGGCGTCGCGGAGTCCAACTTCGACGGGATCAGCTACGCCAAGGGCGCGGCGGTGCTCAAGCAGCTGGTGGCCTACCTGGGCCGGGACAACTTCTTCGCCGGGATCCGCGCCTACCTGGCCGCGCACGCGTGGGGCAACGCCACCCTGGCCGATCTGCTGCGGGCGCTTGAGGCGAGCTCGGGCAAGTCCCTGGGCGACTGGTCGAAGGCCTGGCTGCAGACCGCGGGGCCGAACACGCTGCGCAGCGAGTTCACTTGTGACCGGGGCCGCTTCACCGAGTTCGCCGTGCTGCAGGAGGCGCCGGCCGAGCACCCGGTGCTGCGGCCGCACTACATCGCGATCGGGCTGTACAACCGGGCCGGCGGCGACGGCGAAGGCGGCGGCGCGCTGGTGCGCACGCACCGGGTCGAGGTCGAGGTGGCCGGCCCGCGGACGCCGGTGCCGGACCTGGCGGGCCTGCCGCAGCCGGACCTGGTGCTGCTGAACGACGATGACCTCGGCTACGCGATCGTCCGGTTCGACGAGCGCTCGCTGGCCACGCTGACCACCTCCATCGGGGCATTCCGCGACGGGCTGGCGCGGACCATCTGCTGGAGCGCGGTGCTGGACATGGCGGCCCAGGCCGAGTTGTCGGTGCCTGCCTTCGTGAACATCGTGACCGCGGGCATGGGCCATGAGCCGTCGGTCTCGGTGCTGCAGCAGCTGCACCGGTTCACCGCGCAGCGCATGATGACCTCGGCCGACCCCGCGTGGGCACCGGAGGGCAAGCGGCAACTGGCCGCCGCGGGCATCGACATGCTTCGTTCCGCGGAAGAGGGCAGCGACCACCAGCTCGCCTGGGCGCAGCTGCTCGGCTGGTCCGCGACCTCCGACGACCAGCTCGACCTGCTGGCCGGGCTGCTCGACGGCAGCCAGCAGGTCCCGGGGCTGAACGTGGACACCGAGCTGCGCTGGACCCTGCTGGCCCGGCTGGTCACGATGGGGCGCGCCGGGCAGGACGCGATCGATGCCGAGCTCGCGCGGGATGACACCAACACCGGGCGCAGGCACGCGGCCGCGTGCCGGGCCGCGATACCCGACGCCGAGCACAAGGCCGCGGCGTGGCGGCTGCTCACCGCGCCCAGCGAGCTCGGCATCGAGGAGACCGTCGCGGTCGGGCTGGCGTTCAACCAGGTGGAGCACGCCGCGCTGCTCGCCCCTTACGCGGACGCCTTCTTCGATGAGTTCCCCGCGATCTGGGCCGGCCGCGACGGCATGATCAAGCTGGTTCTCGGCCAGGTGATGTTCCCCTATGCCGCCGCCTCGGCTGAGCTGCTTGAGCGGGCGGACGCGTTCCTGGCCGAGCACGGCTCGGACCCCGCCATGTGCCGGTCCGTGATCGAGGGACGGGACGTCGCCGCGAAGGCGCTGCGGGCGCGGGCACTGCCGGGCTGATACGCCTGCTATCGGGGATTATTACTCGTCTCATCGAGGATTCTCCGCATAAACCGCCTCGTGGCCGGTAGTGAGGGCATCGTGAACATGTCTAGGCTGCTGGCGTTCCGGGCGGCGAACGTGCGCTCGTTCCGGGACGAACTGGAACTGTCGCTGCTCGCGACGGCCCTCGCGGACGAGGGCGTGCCGCGCTCGATGTCGTGGCGGGAAGGCGGCCGGCTCACCGAGGTGCTCCCGGTAGCCGGCGTCTTCGGTGCGAATGCCTCGGGGAAGAGCAACCTGTTCCGCGCCATGAACGACATGCGCCGTCATGTGCTGTACTCGTTCAGCCGCGCGGACCCGGACAGCGGGATGCGGCGCAACGCGTTCCGGCTCGATTCGGCTGAGAAAGACGCGTCGCGCTTTGAGATCGACCTGATCCTTGACGGAGTCCTGCACGAGTACGGCTTCGTCATGGACGACGCCCAGGTGCTTGAGGAGTGGGCGTACCGCTATCCACGGGGCAAGTCCGCGCTGCTGTTCCGCCGCGAGAAGTCCGATGTCACGCTCGGCGGGAGCAACCGCGCCAAGGGGCGCGCGGTCATGGAGATCCTGCGGCCGAACTCCCTGCTGCTTTCCGCCGCCGCCGCCGCGAACCATCCGGACCTGGCGCCCCTGCGCCGGTGGTTCGCCGACAACCTGCTGCTGGCGGACGCCTCAAGCCGCGGGCGCCGCTGGGCCTTCACCACGGGCATGCTCCAGCAGGAGCAGCGCCGCGATCAGGTACTCGGGCTGCTGAAGGCCGCCGACCTCGGGATCACCGACGTGCGCGTCCGCGAGGCGGCGCCTGAACTCCTTGAGCGCGTCAAGCGGGCCACGGAGTTCCTCCAGGGACGCGAGGACGAGCCCGAGGACAAGGACGCCCCGGCCAGCCTCGTTGAGCAAGGAGTTGTGCTGAGCCATCGCGGATCGGCCGGGACCATCGAGTTCGACGCGGACGAGGAGTCGCTCGGCACGATGGCGTTGTTCGAGCTCGCCGGCCCGGTGATCCACGCGCTCGCCAACGGCAGCGTCCTGCTGGTCGATGAGATCGAGGCCAGCCTGCACCCTGCTCTTGTCCGGCAGCTGGTGCGGCTGTTCCAGGACGCGGAGACCAACCCCAACGGCGGGCAGCTCATCTTCAACTCGCACGAGGCATCGCTGCTCGGCGACTCCAGCCAGGAGCGCACTCTGGGCCGGGACCAGGTCTGGTTCACCGAGAAGGGTGACGACGGGGCGAGCAGGCTGTACCCGCTCTCTGACCTGAGGCCGCGCAGTGACGAGGCGATCGGCCGCCGGTATGCGGAGGGCAAGTACGGCGCTGTCCCCACCTTCGACGAGGAGGAGTTCACCGAGGTCGGGCTGAGCATCGCCGACGACTCCGGGTGAGCCCGGGCGCCGCGGGCGAGCTCCGAAGGGCACACCAAGCGCAGATGCGCGGCGGCATCAGGTCTCGCTGAAGCGGAAGCGGGTGGACCGTACCCCCAGGTCGTCGCCGGTGCCGAACGCGTAGGCGAGCCTCGGGGTGATCTCGTAGACCCTGTAGGGCGGCGGTCCCGCGGTCGGCGCGCCGTATGGCGCGTCGAACATGTGCTCCTCGGTGATCGTCACAGGCCAGGAGTACTTGTCGGCATAGGCTGCGGCGACGGCCTCGGCCGCCGGGCGGTCACTGACCCATGAGGTGGGTCCCTCTACGACGATGTCGATCCCGGGAGCGCGTCCTGCCAGCGAGCATTGCGGGCGGAGCCGCAGGTCGCTCACCCGGGCCGGGGTCCTGGAGCGGCGGGAGTACTCAGCCGCCCCGGTGCGGCATGAGTACGCGCTCACCGAGATGGGCCTGGACCTGGTGGAGGTGCTGATGGTGATGGTCCGCTGGGGGGACAGGTGGCTGGCCGGCCAAGCAGGCCCGCCTGTTCTGTACAGGCACCGGGCCTGCGGCCAGGTCGGCCACGCCGAACTCCACTGTTCCGAGTGCGGCCAGCCGATGCGGCCAGACGGTATCGACGTGCTCCCCGGCCCCGGCTCGGCCAGCCCCTGACCGGCGGGCGCTGAGGGAAAGCGTCTTCGGCGGCCTCGGTCGTGAACCGCGGCTTACGACGCCGGGGCGGGCGGTGACGCGGGCCTGGTGCGGGCGGCTGCCGCCGCTCGCAGCACGGCGTCCGCCTGCCCGCGAACTGAGCACGCGAAGGGGAGTGGCAGGCACCCGGCAGGCACCGGTTCCGCGGTGCCGTCCGGCCCGCACGTTTGCTCGACGACCACGGGGAGTGCCGGGCGCTGGCAATGGATGGCCGTCGCGATGCCTAGCCCCGGGCTCAGCCCGTGCAGCACCACATCGGCCCGGTCCACCAGCGCGCACCGCTGCCCGCTCAGCAGCGGGCACGCTCCCGGGTCATCGCCCGGCCCGCTGCAGAACGCGACATCCAGCCCCGCGTCATGGAACAAGGTGAAGTCCGAGACCGCCAAGGCCGGCCGGTCGTCCTCGATCAGCAGCCGGGGCCGTCGCCCGGTCAGGCCAGGCGAGGACCACGTGCTCCTGGGCATTCGCTGTTCCATGTGCTCACCTCCGCCGTAGTCCTTCCAGTTAGCGCCCCCGGGCGCGCCGCGGCTAGAGCCGTTGGTCCCGACCTGTCACCGGCGCAGGGCGGAGTCGAGGAAGCCGATCACGTGGTTTTCCCAGGCGCGGGGGTCGGCGGCCAGGCCCTGGGTGTGCGCGCCGTTCGGCACCGTCCACACGCGCACGCTGGCGGGTGCGGCCGCCTGGAACCAGCGGGCGGCGACCGGCTCGTCGGCGACGGCCCCGGCGGCGATGATCAGCGCTGGCCGGGGCTGCGCGGCGCGGATGGAATCGGCGATGCTCACCGGGCGCGGGGCGCCGCTGAGCAGCCCGGCGGTGGTGTACTGCACCCAGTCGATGCCGCGTTGCAGGACCCCGGTCAGGTCGAGCGGCTGCCAGCCGTGGTCGGCGAGCTGCTGCCCGGTTACGCTCTCGGCGACCACCGCGCGGATCCGCGGGTCAGCCCCCATGGCGGCGAGGGCCTGCTCACCGCCCATGGACTCACCGAGCAGGGCGATTGCGCCGCCGCGGACGCCAGGCTGCCAGGCCAGGAACGACACGGCCGCGGTGATGTCCCGGCCACCCCACCAGCCGAAGTCCATCGTGTGCCCGCCGGACAGGCCGTGGCCGCGGGGGTCAAGCAGCAGCGCGCCGTAGCCGTGCCTGGCCAGCGCCGCCGCCTGGCCAAGCACGGCGGTGCGGGTGGACCCGGCACCAGGCAGCAGCACCACCGCGGCGCCGTTGCGAGCCGGGACGTACCAGGCCGACAGCGGGATCCCGTCGGCGGTGCGGAACGTCACATCGTGGTAGGTGAGCCCGTACCCGGCGGGGGTGGCCGTGTCCAGCGTCCCGGGCGGCCGGTTAGTCGCGATCACCGCCATGGTCAACGGGAACAGCACCAGCTCCAGCAGCACCCACGCCGCCGGGATGGCCAGCAGCCGCCACCAGCCGGGTATCGCCCGGACCAGCGCGACAGCACCCCAGACAAGCAGGAACACGCCGGTCACCAGCACCACGGCCGCCAGCAGCGCGGCCGCGTCCAGCCCCGCCTTGGCCAGGTGGGCGCCGGCCACCCCGGCGCCGCCCGCCGTCCCGGCGACGCCGGGCAGCAGCGCCGTCGCCCCCCGGCCGGTGCGCCCGGCCCTGCGGGTGAACCAGACCGCCAGCGCGGTCAGCGCGAGCGTCACCAGGATCCGGGCGGCCTGCCAGAGCGGGGACCCGTCCAGCCCGAGCAGCGCGGCGAAGGCCAGCCCCTCGGCGGCCATCACCGCCGGAACCACGACCGCTGACCGCAGCCGCTGCACCTGGTCCCCGCGGGGCCGCGGGAGTACGTCGGCAACCTTGCCCGCCATCATCCTCACCTCCGAGCCGCTACCCGCTACACGGCGGCGAGGCCCGCAGCTTCCCTGATCCGGCCGATCTGGTCGTCGGGATCGTCGACCTCAATCACGAGCCTGCTGTAGTGCTCGTCCCGAAGGTCGATGCCGATCGCCTTGGCCGGGTGGTGCACGTCCCAGAACACGCACTTGCCGTGCGAGTAAAACCGCCCCGCCGCCACGACGCCGGGAACCTCTGTGCCGACTAGCCGCACCCCGTGCAGCCACTTCCGCGCCTCGGTCTCCGCCGACCCGGCTCCGGTCACGTGGGCCAGCGGGATCTCCAGGCGGCTCTTCAGCGCCCAGAGCCGGTCCGCTCCCTTGATGTCGACGATAAGGGCGTCGCCGCTGATGCTGATTTCGGCTGCCATCGCGGGCTCCTTCCTCCGCACTGCCAGTCCAGGATGACTGATCGCCAGCGCGGGGCCATGAGGCATAAGTCCTGGATCAGCAGGGTCGAGTGGAGTGTTTCCCGGCAGTCTGCGGGCGGGGGTCAGAACTTGTAGCCCAGGGTGCGCAGCAGCTGCCTGCGGTCGGCCACGTCGGCTTCCTGCTCGATCCCGACTGGCGGTTCCCCGTCGATCACGCCGGCGATCCCGCGCCCGCGGGCGGTAACGGCGACCACGATGTCGACCGGGTTGGCGGTCGCGCAGAAGATCCCGCATACCTCGGGCACCGCCTTGACCGCGTTCAGCACGTTGACCGGGAAGCCCTCCCGTAGCAGGATCACGAACGAGTGCCCGGCACCGATCGCGAGCGCGTTTCGCGCCGCGAGCGCGGTCAGCTCGTCGTCATTGCCTGACCGGCGGACCAGCCGGGCCGTCGACGCCTCGCAGAACGCCAGCCCGAACCGCAGGTGCGGGCTCACCCCGACCAGCGCCTCGTGCAGGTCCTCCACGGTCTTGATGAAGTGGGCCTGGCCGACGATGACGTTCATGTCGGCCGGCTTGTCGACGGTGACAACCTCGAATGACAGGTCGGACATGCTCACGGTCTCCCGGCTCCTCCCCTGCTAGCGGGCGCTGGCATGGGGCCAGCGAACCATAGCCGCCCGGCCCGGTCCACCACCGTAGGCTGTGCCTGTGCGTTCTCGTCGGCTGCTCGTCTTGCTGCCTTGCCTGCTGGCACTGCTGGCCGCAGGCTGCACGACCGTCACGGCCGCGCCCGTGACCCCGGTCAGGACGGTTCAGCGGGTGCCTCATCCCGCCGGGCACTCCGGCCGGCCGGCCCCGCCTGAGGTTGCCGTGGGCAGCGTCACGCTGGCGTTCGCGGGGGACGTGCACTTCACCGGGCGCACCGCGCGGCTGCTGAGCGACCCGGCCACCGCGTTCGGGCCGGTCGCCGCCGTGTTGCGGGCGGCTGACTTCACGGCGGTGAACCTGGAGACGGCCGTCACCAGCGGCGGCACGCCGCAGCCGAAGACCTACCATTTCCGCACCGTGCCTGCCGCGTTCACCGCGTTGCGCGACGCCGGCGTCGACCTGGTCACGATGGCGAACAACCATGTGCTTGACTACGGGCAGGCCGGCCTGGCGGACACGCTGGCGGCGGCCAGGGCAGCCGGGTTCCCGTACGTGGGGATCGGTGCCAGCGCCGCCGCCGCGTGGGCGCCGTACGTCACCACGATAAAAGGGGCGAGGATCGCCGTCATCGGCGTCTCGCAGGTAGCCGAGCTCGCGTCGTCCTGGGTAGCGACGCCGAGCCGGCCTGGCGAGGCGAACGCGATCGACCTGGGCCGCACCCTCGCGGCGGTGCGGGCCGCCAGACGGCTGGCGCCCACTGTCATCGTGTTCATGCACTGGGGCACCGAAGGCGAGGCATGCCCTGACGGCAATCAGCTGTCGCTCGCGCGAAAGCTGGCAGCAGCCGGAGCCAGCATCATCGTCGGCGCGCACGCGCACATGCTGCAGGGCTCCGGCTGGCTCGGCCGTACCTTCGTCGCCTACGGCCTGGGGAACTTCCTGTGGTGGGAGAACTCCTACAGCACCGCCACCGGCGTGCTGGAACTGACCCTGCACCCGCACGCGCCGCTGACCGCCCGGTTCATTCCCGCGGTCGTCTCCGGCACCGGCCAGCCGATCGTGCAAGACGGCGCCGCGGCACGCCGGGCCGTCGCCCGCTATGACAGCCTCCGCGCCTGCGCCGGGCTCGCATCGCGGCCAGCCTGACCGCCGCCGCCGGCAGGCGACGCGGGCCTTACCGGGCGGCCGCGTGGCCGTGCACGCGGCCGGCCGGCAGACTGTTGTCATGCAGGCAAGCTACGGCCTCGTGCCGATCGGGCGGGTGGAGTCGGACCTGAAGGTCCCCGGTGATGCGCCGCGGCAGCGCGAGGGCGCGCCCCGGGCGTGGATCGTCTTCGATGAGCGCGTCGCGGAAGGCGCCAGGGACCTGCGCCCGGGCGATGAGATCATGGTGCTCACCTGGCTCCACCTAGCGCGCCGCGACGAGCTGAGCACCCATCCGCAAGACGACCTGAGCAAGCCGCTGACCGGCGTGTTCAGTACCCGCTCCCCGAACCGGCCCAACCCGGTCGGCCTGCACCGGGCCCGCATCGTGGCGCGCGACGGGCTCCGGATCGAAGTCGATGCCCTGGAGGCAGTCGACGGGACGCCGGTGGTGGACGTCAAGCCGGCCATCGGGCCGCCCGCGTAACACGTTTGCCGGCGTTAGATCGTGCCTGGCGCCGGGCTCACGCCACGGGATGCCCGGGCCGCCCGGGCGGGAATGTGCCGTTGGCGCGGCGGTGACTTGTGAGCCCGCAGGTCGGCCTGGGTCTGCTCGGCGCGGGGGCCGGGGGAAACCGGGCCATGGCCGGCGCCGTCGCGCCGCCCGGCTTCCAGGGCGTGGCCGCCCGGCCGGGGCGGCAGCTGCCCTCGGGAGCGCCGCTGCTGCCGTGAGGCGACCACCGCGCTCCCCAAGATGCCGATTGCCGCGCCTACGGCGGCAAAGGCCAGCAGAAGCGCCAGGGGAGCCAGGGACTCATAGGGAGAATTGGCGCCCGGGACGCCGCCATAGTGGCCGTCGCTGGAAAGGAGGAAAGCGCAGACCCAGGTGGCGGCGGTCGCGATGATCAGGCAGACGCCCGACTTGGCGGCCGCCCTTGCCAGCGGCCGACGGCGGGCCGGGGCGGGCGTGTGCGCCGGCCTGGCTGCGGGCGGTCGGGGCGGGATGTCGGCGGTGAGCGCGGCCAGGTCGGCGTAGGTCCGCGCGGCGAGCGCCTGGCCCGCTCGCGCGTCGAGTTCGTCCTTGGTCAGCTGTCCGTGCACGAACGCGGTTTTCAGCGTGTCGATCGCCTGTTCGCGGTCGGCGTGGCCTGCCCTGAGCCGGCCGCGGCCCCCCGCCGCCGGGTCTTGCGGTCCTGTCATCACCGGCACCCCCCCCCCGCTCGCGCAATGCAGGGCAAGCGTAACGCGGCTGCTTTCCGGCGGCCATACCCAGCCAGGGTCCTTGCAGGAAGCAGCCATGACCTGCGTCACGTGCATCTAATCCCCGCGTTCGGTTCTTGGCATGGAACTTACGGAGTAGTAACCTACGAAGACGTAACCTTCGGTATCGTAAGTTTGGCGTAGCGGATGGGAGTGGTTCCATGCGGGATACCTCTGTTATCGCGGCTAGGGAAGGAAACGCGGTCGGCGCTGGCGCCGGCGGGCTGGGCGCCGCCGCCCCGCCCAAGCTTCGCGGATTGCTGCATGCCGGGGTGTTCCCGGTCGCGGTGGCGGCCGGCGCCGTGCTGGTCGCGCTCGCCCCGACGTGGCAGGCCCGGGTGGCCGCCGCCGTGTACGGCGTGGCGAGCGCGGTGCTGTTCGGGGTGTCGGCGGCGTACCACCGGTCGCCGCTGGACAGCCGGCGGCGGGGCTGGCTGGGGCGGCTCGACCACATGAACATCCTGCTGCTGATCGCCGGCACGTACACCCCGCTGATGGCGCTCGCGCTGCGCGGGTGGACGCGGGTGGCCGTGCTCGCGGTCGTCTGGGCCGGGGCGGCGGGCGGGATCGTGACCAAGCTGATCTGGCGGTCCGCCTGGCGGGCAGCGCCCCGCTGGGTCGGCACGTCGCTGTTCATCGCGCTCGGCTGGGTGGCGCTGCTCGTCCTGCCGCAGCTGTTGCGGGCGGCGGGGGTGCTCGTGCTGGCGCTGATCCTGGCCGGGGGGATCATGTACAGCCTCGGGGCCGTCGTCTACGCGCGGAAGCGGCCTGATCCGTCACCGCGGTGGTTCGGGTTCCACGAGGTGTTTCACGCGGCGACCATTCTCGCTTTCTTCACCCAGTATGCTGCCGTGTCACTCGTCGTCTACCGCTGACCTGAGGTACGGGTGTCGCTGCCGCGGCCAGCGGGCCGGGCTGGCTTTCGCGTGGCGTCAGCGGGTCGCGCGGACGGGGCGGCCGGGGAGCGCGTCGCGGGCGAGCTGGGCGTCGCGGACGACGAAGTCGCCGTTGACCAGGACGTGGCGGATGCCGGTGGTGGGGCGGGTGCTCGCGGAGTAGGTGGCCTGGTCGGTGATCGTCGCCGGGTCGAAGACCACGATGTCGGCGTCGGCGCCCTCGGCGATGCCTGGCTCCAGGTCAGCGGCATCGCGTCGCTCGCCACGACCGCGCCGGGGTCGGCGGCGCGCAGCTCGCGCAGCCGCGCCGCGTCGGCTACCCGCTCGCCGGTCAGCGCGTAGGTGAGATCGGGTGGAACAAGCCCCCGTTCGGATAGACGGTCTGGAGCGAGGAAGGCCGCGCCGATCCCGGTCATCCCGGCACCGTACGGGTAGGCCTCGGTGGTCACCCGCGAGCCGGCGCGCTGTGCTCTTGCTACGAGGCTGAGTACCCGTTCGGCGTGCCGCAGCGTGGTGCTGTTGACGTGGCAGTAGTGCATGTGGGCGCCGGTTTCGGCGGCGGCGCGGACGATCTCCCCGGCACCGTCGGCCCGCGTGTTCGGCGTGAACTCGGCGAGGTCGCGGGAGTGCGTGTAGGTCGGGACGGCGGCCTTGGCGGCGAGCGCGGCGACCTTCAGGTACTCGGACGGGTCGGCTCCGGGGACGTAGCCGGCGAGGATGCCGATGCCCAGCGCGCCGTCGGCTAGGCCTTTCTCCAGCCTTTTGAGGATGCGGTTCACCTCTGGCGGGGTGGCGGTTCGGTGCCAGGCTGGGTCCGGCAGGTTCTGGAACAGGACGGCTAGGCTGCCGTCCAGGTTGATGTTGGCGAGTGCCTCCATGCGGGCCATGGCTCAGGAAGCGGCGAAGCCGTAGTTCAGCGGGCGGCCGGTGCGGGCCGCGTGCTCGTAGGCTTTGGCGGCGGGGGTTATGCCCGCCTCGAGTTCTAGGGCGGTGGTTACGCCGTCCATCGCCTGGAGGCGCTGGCTGCCCCGGTCGTGGGCGTGGCTGTGGATGTCGATGAAGCCTGCGGTTACTACCTGGCCGGATACGTCTAGGTCTTGGCGGCCTGGGGGGAGGGTGTTTCCGATGGCGGCTACCCGGGTGCCGGTGATCGCTACGTCCCGGATGGCGTCCAGGCCGGATTCCGGGTCGATGACGCGGGCGCCGCGCAGGACTACGTCGAATTCAGGCATGACAGGAGCTTCTCGCATCTGGACGGGGGCGCTCTGGCAGGGCCTCGGGTTAGTCACCTGTAGTCGGCCCAGGCCACGCAGGCTATGCCGGATGGCCCGGCGCAGATGGCGGGGATCGTGTCGACGCGGAACGTGCCGCCGGGCAGCTCGGGGAACCCGTCCGGTGCGGGCAGGTGAGCCGCCTCCAGGCTGGTGATCCCGTCGGCGATCACCCGGCTGCCCGGTGCCCACCATGTTGGCGGAATCCAGCGGGCTGACCGCCAGCGAGGACTCGCTGCGGTCATTGCTCGGGTTGCTGTCGAACGTCACCTGCACATCCGGGCCAACCGAGACAGGGCGCCGCGCGGCCGTGATAACCGCCCTGGCGCTGCCGTAATCCAGGCCCAGGCTCGCGGCGAACCCGGCGGTATAGGTGCCCTCTGCCCGCGCCACGAACGAGGTCCTCAGCCCTTCGGTGCTGCTCAGCAGGCTGGTGACGTCCGTGGTGCCGCCGATGCTCGCCCCGGCTGCCGACAGCTGCCGCGCCGGCGACAGCTGGTCCGGGTCTGGGCAGGCATCGCGTTCGGTGCCCCAGTGCATGAACACGATGACGACCGGCGCTAGCCGCCTGGCGGCCCGCACCGCTGCGAGGGTGCGGCGCAGGTCAATGGCGTTCGCCTCGCCAGGCCCGCTGGCGGTCGCCGCCCACGATGACGCAAGCTCGGCTACCTGCGAGACGCCGACAACAGCGATCCTCGTCCCCTTGACCGTGATGACGTACGGCGCCTACGCCGCGGCGCCGTCCATGCCGATCCCCACGTACGGGAACCGGGCTGCCCTCGCCGCCGCCAGCGTGTCCGCCAGGCCGACCGTCCCGTAGTCAAGGACATGGTTGTTCGCCATCGTGACCAGGTCGACGCCCGCGTCGAGCAGCGCGGTGAACGCCGTCGGCACCGTGCGGAAATGGAAGGTCTTCGGCTGTGCCGCGCAGCGGCTGGTAACGGCCGTCTCAAGGTTCACTGCGTGAGGTCGGCCGACTTCAGCACGGTGGCGACCGGCCCGAACGCCCTGGCCGGATCGCTCAGCAGCCGCGCGGTCCGCCCGGTGAAGTGCACATCCCCGGCGAACGCCAGGGTGACGCTGCCCGCGGTGCTACTGCTCTGCCGTGGGGACAGGCTGACCTGCTGGTGTGCCCGCTCGGTCGTCGTCGCAGGGGCTCCGGACGCGGCCGGAGCCGTGGTGCAGGCTGCTGCCAGCCCTAGCAGTGCCAGCAGGCCGGGGAGCAGACTGAAAAGCCGACGCGTCGCCATGGGCCGAGCTTGCGGTCACTGAAAGTCACGTTTCTCTGGCATTCAGCAACCGGCTCGTGGGGCGCCTTCGGCGTGCACGGTAACTACCGCTGAAAAAGCTTCGAAAAGGATCTTGAATCACTTCTTGTTTTACTCGAACGCAGTAGCTAAAATTAGAGTAATCAAGCGAATAGGCCATCTTCCGATGGCGACTTGCGTCGCTCCCGGGAGGTGAGCAGCGTGTGTGGTGACAGTGACCAGGCGCGTGGCAGCGGTCCGCCCGGCAGCGTCGCCGAGGCGCTGCGGATGGCCGACGCGGGGCTTGCGTACCTCAACTCCACCGCGGGCGACGACCTGGCCCCTGGGGCGCTCGGCGAGGTGCTCACGATTCTCGGCGACCTCCAGGACAGGCTCGCCGCCGCGCACGCCACGTTCCTGCGGCGGTTCGACGCCGCGGACGCCCACGACGCGGACGGCTACGCCTCCTCGTCGGCGTGGCTGGCCGCGAAGGGCCGGATGACCAGGCGGGACGCCCTGGCGGCAGTCCGGCAGATGCGCCAGTTCAGCGAACGGCCCGCCCTGCACGAGGCCGTCGCGGCCGGGGACATCTCCAGGTCCTGGGCAGATGCCATCGCCCGCTGGACCAGGAAGCTCCCCGCCGAGCTCCGCGAGGTGACCGACAAGATCCTGCTCGAGGCCGCTGCGGCCGGGGCGTCGCTTGAGGACCTGGCGACGATCGCGGCCGCCGCGATCGAGCAGTGGCGCTCCGCCCAGCCCGACCCCGACGAGGACTTCGACTTCCGCGACCGCTACGTGAAATTGGGCCTGACCTTCGGCGGCGCCGGCGTGATCAGGGGCGACCTGACTCCTGAGTGCGCCGCGGCAGTAAACGCCGTCATGGAGGCGCTTGGCAAGCGGCGCGGCCCCGAGGACGACAGGAACGAAGGGCAGCGGTTCCACGACGCGCTCGCCGAAGCGTGCCACCTGCTACTGCGCGCCCGGCTCGTCCCCGACCGGGCCGGCGCCGACACCCAGGTGATCGCGCACATCCCGATCTCCCAGCTCCGGCAGATGCCAGGAGCGATCGAGCTCGAGGACGCCTGGCTGCGGGCACGGCTCGGCGAGGGCACCGACCCGGCAGCCGCCTACCTCACAGGCAAAGACGCCGAGGTCGCCGCCTGCGACGCGCTCACCGTCCCGGTCGTCACCGGCCACGCCGACATGAGCGTCATCGACAAGATCATCGCGCTCGCCTCCGCAGACTCAGCGCCGCTGTCCCCGGAGGCACGGCAGGCCCACCGCTATGCGATCGCCCGCCTTGCCGTCGACTTCGCGTCCGGCCCGAGCGGGCTCGCCTCGGCGCTGCGAACCGGCCTGCTCGAGCATCCCTTCAGCACCCCCTCGCTCCCCCTGGACATCGGCTTCGCCGACTCGATACCGGGACACATCCGCCGCGCGGTCATGCTCCGCGACCAGCACTGCGCGTGGCCCGGGGGCTGCGACCGGCCCGCCTCAGCATCTGATGTGCATCACATCAGGCACAAGAGCGACGGCGGCGAGACATCCGTCCATAACTGCGCAATGTTCTGCGAGTTCCATCACGAGACCTGTATTCACCGTTGGGGCTGGCAGGTCACCCTCCACCCCGACGGCACCACCGAAGCCCGCAGCCCCGACGGCAGACAGGTCTTGCGGAACCACGCCCCGCCAAACCGGAGCGCGGCATAAGTACTCCAGCCGCACCTTGTGCTGCGCCGTGCTGTCGCTAATAGCGAGAGTGCTGTCACGGAGCGCGACCGACCATGTTGGTCTGTCTCCGGCCAAACCGATCAGATCGCCGATTAGGTTCTTGTCAAGCGGACCGATCTACGAGTGCTATGTGCACGCAGAACATCCATTGTGCGTGGATCGCGCTGCGTGTCGCGGGCACCCTTAAAACGCCGGGCGTCTGCGGCCGGGCCTCTCGGGGCCCGGCCGCGACTGGTTGCGACCTATCGAGTTGCGATGAGGCTCGGCACGCGGCTGGCCGCGCTCAAGACGGCGGACCAGCCCCGCGTCCTGATCTGCTCTGAGGGGCGCTGCTGCTCGCCTTGCTGCGCCCCCAGGATGATGATTCCGCCGGTGAGCGCTGGTGTTGCCCACTGCAGGACGCGCTGTTGCTGCTGCAGCTTGGCGACCTTGTCTGGTGTGCCGTCGGAGGGTAGGGTTCCGCCTTCTGCCGGGGCGGAGCTGGCTTCGGTGGCGATCTTGGCGCCGAGGATGGCGCTGTACGCGGTGGTGCCGATGGCGGCGGCCGTGAGCGCTGTCTTGATCAGCGTGTTAGCTCCCACTCCCTTCTGGTCGCGGACTCGGTCGAGGTTGGCGAGCAGGATGCCGGCCGCGCCAACCAGGTGCGCGCCGATGGCCGCGCCGGCGACCGGCGCCCAGCGCGCCCATCCAGCGGACGCGATCGCGGCCCGCTCCCTCGGGTCTTTGACGTCCTTGGAGGCGCCGTTGATCCCGACCGCTCCCATCAGGGTGCCGCCGAACCAGGCGGCCGCCCCCAGGTCGTGCATGGACCGGATGACTGTGTTGCGATTGCTCGTCATGATTGCTCCTCCTGCGGGGCCGGCGTGATGGCGGCGAGATCTGCTGCACCGCCAGAAGCCGCCGTGGTTACCCGTTCGCCCGTGCTTCCAACCTGAACCCGGCGGGCAACAGGGCGGCGGCCTGGAAGTTCCCGCTTCAGCCGCCCCGTGGCCGGTGCCGCTGTTTGGCCGTGACGGTACGGGTAAGCCCCGCATGCATGTCGACTTCTGCTTCTCGCGGCGGCCCGCTCACGCAGCGGCATGGCCGCGCCAGCCATCAGGACCGTCCCGTAGCCCGGGAGCGGCCGCCGGAGACTTCGGACGCCGCCGTGGCCGCGCTCGGCAGGCTGTCAGAAGCGCTGGAAGTGGTGGAGCATGCCCGCGGGCTGCTCTACGGGTTTCACCGGCTGTGCGGCACGGCGGACCGGACCCTGCAAGAAGCCACCGGAATGCTGCGCGACGCGGGGCATGCCGCGCTCGCCGGCGACATCGAGCAGGTCCTGGTCGGGCGGGATATCGTCCCCGGCTGGTGGACCTTTCAGCTTGTCGATGCCTACGACAGGACATACTGGGACGTGTTCCGTGACGTCGAACAGCACGCTCGCGCCGTGCTCAGCGTGCCGGCCCGGCACGTCTTCGAGGCAGAGATGAAGGCGCGTGAGCAGCGCGATCGCGACGACAGCCGCGGAGCGCACTAGCGG
>DASWAE010000185.1:0-27726 GCA_036391275.1 Trebonia sp.
CGCGGCGGTCTCGGCCGCCGACGTGACCACTCCCGCGACCGACGCGGCGCCGCTCGCTGCCACGGGAGCGCCGGCCGCCGCCACGGACCCGGCGCCGGCCAAGGATGCGGACCCCGACGCGGAGGCGCCGCAGACGGCGGACGAGGCGGAGCCCGACGCGGCCGCGGACGTCACGTCCGTCGAGCCGGACGCCGAGCCCCCGGCTGACGCCCAGGCAGGCGACTAAGACGAGCCCGCCTGGGCACGACACCCAGGCGGGCGCCAGGGAGCCGCCAGGCCCCCGCGTGATGGCCAATCACGTCGGACGGACCTGGTATGCTCTCAGGAGCGATTCACGCGACCAGCACGAGCCCGACTGCTCTCAGCCCGGGCAAGCTGGGTCGCGGGTTGCGTTCATGCACGTAAGATGGCATGTCAGGTTCATGGCGAGCCCGCTACCGGCGAGAAGGCCAGCGACTGTGCTGGCTGAGACAGGGCGGGGCACGCATACAGGGAGAGGCAGTTCTCGGGTGTACGCGATTGTGCGCTGCGGTGGCAGGCAGGAGAAGGTCGCCCTCGATGACGTGCTCGCCGTCGACAAGCTTGCGGACGAGGAGGCCGGGTCGAGCGTCACGTTCCCCGCGCTGCTCGTGGTGGACGGCGACACGGTCATCAGCGACCCAGCGGAGCTTGGCGCCTACCAGGTGACGGGCGAGGTTGTCGGCCCGGCCAAGGGGCCGAAGATCAACATGATCCACTACCGGAACAAGACGGGTTACAAGCGCCGCCAGGGTCACCGGCAGCAGTACACCCAGGTCCGGATCACCGGTATCGCGAAGCAGTAGGGGCAGGCAGAGATGGCACACAAGAAGGGCGCGTCGTCCAGCCGGAACGGCCGGGACAGCAACGCGCAGCGGCTTGGCGTGAAGCGCTTCGGCGGACAGCAGGTGAACGCCGGCGAGATCATCGTGCGGCAGCGCGGCACGCACTTCCACCCCGGCCTCGGCGTCGGCCGTGGTGACGACGACACGCTGTTCGCGCTGGTCGCGGGCAAGGTTGAGTTCGGGCGCTTCCGCGGTCGCCGTGCGGTGAACGTCGTCGCGCAGCCGGAGCAGGTCTCGGCCTAGGTCGCAGACACGACGATACGTGCAATGGCGGGCCGGGAACGCTCCGGCCCGCCATTGGCATGTTAACGAGGGGATTGATCATGGCGGAGTTCGCCGACCACGCTGTGCTCCGGGTACAGGCCGGCCATGGCGGGCACGGCTGCGCGTCGGTGCACCGCGAGAAGTTCAAGCCCCTCGGCGGCCCCGACGGCGGCAACGGCGGCCGTGGCGGCAGCGTCATCCTTGAGGTGGACCCGTCCACGTCGACCCTGCTCGACTTCCACCGGCGCCCGGTGCGCAAGGCGGGGAACGGTGTCCAGGGCGAGGGGTCGAACAGGAACGGCGCCGCGGGAGCGGACCAGATCGTCAAGGTGCCCAACGGCACCGTGGTACTCGACGAGAACGGCCAGGTGCTCGCCGACCTGGTGGGCACGGGGACCCAGTTCGTCGCGGCAGCGGGCGGACGCGGCGGGCTCGGCAACGCCGCCCTCGCCTCCCAGAAGCGCAAGGCGCCCGGCTTCGCGCTGAAGGGCGAGGCGGGCGAGGAGCGCGAGCTCACGCTGGAGCTCAAGACGGTCGCTGACATCGGCCTCATCGGCTTCCCCAGCGCGGGCAAGTCCTCCCTGATCGCCGCCATGTCCGCCGCACGGCCCAAGATCGCCGACTACCCGTTCACCACCCTGATCCCGAACCTGGGCGTTGCCGAGGCGGGCGACACGCAGTTCGTCATCGCCGACGTGCCCGGCCTCATCCCTGGCGCGAGCGAGGGCAAGGGACTCGGCCACGACTTCCTGCGTCACGTCGAGCGCTGCTCCGCCCTCGTCCACGTGCTCGACTGCGCCACCCACGAGCCGGGCCGCGACCCGATCACCGACCTGGACACGATCGAGGCCGAACTCGCCGCTTACGAAGACATCACTGGTCCCACCCTGGCGGGCACCCGGCTCACGGAGCGGCCCCGGCTGGTCGCCCTCAACAAGATCGACGTCCCCGAGGCCCGGGACCTCGCCGACCTGGTCCGCCCCGAACTGGAAGCCCGTGGCCTCAAGGTCTTCGAAATCTCCGCGGCGACGCACGAGGGCCTGCGCGAGCTAGGGTTCGCGATGGCGGAACTCGTCGCGAGCGCGCGCGCGAGCGCACCGGAACCGGAAGCCGTCCGCGTGGTGATCAGGCCCGCGCCGGTCAGGGACGCTGGCTTCGAGATCGTCCGCACCGCCGAGGGAGCGTACCTGATCCGGGGCGAGAAGACCTCGCGCTGGGTTAACCAGACCGACTTCGCGAACGACGAGGCGGTTGGCTACCTCGCGGACCGCCTGGCCAGGCTCGGCGTCGAGGAGGCCCTGGTGAAGGCGGGCGCCGCGCCGGGCGACACGGTGCTGATCGGCGACCCCGACGACGCGGTCGTCTTCGACTGGGACCCGGAACTGCCCGCGGGCGGCGGCCACGCTCCCGGTCCGCGCGGTACCGACAGGCGGCTGGACGGACGATGACCGAGCCCGGTGGCGACTTCGCGGAGATCACCGTCGGCCAGCTCGCCGGCCCGGCGCGCCCCGACATCGCCGCGGCGCACCGGGCCGTCGTCAAGATCGGATCCTCCTCGCTGACGAGGCGCGACGGCAGCATTGACGACGCGCGCATCGCCGCGCTCGCCGACGCCCTCGCCGCCCGGGTGCGCGACGGCCGCCACGTGCTGCTCGTCTCCTCCGGCGCGATAGCCGCCGGCATGTCGCCGCTCGGCCTGCGGAAGCGCCCCAAGGACCTGGCCACCCAGCAGGCGGCGGCCAGCGTCGGCCAGGGCCTGCTGATCGCGCGCTACACCGAGGCGTTCAAGGCGCACGGCCTCGGCGTCGGCCAGGTGCTGCTGACCGCCGACGACCTGATGCGCCGCGCCCACTACCGCAACGCCCAGCGGACGCTGGACCGGCTGCTCGAACTCGGCATCATCCCGGTCATCAACGAGAACGACACGGTGGCCACCGATGAGATCCGGTTCGGCGACAACGACCGCCTCGCCGCCCTCGTCGCCCACGTCAGCCGGGCGACCGCGCTCATCTTGCTCTCCGACGTCGACGGCCTCTACGACGGCGACCCGCGCAAGGGCGGCGCGCGCCGGGTCGACATCGTGGCCGGCCCGCACGACCTGGCCGCCGTCCGGGCGGGCAGGACGGGCGCGAGCGGCCTGGGCCGGGGCGGCATGTCCACCAAGGTCGACTCGGCGCTGATCGCCACCGCCGCCGGCATCCCCACCGTCGTCACCTCGGCCGCCAGCGCCGCGAGCGCGATCGCTGGGGAGCGCACCGGCACCTACTTCGCCCCCACCGGCCAGCGCCAGAGCACCCGGCTGCTGTGGCTGGCGCACGCCGCGGTGGCCAGGGGCATGCTGAAACTCGACCAGGGCGCGGTCGAGGCCGTCACCATGCGCCGCGCAAGCCTGCTCCCGGCGGGCATCACCGGCGTGGAGGGCAGCTTCGAAGTCGGCGACCCAGTGAACCTAACCGATGAAACCGGCCGGCCAGTCGCCCGCGGCCTCGTCAACTACGACGCCACGGAACTCCCGTCCCTCATGGGCCGCTCCACCCGCTGGCTCGCCTCCAAGCTAGGCCCAGAATACGAACGCGAGGTCATCCACCGCGACGACCTGGTGATCCTCTAGCCAAGGCGGGCCCGGGAAGATCCCCTCGCGGCCTTCTGGAGGAGTGCCGCGAAGGATCTTCCCGCGCCCGCTGCCCGCGCGCGGGTCGCTGCCCGCTAAGAGGGTCAGTTGTCGTTAGACCCGGACCCGGACCCGGATCCGGAGCCCCGGTTGCCGCCGAGCCGGTCGAAGAGCCCCGACGCCGCCCGCACCCCGGTCTCCGCGACGCCGCGGAGGATCCCGTTCAGCGGGTCCTCGGAGCGCGCCCATGACTCCCGGTAGGAGTTGGCCGCGTTACGCATCTCTTCGGTGAACGACGCGTCCCGGTCGGTGTCCCGCCGCGGGTAGTCGCCGGCCAGGATTCGCTCGTACGACCCGTCCGTCGCCCACCGGTCCAGCTCGGCGAACCGCACCACGGCGAACGGGTGGGTGTTCCCCTGCAGCTGCAGGACCTTGAGAATCGAGTCGCGCAGGTCGGGCACCGCGTCGTACTCGTGCGCCTGCTCGCGGAACGCGTCCGGGTTGAGCTCGGACAGGTACGGGCCGCCGGCCAGCTTCATCAGCGCACGCCGTGCCGCGTCCACGTCCTGGCCGGCCAGCAGGCCCGCCCGGTCGCAGGACAGCTCGGACTTGCGGAACCACTCCTCGAGGCCCCAGATGATGCCGCGCAGCCCGAGGTACCCGATCGGCATCCACGCGATGCGCTGGGCGAGCTGGATGAGGATCAGCAGCATGGTGCGGTAGACGGCGTGGCCGGACAGGATGTGCCCGAGCTCATGGCCGACGACGAAGCGGAGCTCTTCCTCGTCGTGCAGGTTCACCAGGCCGGTCGTGATCACCACGAACGGCCGGTCACGGCCGATGGCCATCGCGTTCGGGATCGGCGACTGCATGACATAGCACTCGGGGACCTCGGGTAGGTCCAGGATGTAGGCGCCGTCCCGGACGAGGGCATGGATGTGCGGGAACTGGCGCTCCGAGACCTTGACCGCGCCGGCCAGGAAGGTCAGCCGCAAGGCACGTTCGTTGATGAGGCCGAAGAGTTTGCTCAGCAGCACGTCGAAGCCGCTCAGCTTGCGCAGCGCGACGAGGGCGGAGCGGTCGGCCGGGTGCTCGTAGGTGCGGGACGAGATGCCGGTGAGCCGGACTCTGGCACGATCAGGCACTGAAGTCATATCTCGAATGGTAGTCCGCTCTGGGACTAAAACACATCGTCCTTGAGGCGTAACCCGCCGGGATCACGCGGAACATTTTCCGGCTTCCCGGCCGGCCCTATAGCATCTCGGTACCCAGTGCACGAAGGAGACGGGCGTTGAGCAACGGGCGCAGGCGGGTCGGCGTGATGGGCGGCACGTTCGACCCGGTCCACCACGGCCACCTGGTGGCCGGCAGCGAGGTCGCGCACATCTTCGCGCTGGATGAGGTCATCTTCGTGCCCACCGGGGAGCCGTACCAGAAGAGCGACAGGATCGTGTCGAGCGCCGAGGACCGTTACCTGATGACGGTCATCGCCACCGCGTCCAACCCCAGGTTCTCTGTCAGCCGGGTGGACATCGACCGCCCCGGCCCCACCTACACCATCGACACGCTCAAGGACCTGAAGAAGGCAAACGGTCCCGATACGGACCTATACTTCATTACCGGGGCGGATGCCCTGGCGAACATCCTGACCTGGCACGATGTTAACGCCTTGTTCGGCTTGGCGCACTTCATCGGCTGCACGAGGCCAGGCCACCGGCTCACCGGCCAGGGCCTGCCAGACGGCAAGGTCTCCCTGGTGGAGATCCCCGCGCTGGCGATATCGAGCAGCGAGTGCCGCCACCGGGTCGCGGCCGGCGAACCGGTCTGGTACCTGGTACCGGACGGCGTGGTGCAGTACATCGCCAAGCGGGGCCTCTACGGGAGGGCCAGGCGAGATTCCAGATAACACAAGGTTACGTTGGATGACACCGGGTAGCGGATCGGGCGCTCATGCCGCATCCTGCTTGCGTTCCCGTGAGATCCTAGAGACAAGCAACCCCTACCGAGGAGGCCGAGCCCGACACGTGACTGCCACCCCCAGGGCCATCGAGCTCACCGAGATCGCCGCGCTCGCCGCGGCCGACAAGCTGGCCGATGACATCGTCGCCTACGACGTCAGCGACCAGCTCGCGATCACCGACGCGTTCCTGCTCTGCTCCGGCGCTAACGACAGGCAGGTCCGCTCGATCATCGACGAGGTAGAGCTCAAGCTCAAGCAGGCGGGCGCCACCTTGGTGCGCCGCGAGGGCGAGAACGAGGGGCGCTGGGTGCTGCTCGACTACAACGACCTCGTGGTCCACGTGCAGAACAAGGAGGAGCGCGTCTTCTACGCCCTCGAGCGCATCTGGAAGGACTGCCCGCTGATCGAGCTGCCTGACGCCGCGCTCATCGGCAACCCGGGCAGCGGGGCAGGGGAGTAGCGCTGAGTGCACCGAAGCGGCTCGTGCTGTGGCGGCACGGCCAGACGACCTGGAACGTCGAGCGCCGTTTCCAGGGCCAGACCGACATTCCCCTCGACGAGACCGGCGAGGCGCAGGCCGAGTACACCGCCAAGCGCCTCGCCACGCTGCGGCCTGACGCGATCTTCTCCTCCGACCTGAGCCGGGCGCAGCAGACCGCCGCCGCGCTGAGCGAGCTCACCGGCCTGACCGTCATCCCGGACAAGGAGCTGCGCGAGCGGTTCGGCGGCGACTGGGAGGGACTGAACGACGAGGAGATCCGCACCCGCTACCCGGCCGAGCGCGCCAGCTGGACCCCGCCGAACGGCGAGCCGACCGCCGTCGTCGCGGACCGGGTGGCGGCCGCCTTCACCCGCATCGCGCGGGCCCTCGACCCGGGGCAGCTCGCGGTGGTGGTCAGCCACGGCGCGGCGCTCCGCCTCGGCATGGAGCGCATCCTCGGCCTGCCCGCCCTGGGCGTGAGCGTCCTCGGCCCCCTGGCGAACTGCTCCTGGTCGGTGCTGTCCCTGCAGGAAAGCCACTGGCGGCTGCTCGAGTACAACGCGCAGACCGTCCCCGAGCCCGTCATCGGCGACGACCGCTAGCCGCCCGGCCTCGACTCCCATCATCCCGAACGGGGGCGTGGCATACCATCGCTGGGGCCCGTGGTGATTCTGGCGGCTTAGTGGACGCCGGCCAGGCGGAGCAGCGCCGTGACGGCGGCCGCGGCGACCACCACCACCGGGAACGGCGCGCGGCGCGCGGCGAGCACCCCTGCGACGAGGACCCCGGCGGGGCGCGCCCAGCCGGCGAAATCGTGGCCCGCGGTGAGGGCGGCGGTCGCCGCGAGCGCGATGAGCAGCACCGTCGCCGCGTCGGCGAACAACCGCTCCGCGGCGGCGGGCACCGTCACCCGGCCGCGCAGCAGCGGGCCGGTGAGCCGGAACGCGTACGTCAGCACGCCGAGCGCCCCTATGGCCGTCATCGGCATCATCGCCTGCCCCCAGCCGTTAGCTCGTCCTCGGTCACCGTGGCGCCGGCACTCTCGGCCCCTCGCGGCCTCGGCGGCCGGCGGAGCATGCGCCGCCAGCCTGGCAAGCGGGTGCCGAGGCCGCCCAGGGCGGCGAGCAGCGGCAGCCCCGCGGGCAGCACCAGGGTAAGCGCGACCGCGATCACCGCGCCGGCCCCCGCGGCGACCCGGATGGGCCGGGAGGTCAGCGTCGGCAGCGCGAGCGCGAGCATGACCGCGGGAAACGTCGAGTCGAGCCCGAACGCGCTGGTGTCGTGCAGCGCCGAGCCGAGGCCCACGCCGAGGAGGACGGACACGTTCCATACCACGAACAGTGCGATGCCGCAGGTCCAGAACGCGGCGCGCCGCCTGGTGCCGTCGTCCTGCCGCAGCGCGAACGCGGTTGACTCGTCCGTGATCACGTGCGTGCCGATGAGCCGGACCAGCCAGCGCCCGACGGCCCCGCGCAGGCGCGGGCCGCGCGTCGCGCCGCCGGCGCCGGCCTCGTCCGACGTGACCACGTCCGCGACCGCGAGGCCGTAGGGGAACAGCCGGGTGTTCAGCACCGCGCCCGCCGCGACGGCGGCGAGCGGCGACCCGCCGCCCAGCACCACCCCGACCGCGGCGATCTGCGACCCGCCCGCGAAGACGAGCAGTGACAGCGCGACCGGCACCCACCAGGGCAGCCCGCCGGCGACCGAGGCCGCACCGAACGACACGCCGACGATCCCGTCGGCCAGGCAGACAAGCCCGACATCGCGCAACAGCGCGGCATCCCGTGGCCACACCGAGAGAGATGTTCGCCATAGACTCCGCATGTTCAATATAATGAACCGTAAGACATGGTTCGTCAAATCGAACGCAGCGTAGGATGGAGCGAACAACCGTGACAGAGACAGGCGGCCGCGGCACCTCGGCGGACGGCACCCCGGCCGATGTCGTCGCGCTCGTCTCGCTGTCCCTGCGCCGCGAGCGCGCCCGCACCGGCCTGTCGCTGACCGAGCTGGCCAAGCGGGCGGGCATCGCCAAGTCGACGCTCTCCCAGTTGGAGAACGGCACCGGCAACCCGTCGCTCGAGACGCTGTGGGCACTTGGCACCGCGCTCGGCGTGCCGCTCAGCCGCCTCATCGACCCGCCGAGCAGGGACATTCACGTGATCCGGGCAGGGGAGGGCGTGGTCATGCACGCCGAGCGCGACCCCTACGAGGCGGCGATGCTCGCATCCTGCCCGCCGGGTGCCCGCCGTGACATCTACCGGGTCGGCGCCGAGCCGGGCGCGGGCCACCGGGCCCGGCCGCACACCGCCGGCACGATGGAGCACCTGATCCTCGGCAGCGGCCGCGTCCTGGCCGGCCCGGTGGGCAACGCCGTCGAACTCGGCCCAGGCGACTACCTGCGCTACCCGGGCGATGTCGCGCACGTCTTCGACGCCCTGGAGCCGGGCACGCTCGGCGTCATCATCATGGAGCACGTCTCGTGACGTCGCCGCCTGGCCACGGTCCGGGGACCGCGACGACAGCCGCCTTATCCTCGAAGCCATGGAGTCCGAGGACAGCCGCCCCGCTACGGTCGAGGACGTTCACGCCCTAGCCCAGGCTCTGCCGCACGTCACCATCTGGGAAGGCTCCAAGGACAGGCCGATCTACCAGGTGGGCGGCAAGTCCTTCATCTTCTTCCGCAACCCTCGCCCGGACGCCTTCGACCCGGTAACCGGCGAGCGCTACGACGACGTCATCGTCTTCTGGGTGGAGTCGGAAGCAGACAAGCGGTCGCTCATCGACGACCCGGACACCCCGTTCTTCACCACCCCGCACTTCGACGGCCACCTGTCGGTCCTGCTCCGCGAACGGGACCTTCCCGCCCTCACCTACCGGGAACTGTCCGAGGTCGTCCAGGACGCCTGGCTGAGCCGCGCCTCAGCCCGCCGTGGCGCCGAGTGGCTGAAATCCCGCGGCCTGTAATACTGGCCGGGTGAAGGACCGGCAGATCGCACTCGACCTCGCGGCGGGCCACGCGGCACGCTGGCTGGGCAGCCTCGCCGCTCGCCCGGTGCCGCCCCGGGCCTTCACCTGCAGTGCCATTACCGATGCTGCCGGTCATCACCCGGCGGGCCAACGACGTCCTGCGGGCCACCGGGCGCACCCCGCTCAAGCTCGGCGGAGTGGGCGTTGGGGCCGCCCCGGACTAGGGGGGTCCGGCCGTGGCTTGCCGCTGCCCGATACGTCATAGTTAGTTGATGGCAAGCAAGCACTCGCTCGGATTCCCAGGGGGCGTATCCGCCGATGACGGTTAACTCCGAAGTGGCGGGCGCGCCCGCGCGGGCCGGCTACCTGCCCGGGCCGAGCTACAAGTGGATCGCCCTGTCCAACACCACGCTTGGCACGCTGATGGCGACCGTCAACCAGTCGATCGTGCTGATCGCGCTGCCCGACGTCTTCCACGGCATCGGGCTGAACCCGCTGACCCCCGGCAACACCAGCTACCTGCTGTGGATGTTCATGGGGTTCCTGGTGGTCTCCGCGGTCCTCGTGGTCTCGTTCGGCCGCCTTGGCGACATGTTCGGCCGGGTGCGGATGTACACCATCGGCTTCGCCATCTTCACCGTCGGCTCGATCTTCCTGACCGTGACCTGGATGCACGGCGCGGACGCCGCGCTGTGGCTGATCATCTGGCGCATCGTGCAGGGCATCGGCAGCGCGTTCCTGTTCGCCAACGCCGCCGCGATCGTCACCGACGCGTTCCCGGCCAACCAGCGTGGCACCGCCCTGTCCGTGAACTCGATCGCCGCCATCGCCGGGTCGTTCATCGGGCTGATCCTCGGCGGCGCGCTCGCCCCGGTCAACTGGCACCTGATCTTCCTGGTGTCGGCGCCGATCGGCGCGTTCGGCACCATCTGGGCGTACTTCATGCTGCACGACATCGGCATCCGCAAGCACGCGCGGATGGACTGGTGGGGCAACATCCTGTTCGCCGTCGGCCTGATCGCGATCCTGGTCGGCATCACCTACGGCCTGCAACCCTACGGCGGGCACCCGATGGGCTGGACCAGCCCGTTCGTGCTGACCGCGCTGTTCGGCGGCGTCGCCCTCCTCGTGGTCTTCAGCTACGTCGAGACCAAGGTCGCCGAGCCGCTGTTCCGCATCTCGCTGTTCAAGATCCGGCCGTTCGCGGCCGGCAACGTCGCGAGCCTGATGCTCGCGATGGGCCGCGGCGGCATGCAGTTCATGCTGATCATCTGGCTGCAGGGCATCTGGCTGCCGCTGCACGGCTACAGCTACAGCCAGACGCCGCTGTGGGCCGGCATCTACCTGATACCGCTGACGATCGGCTTCCTTATCTCCGCGCCGCTGTCCGGCATCCTGTCGGACAAGTTCGGCGCCAAGGCGTTCACCGTCGGCGGCGCGCTGCTGACCGCGGCGACGTTCCTCGTCCTGATCTTCGTCCCGGTGAACTTCCCTTACTGGGTGTTCGCGATCGTGATCGCGTTCAACGGCTTCGGCTCCGGCCTGTTCGTCTCGCCGAACTGGGCGGAGATGATGAACTCCGTCCCGGCCAGCCAGCGCGGCGCGGCCGGCGGCATGATCGCCACCTTCCAGAACTCCGCGTTCGTGCTGTCGATCGGCATCTTCTTCACCCTGATGGTGGCCGGCCTGTCGAGCAAGCTGCCGTCGGCCATGTTCGATGGGCTGACCGCGCAGGGCGTCCCGGCCGCCGCGGCCGCGCCGATCTCGCACCTGCCGCCGATCGGCGTGCTGTTCGCCTCGTTCCTCGGCTACAACCCGATGCAGCAGCTGCTCGGCCCGCTGCTCGGGCACCTGCCCGCCGCGCACGCCGCCTACGTGGCCGGGCGGGAGTTCTTCCCGCACCTGATCACCGCGCCGTTCCACGCCGGCCTCGGGGTGGCCTTCGGCTTCGCGATCGCGGCCTGCCTGGTCGCGGCCGTCGCCTCGGCGCTCACCGGCAGGCGAGCCCTGGCTCCCGAGGCGCCCGGGTCACTGGGCTACGAGCTTGCCGCAGTGGCCGGGGAAGGGGCCTTCGAGCCAAGCGGGCTCGTCGTACCTGACGGCCCGGAAGAAGGCGCGGACCCGCCCGAGCCGCGGTGAGCCCGCGGGCGTTACCGCCCGGTCCAGCGCGGCGGCCGCTTCTCCGCGAACGCCAGCGCCCCCTCGCGGGCATCGGCGGACGTGAACACCGGCTCGACGACGGCCTGCTGCCGGCTCCAGAACTCGCCGGCCGGCCAGTCGTCCGCGCTGGCGATGACGGACTTGGTGGCGCGCACGGCGAGCGGGCCGTTGGCGGCGACCGCCGCCGCGAGGTCGCGGGCGGCGTCGAGCGCACCGCCTGGCTCGGTGAGCCGGTTGACCAGGCCGAAGTGGTGGGCGCGGGGCGCGTCGAGGAACTCCCCGGTCAGCGCGAGCTCCATGGCGACCTGGTAAGGGATCCGCCGGGGCAGCCGCAGCAGCCCGCCCGCCGCGGCGACCAGCCCGCGCTTGACCTCGGGGAGGCCGAACTTCGCGTTGTCCGCCGCGACCACCAGGTCGCAGGACAGCGCGATCTCGCAGCCCCCGGCGAGCGCGTAGCCCTCGACCGCCGCGATCAGCGGCTTGGCCGGCGGCGCCTCGGTGAGGCCGGCGAAGCCGCGGCCGGGGATGGAAGGCCGCTCGCCGGTGAGGAACGCCTTCAGGTCCATCCCGGCGCAGAACGTGCCGCCGGCGCCGGTGATCACGCCGACGCGCAGGTCGTCGCGGCTGTCGAGCGCGTCAATCGCGGCCGCGACGCCGCGTGCGACCTCGGCGTTGACGGCGTTGCGCGCCTCGGGACGGTTGATGGTGATCACCAGGACGCCGTCGGCGTCGCTGGTCTGAACCGCGTCGGTCACGGATTCTCCAAGCAGCTGAGACAGGGCGGGGCGTAGCGTGCACGCACGCTACGCCCCTAGACACTATCGCCCGGAGGATCAGCGGGTGCCGCCCGCGGGAACCGGGTGGCGCTCAGGGCGAGCCGTCCCGGCCGGGCGTCCCCTGCCGCTGCCGCGCATCCAGAGGAACACGGCGAGGACCAGGAGGACGAAGCCGGTCGCCGCCGCCGCGATCGGCACCGACACTCCGAAGGTGGTAATCGTGCTGCTGCCGTTGTTGGCGTCGTTCACCGCCTCCGTCAGGGTGGTGGGGCTGGCGTGGTAGCTGTACGCCAGGACCGGGAGCACCGGGACGAACTTGCCGTTGGGCAGCGTGACGCCGGCCGTCTGAGTCTCGTTGTTGCTGAGGTTCACGACCAGCCCGGTGTCGGGCGCCACGTAGTAGGTGTTAGCCGCCTGGTAGGCGTAGGACAGCGGAACCAGCGTGGCGTTCGGGAACGCACTGGCGAAGCTGGCCGCGACCGCTGGCGAGATGATCCCGGCCGCGGTTAGCTTGGGCAGCAAGGCTGCCGGCAGGAACTTCGGCATGCTCGCAAGCAGTTGCGCGTTCTTGATCGGTGTCGCCGGGACGGTCGCCTGGTACTCGTAGGTGTTGATGCCGCCCTGCTGCACCTGCTTGACGTACTTGAGGGTGGTGGTGGTGCCGGTCTGGGGCACCCACCCGGTGTAGTTCTGCTGCTTGGCACCGAGCGGCCAGCTCACCGTCAGGCCCGTGGCGGGAGTCACGGTCCAGTTGGCGGGGTGACTGCTGGTCGCCTCGAGGGTCCGCCGGTCCAGCGAGTAGGACGAGACGATCCGGCCCGCCGTGCGGCCGGCCACCGTGAGGGTCCTGGTGTCCAGCACCAGGGCGGTGTTGCCCGAGGTCTGCTGCACCTTGACGGTCTCCGTGACCGCGCCGGGCAGGCCGGACTGGATGGCGCTGGCCAGGTTGCCTGACGCCATCGCCGCCGGGTCGAACAACGTGCGGATCGTGGCGTCGTAGGTCCGCGTCGTGTTGTTACCGCTCGGCATGCGGGCGATGTATGAGGGCGTGATCCACCAGGACATCAGGCCGGCGGCGATGAGCAGGACGAGCCCGATCACGCCGGTTGAGATTGCGTACTTGCGCATAATGACTCCAGTTAGAGGTGAGGAAGCTGACAAGTTAGCCAGTCGGTCCCACCTCCTTTGCCTCATGGCCGTCGCGCGTCGCCAGACCCGTGACCTCGGCGAGTCCTTCCTCAAGGCAGGCCAGCAGGACGTCCGGGTCTGGCACCGCGGCCGTGTCGATGTTCACGCCGATATGGCAGGTGCCGTCGTAGGAGAGCAGGGTGGTGTTGAGCGCGGCCCCGATGGTGGGACCGAACGCGAACAAGCCGGTGATCTTGCCGCCGGCGATGTAAACCGGGACCGCGGGGCCAGGCACGTTGCTCGCCAGGAAGTCGACGTGCTTGAGTAGCCCGCCCACGTAGCTGACCGGGAGCATGTTGACCGCCCCGGCGATCACGCTGGTGACCGGAAGCGACGGCTCACTGCGCGCTCCCTGGATGACACGGTGCAGGGCGTGGATCCGGGCCTCCGGGTCTGGTTCCCCGACCGGCATGATCAGCCGCCCCAGGGTGATCTTGTTGCCCCAGCCCGTGTCGTCCTCGGCCCTCAGGTTGACCGGGACGACGGCCCGCAGCGACTCGGCGGACGTGCCGTGGCGTTCGTGGTACTTGCGCAGCCCGCCGGTAACCGCCGCCAGGTAGGCGTCGTTGACGGTCCCGCCCGCCGCCTTGGCCGCGGTCTTCAGCGCGTCAAGCGAGACCTCCATCATCGCGAGATGGCGTATCGTCGCCCGTTCGCGCATCAAGGGCGACAGGGCACCCGAGCTCGGCCCGCCCGTCCGGTAGACCGAGCGGGCCATCGCCACGGTGCCGAGGGCGAAGCCGAGCGGGTTCCGGGCCCAGCGGAACAGGGCCGGGACGGCTGCCTCGGCCCCGCGCCGGGCCAGGTCGATGGCCTGCGTAGTCATCAGCTCAGCGGCCTGGGTGAGCAGCGTGCGCTGATCCACCTGCTCGCCCGCCGGGGCCGGCGGCATCTCGCCCAGGCGGCGGGGCTTGCGCTTCGGGTCGGCGACGGCCTCCAGCATGCGCATCCCGCCCACGCCGTCCGACAGCGAATGGTGGATCTTGACGATGAGCGCCGCTCCTCCGCCGTCCAGGCCTTCGACCAGGGTGAGTTCCCACAGCGGGCGGGCGCGGTCGAAGGCATCCATCGCCTGCTGACGGGCAAGCTCGACCACCGCGTCCCGGGTCCCGGGCTCGGGCGCGCGGACGCGGCGCACGTGCCAGTTCAGGTCGAAGTGCTGATCGTAGGTCCACCGCGGGGCGATGGTCGGGACCGGGGAGTCAACGACGCGCTGGCGCAGCGCGGGCATGAGCCGGGACATCCGGTCGACGCGCGACACGAGCACGTCCCAGTCGGGCGCCCGGTCGAGCCATGCAGTCACGATAATGGGCGGCCGCAGTACGGGGTCGCGTTCCATGTGCCAGGAGAAAGCGTCGCTCGCTCCCATGTACGCACCGCTAGTCCTAGTCATCTTTCGAAGCTAAGACCGTCCCGCTGGCCGTGGCAGGGCAGGAGGTCCCCAAGACAGCCCCGTCTGGCCGGTCATGACCGGGCCGTTGGTCACCGCGCGTGCGGGGCGATGATCTCGTCGATGGTGGGGAGCTTCGGCATGGTCTTGCCGGCGACGCCGGGCCGCATCCGCACCACAGCCTTCCTGGCGCTGTCCGCTCGTCTCCGTGCGCGGGCTCATCCGGATTACGTGCCGGAAGGCAGAATGGCTTGGCTTACGACGAAAACGATGCTCCCGAACGGGCGCTGGCTCCGCCCGGCACCGCCGTCATGGCTCTCGACGGCTCAGGCCGACAGCACGGTCATGACCGTGTGGCCGATCGTGATCTTGTCGCGTCGCTTCAGCAGCTGGACCGACAGGATGGGGCGCCCGTTCAGCGTGGTGCCGTTGGTGGAGTCGAGGTCTTCGACGTACCACAGGCCGCGCACGGTCAGGAAACGGGCGTGCTGCCCGGAAGCGAAATCGTCGTCGATGATGAGGCTTCCCTCGCGTCCGACCGTGAAGTCGGTACCGAAGGTGTGACGCTGGTTTCCGAGCTGGAGGACCAGCGACTTGCCGGGGGGCGGCTCACGGAGGGTGCCGCCGGCTTCCCCGGCGACGGCGGACACGGCTGTCTTCCAGGCTCGCTGCTCCTGCTTGGTGATGTCTTCCCACGGCAGGACAGGCTTGGGAAGGGCGCCGCGATACGCCTCATAGGCAACTTGCGCGAGGCGATCAAGGAGGGTGGCCACAAGTCAAATGTGATCGCGGATGTGACGCAAGGCAAGCCGCATTTCGGTGGCCGTGGAAAAGCGGTCACGACTGGCCGGGGCACACGCCTTGATGAGGAATTCCGCGAGATCGGCGCCGAGGTCGGAGCGGAACGCCCTCGGGTCGGTCACCACGCCGTCGGTCACGGGCATCGCATTCGGGTACGGGTGGTTGCCGTTGCCGACCAACTGGTAGAGCAGCACGCCGACGGCGAACAGGTCGGTGGAGGCGTCCCAGCGGGTGAGGTCGGCGTCGGGCGGCTGATACGGCGGCGTGCCGGACTGCGTATGCACCGGGTCGCCGAACCGGGAAGCGATGTTGAAGTCGAGGAGCTTCGCCCCCGCGCGGGTAAGCATGACGTTGCGCGGTTTGATGTCGCGGTGGATCAGCCCGCCGGGATGAAACGCGGCGAGCGCCTCGAGCAGGTCGAGTGCCACGTCCACCGCCTCCCGGTCACGAAGGTTCCGCTTTCCGGTGACGAACTCCTCCAGCGACTCCCCGTCAACGAACTCGGTAATGAGGTACCAGTCGTCCGCGCTGGTCTTGCCGGCCCAGAAGACCTCCACCACGTTACGATGATGGATTTCCCGCAGGGCGCCGATCTCCCGGCGCACCGCCTCATACCCGGCGGCGGTGGTGAAGAGCTTGAGTGCCCGCTCCTTGCCCTCGAGGTCGTCCCGCACCCGGTAGACCTTCGAGAACCCGCCCTGGCCGAGTACCTGGAGGACTTCGAAGCGGTCGTCGATGAGGTCGCCCGCCACGTAGCCGGCGCCCCCGGTCACCGCCAGGGACCGCACTTCCGCCGGGTCGCACTCCGGGAGCGCCCGGCGGCCGGCTGCGCGCAGCGTGGCGGCCGGCGCCGCCCTGCGCCTCGCGGCGGGGAGCGGGCGGGTGCGGGGCGCTCTCGCCGCGCCGCCAGGCCCGGAGTCCCCGCGCACGTGCTGGATTCCCCCGACGGCGTACGTGAGGCACGGGTGCAGTACGTAGGTGCTCGCGTCCGGAGGGAAGTGGAACTGCTCGACGTCGCCCATGGAGTAGAACCGGCGCTGCCCGGACTCGTCCACGTACCCGAGCAGCCCGTTCTGCCACAGCACGGAGGCGAGGTTGGTCGGCGTCTCGAAGTGCAGGTCGGCGACTTCCTGCAGGGCCGCGAGGTCCCCGCCGGAGAACCGGTCAACGCCCATCATCCGGACGAAGGAGCGGACGTCCTCCTGCACCCCGCTGATGTACGCCTGGGTGCTCGTGAACAGTTCGGAGTAGTCCTGCAGGGCGGCGTTCGCCGGCATCAGGTCCGACGAGATCTGGTTGGCGCACTGCGCGAGCTGTGAATCGCCGAACCGCTTGGCGCAGCGTTGCACCACCCCCGCGACGGCCGCCGGGGGCATCGCGTCAAGCCCGGCCTGCTTTTGCCGCAAGACCTCCTCGCTCAGGTCATTGCCGAGCGAGATGATGTCGCGCGGGATCAGCCTGGTGTGGCTGAGCAGGTAGTCCTCGATCGTCGCGTCCCCGTTAGGCCCCGGCCAGCTGCCGTTGACGCCGAGCCAGTCGTGGATGGTGGGGGAGCCGCTGGTGGTGCGCCGCATCAGCAGCGAGGCCGGCAGCCGCCGCAGCTTCTGCTCGAGCAGGTAAAGCAGCGAGCCGCGGTCCCACGTCAAGACGCGGATGTGCGGCTCGTTGTAGTACCGCGGCGCGTGTTCCGACCGGTACACCGACGACATGACGATGTCGCGGATACAGACCACGACGTGCAGCCGGCCACCCAGCTTATGGTCGCGGAGCTGCCGCATGACCTGGTAAAAGAGCCCCTCCTGGCACTTCAGCCAGTACATCGGGGCGTGGCTGAACTCCTCGTCGATCGCGTCGAGGTAGAAGTAGATCGGCTTGCACTGGCTGAGCACCTCGCCAAGGAGGCTCTCAAGGTCGTCCCAGAGCGGGTCATCGAGGTACGCGGACAGCTGATGGGCGCTGTGCTGCTGGTTGATGATGTCGCGGACCTCGCTGTAAATCGACCGGGGCCGGCGGAAATCACCAAGCAGCCGCCCGTACGACTGCTCGATTTCCTCGACCTGCTCATCCCGCAACTGCTGGCGCAACTCGGGAAGGCGCAGCAAGTGCGTGGTCAGCGACCGCATGATCGCGCGTTCCCAGATCTGCATCCACTTCTCGACCAGGACCCGGTCAGAGAACCACTGGCACGCCTTCACGATGACTTCCGTCTTCGGCAGGCTCTGCTGCGGCGCGGCGGCGTAAACGGAGTCCTGATGTGCCTGGAAATCCTGCAGGCGCCGCAGGTAGACCGTCTTGCCGGCGCCGAGTTTGCCGACGATCACCCGCACCTTGGAGTCGTTCGCGCGGGTCGCGAGGTGACCGTAGGCGGGATTGCCGCCGAAATCGACGAACTCACTGATCAGGTCCTCGATGTCGGCCCGTGACCCGTCCGGGTTACCAAATGGCCCCACAGGGTCAAGCCGGCGCCGCCTGGTACTCATCCTCGCTCCTCGGCCGAATCGTAACGCTCCCAAGTAGAAAGAGCTACGCCGAAGAGTTTTGATAACACCCCGATCCCGAACGGATGGCGGTTCCACCAGGCACCGGGACGCGCGCCTGCGGCGCGTCCCGGTGCGTCCAGGTGGCCCTGGTTCCCGACGCCGTGGATCGGCACGCCGTCGGCGAGCAGCTGCTTGACGTACGCGTAGAGCGGCCGCACTCCCCGTCGGCGCAGCAGACGTCAGCACCCAGCCTGAGCAACTGCGTCATCGACATTGCCTGCCCCCTTCGGCGTTGTCCTCGCTGAGATAAGCGTATCTGGACAGTAAGTGGCCGAGAGATGACGAGTTGTGACTTGACGCCCTGCGCCGGCGAGGCTAGCACGGGCTTAAGCGGCTGTGCCGCCGCGGACAGGAGGAGCATCATGCCGGAACGCGCCCTGCTTGACCTCTACTTCGACGCCCTCGGCAAGGGTGATCCGGGGCTGCTGCCGCTCGCGCCGGGGGCGCGCTACACCGAGAACGGGCAGGAGATCCCGTTCGGCAGCGGTGCCTGGGCGACGGTGACCGGAGTCGCGGCGGAGCGGAACGTCGCGGTGGCCGACCCCGAGCAGGGACAGCAGGCCGGATGGGGCATGATCGCCGAGGCCGGGGCGGGTGCGCTGGCCGGGGTGCGGCTTAAGACGGGCACGTCCGGGCTGATCACCGAGGCCGAGGCGCTCGTCGCGCGCGCGCCGCTGTTCGGGCGGGCCGACTTCCCGGCCCGGCTGCGCCAGCCGAGCCCGCTGGCTGGCGATGTCGTCGAGCCGGCGGCGCGGACGGGCCGGGGGAGGCTCAAGGCCGCCGCCGACGCGTACTTCAACGGGGTGCAAGACGACGACGCGGACCTGATCCCGGTGGCCGACGACTGCCTGCGGATCGAGAACGGGGTGCAGACGGTCCTCAACCCGGCCGCGGAGGGGCTCGGCCCGGGATCCCCGCTGGGAGAGGGGATCGGGATGAGCGTCAGGGACCAGGTACGGCTGCTCGGGTTCCCGCAGATCGAGCGGATCAGGGACCGCCGCTACCCGGTCATCGACGTGGAGCGCGGCCTGGTGCTCGGGCTGGTGTTCTTCGACCACCCGGGCCCGGTGCGGACCGGGGCGGTCCCGCCGCGCTTCGCCGCTCCGAACTCCTACTTCATCTGGGAGCTGTTCAAGGTCTCCGGTGGCGTGATCCGCCACATCGAGGCGATCATGGCGGTGTTCCCGTACGGGATGCGACCCGGCTGGTAGGTGGCTCGCCGCGCCATTCCGCCCAGGCTGGCAAGTAAGCCCAGAGCCGGAAGTCCCGGCGTCTAGGGACGTAGCTACCTGCATCGCCGGGGCGCGGGCTGCCTACCGTGGGGCTAGGGGTGATGACCATGGCTACTGGCATTCCTCACGGAACTACCGCAGGCTCCGGCGGCCCTGGCCAGGCCGGCGGCCCGGGGAGGCCGCCACGTCCCGGATCAGCAGGCGGCTGGTCGGCCGGGCGCATCGTCGCGGTAGTCATCGGCTCGGTGCTGGCGCTGGTCTCGCTCGGGCTGCTCGGCGGCGGGGGAACGGTGCTCTGGGCTGATCTGGCGCTGCGCCATGACGGCTACGTGACAACGGGCACGACGACTTACTCCACCACCGGGTACGCGCTGGCCAGCGAGCGCGTCAGCCTGGGCTGGGGCCTGCTGCTGAACGGGCTGGCCGGGGACGTGCGGCTCCGGGTCACTGCCGTCACCACGGGCACGCCCGTGTTCGCGGCGATCGGCCCCGCTGACCGGGTCGCGGCGTACCTGTCCGGGACGGCGTACGCCACGGTCACCGGCACCAGGGCCGGCGACCTGACCGTCCATGACGGCGCCGGCCGGCCCGCCCCGCCGCGGACCGCCGGCATCTGGGTCGCCCAGGTCGCGGGCACGGGTACTCAGGTGCTGCGGTGGACCGCCCAGGACGGCGACTGGACCGCGGTGGCGATGAACCCGGACGGCTCGGCCGGGGTGACGGTGCGCGCCGATGCGGGCGTCTCCGCCCCGGGGCTGACGCGGCTGGCGGCCGGTCTGATCGCCGCCGGGATCGTGCTCGGCGCGCTGTCGGCCGCGCTTATCTGGGTTCCGGTGCGCCTGGCCAGCGAGCGGTGACAGGGTGTAAACTACACCTGTTGTCCGATTCACAACAGATGTTGTTCGAGGAAAGTACCCCTGTCCTGCCGGGCGACGACAGGGGAGGTTGCAGGCGCCGTGCTGTCCGCCCGCTGTTCATATAGTTCTGTATCAGAGCTATTATAGTTCTGTTGCAGATGAAGGTTACTGGCGGAGGCAATGGTCGAGTGCTGGAGCGCCGCTCTCGTGCTCGCCGAAGGCGACGAGGCCAGCCCATGGTGAGCTTGCTGCGCGAGCCGGCCAGGCCGGCCGCCGTCCGCGAGCACCGGCTGGCGCCGTGGCTCGCGGTCGGCGCGGTGTGCTTCGGCGCGTTCATGGGCCAGCTCGACGCGAGCGTGGTCACGGTGGCCTTCCCGTCCCTGCAGCGGCAGTTCGGCGCGGGGCTGGCCGCCGTCCAGTGGGTCTCGCTGGCCTACCTGCTCGCGCTGACCGCGCTGCTGGTTCCGGGGGGCCGCTGGTCGGACCGGGCCGGGCGCAAGCTGGTGTACCTGTACGGGTTCGTTGTCTTCGCCGGCGCGTCCGCGGCCTGCGGGCTGTCCTCGTCGCTGGGCATGCTGATCGGGCTGCGGGTGGTGCAGGCGGCGGGCGCGGCGATGCTCCAGGCCAACAGCGTGGCGATCGTCGTCACCAGCGTGCCCGCGGGCAGGCGCCGGGCTGCGCTGGGCGTCCAGGCGGCGGCGCAGGCCGTGGGCCTCGCCTCCGGGCCGCTGGCCGGGGGCCTGCTGGTAGCGGTGGCAGGCTGGCGGTGGGTCTTCTTCCTCAACGTCCCGGTGGGCCTGGCCGCGGTCGCCGCCGGGTGGTTCCTGCTGCCCCGCACCCGCGTGCGGGCTGACCGCGACCCGGCCGACCTGACCGGGATGGCCCTGCTGGCGGCGTCGGCGACGGCGGGGATGCTGGCAGTCTCGGCCGTGAGCGGGCTGCGCTGGCCCGCCTGGGCGGTGGCGGCGTCCGCCTGCGTGGCGGTGGTCGCCGGGACAGCCCTGTGGCATCTGGAGCACCGGGTGGCGGCGCCGCTGGTGGACTTCCGGGTGCTGGCGGCGTCCGGGGCGGGGCGGGCACTGGGCGGCGCGCTGTGCTCCTATCTCGTCCTGTTCGGCCCGCTGGTCCTGTTTCCTCAGGTGGTGACCGGCCGCGGGGGAGGGGCGCTGGAGGCGGGGCTGCTGCTGACCTCGCTGCCGGCGGCGTTCGGCCTTACCGCGGCGCTCGCTGACCGGTTCCTGGGCGGCTGGTGGACGAGCAGGCGCCGCTGTGCCGCCGGGGGCGCGGTGGCGGCGGGAGCCGCTGCCGCGCTGGCGGTGCCGCTGCCCGGCGCGGCGTCAGCGGTGCTGCTCGGGCTGCTCGGCGCGGGCCTGGGCCTGTACACTCCGGCGAATAACGCCGAGATCATGGCGGCGCTGCCGGCGCGGGACGCGGCGACCGCAGGCGGGATGGTGAACATGACCCGGGGGATCGGCACGGCGCTGGGCGTGGCCGTCGTGACGCTCGGACTGCACGCCGCGCGGCTCACGGGGCACCCGGCCGACGGCCCGGGGCTGTCGATGGCGCTGCTGGCGCTGGCCGGGGTGGTGGCGGCCGTGGCGGGCGCCGGCTCGCCCCCGGCGGCGCGGCCAGGGACAGCGGCCGGCCGTGCACGGCCGGCGGATGGCCGGCCGGGGGCGGGAGGCGAGCGGTGAGCGCGGCCGGCTCGCGCCGCGCGGACCGTGACGCCGCCGTCCGGGCAGACGGGCTGGCGGAGGGGATCGCCCGGCTGCGCCGCGCCCTGCGGCGGGGCGCCCGGGTCGCCGACCCGGGCAACACGCTGGCGGTGGCGCAACTGGAACTGCTCGGCGCGCTGGCCGAGCACCCGGGTGCCCGGCCCGGCCAGCTGGCCCGGCTGCTGAACATGCGGCCCAACACCGTGACGACGATCGTCAACGCCCTCACCGCCAAGCGCCTGGTGGCCCGCGTCACCGCCAGCGACGACCGCCGTGCCGTCGAGCTGACCGTGACCGAGGCCGGGCAGCAGGCGGTCCTCGCCTGGCAGGCCACCAACGCCGCCGTGCTGCACCTGGCCCTGTCCACGCTGCCTGCCCGCCAGCAGCGGGCGCTGGCCGCCGCCGTCCCTGCCCTGGACGCGCTCGCCCGGGCCGTCGACCGGCTGGCCGACGCGCACGCCGCGCCACCCGGGCAAGAGGCCCGGTGACCTCCTTCTCCTGCGGTGTAATGGCCTGACCAGCATGTTCCCGTACTCCGGGACGATAGCCACGGTCCGAGGAGACGTTAGCCCCTAATACCCGCGGGGGTATCGGCCGCATCCTGGCTCTATGGGAAAGAGAATCGTCATCCTGGGCGGCGGGACCGGCGGGACGCTCATCGCTAACCGGCTGCGGCGCATGCTCGATCGCAGCGCCGCCGAGATCATCGTCATCGACCCGGACGATGCGCACCTTTACCAGCCGGGCCTGCTGTTCGTGCCCTTCGGGAAGGCCGAGCCCGGCCGCCTGACCCGGTCACGGCAGCGTCAGCTCCGGCCCGGCGTCACCTTCCGGCAGGCCGCCGTGGCACGCGTGGAACCGGACGCGAGCGAGGTCATGCTGGCCGACGGCACCACGGTCGGCTATGACGTGCTAGTGATCGCCACCGGCGCTCGGCTGGTTCCCGAGGAGACCGACGGCCTCACCGGTCCCGGCTGGATGGAGCGGGTCTTCACCTTCTACACCCTCGACGGCGCGGTCGCGCTACGGCGCGCGCTGGCGGAGTTCAGCGGCGGCCGTCTCGCCGTGGCGGTGATGGACCTGCCGATCAAGTGCCCGGTGGCCCCGCTGGAGTTCTGCTTCCTCGCCGACTCTTTCTTCCGCGAGCGCGGCATCAGGGACAAGGTCGAGCTGACCTTTGTCACCCCGCTGGACGGCGCGTTCACCAAGCCCGTCTGCGACCACGAGCTCAGCGGACTGCTCAAGCAGAAAGGCATTAGCGTCGTCACGGAGTTCAACACCGGCGAAGTGGACGGCGCGGACGGGCGGCTTGTGTCCTTCGACGGCCGCGAGGTCGGCTTCGACCTGGCAGTCGTCGTGCCGCTGCACGGCGGCCAGGAGTACGTGACGCGATCGCCCGGCGTGGGCGACGAGCTCGGCTTCGTGCCCACCGACCCGCGAACCCTGCAGGCCAAGGCGCAGCCGAACGTGTTCGTGATCGGCGATGCCGCCGACATCCCCACGTCCAAGGCCGGCTCGGTGGCCCACTTCGCGGGCGAGGTGCTCGCGCGGAACATCACCCGGTACCTGGCCGGGGAGCCGCTGGACGCCGCGTTCGACGGGCACACGAACTGTTTCATCGAAAGCGGGGCCGGCCAGGCGCTGCTGATCGACTTCAACTACGACACCGAGCCGCTGACCGGTCACTTCCCCGGCCGGGTCGGGCTGCCGCTGCTGCGCCAGTCCCGGCTGAACCACCTCGGCAAGCTGGCGTTCGGCTGGCTCTACTGGCACGTGCTGCTGCCCGGCCGCGAGATCCCGGCCGTGCGCAGCCGGATGCCTGCCGCCGGCAAGCACCTGCCGCCGCGCTAGCGGCGCGATAGAGAAAGGCACGCTCATGCCCACTGTGACCTACGCAGGCACCGCAGTCACCCTCAACGACGAGGGGTTCTTCACCGAGCCCGCGCAGTGGCGCGAGGAGATGGCCCCGCTCATCGCCCGCCAGGAGGGCATCAGCGGGCTCACCGAACGGCACTGGCAGGTCATCAAGTTCATGCGGCACGCGTACGAGGAAAAGGGCACCGGTCCGACCGTCCGCGTGCTCGGCAAGACCTCCGGCGTATCCGTCAAGGAGCTGTACCAGCTGTTCCCGAAGGGGCCCGCGAAGGAAGCCGCGAAGATCGCCGGGATCCCCAAGCCCCGCGGCTGCGTCTGAGCCGCACCCGGAAAGCCGCACCCAGACAGCCACGCCTGGAAAGCCATGACAGGAAAGGAACATGCCACATGTCCGCGAAGATCGAGAAGGTCTCCATCGTCATCTCCAAGGGCTCGCTCGAGGGCGTCTATCCCGGCCTGATCATGGCCAACGGGGCTCGCGCCGAGGGGATGGAGGCGAACCTGTTCTTCACCTTCTTCGGCCTCGACGCCGTCCACAAGGCCCGCCACGAGCACATCAAGGTCGCCACGGTCGGCAACCCCGGCCTGCACCTGGCCACCTGGGCGGGCGGCCTCCCGGGAGTCTCCTCGGTCATGACCCACTACATGAACCACAAGATGGAGCAGCTCGACATCCCCTCCATCCCGGAGTTCATCGAGATGATCGCCGACACCGGCGCGGGACTGTACGCCTGCAAGGCGTCCGCCGACCTGTTCGGCCTCACCAAGGACGACCTGATCGATCAGGTCAAGGACATCATCACCGTGGGTGAGCTCTACGACATGGCGGCCGGCGGGGAGATCATCTTCACGTAGGGCATACCCAGGGCGATGGTGAAGGCGGGTCACGCCCCGGTCATGTCCCCGTTCCGGAGCTGGTCATGGGCGTTCCCCTTCTGTCGCGTCGCTGGGGGAGGGCTAGCGTACCTGCCGGATGGTGCCGCGGATGGCCAGCAGCGCCCGCATGTCCGCCGCCCGCAGCGCGTCCAGGAAGCCGGCCAGCTCGGCGTCATAGCCGCGCAGCGAGATCTCGCGGTACCGCGCGGCGGAGTCCGGGTCAGGCATCGGTGCCGCCGGCCGGCCGGGGCGGTGGCGGGGAAGCCGGCGGAGGGAGCGCCGGGTCGTACACCACGCCGGCCGCCTGCAGGGCGCTGACATCCGCGGCCGAGTAGCCGAGAGAACCGAGCACCTGCGCGGTGTGCTCGCCGAGCGCGGGCGCGGCCCGGCGGATCTCCGGCGGTGTCTTCGACAAGCGCAGCGGGGAGCTGAGCGCGCGCACCGGTCCGAGCACCGAGTGCTCCACCGTGGTGGTGATGCCGCGCGCGGTCAGGTGCGGGTCCGCGAGCATCTGGTCGTAGGAGTTCACCGGCCCGGCCGGCACCCCGGCGGCCAGCATCGCGCTGACCCAGTGGGCAGTCGTGTCGGTGACGAGCACCGACTGGATGTCCCGCTCGAGTTCGTCGGCGTGGGCGAGCCGGTCCTGCGCGGTGGCGTACTCCGGGCGGGACGCCAGGTCCGGCCGGCCGAGCACCTGGGTGCACAGCGCCTGCCACATGCGCTGCGTGTTGCCGCCGACCGTGACGTACCCGTCCTTGGTGCGGTAGGCCTGGTACGGCGCGTTGCGCCGGTGCCGCGTGCCGGCTGGCGCGGCCACCTCGCCGCTGCCGAAGTAAGCGGCCGCCTCCCAGACCGTCCAGGCGATGCCCGACTCCACCAGCGACGTGTCGATGTACTGACCGCCCTCGCCCCGCAGCCGCGCGATGTACGCGGCGAGGATGGCCTGGACCGCGGTCACGCCGCCGGCGATGTCGTTGATGGCGATCCCGAACTTCGCCGGCGGACCGCCCGGATGCCCTGTCATGCTGAGGAACCCGCCGATGCCCTGGGCGATGATGTCGTAGGCCGGACGTTGCGCGTAGGGGCCGGTCTGGCCGAAGCCCGAGATCGAGCAGTAGATGACGTCCGGCCGGACGGCGCGGACCGCGTCGTAGCCGCAGCCGAGCCGCTCCGCGGTGCCGGGCCGGAAGTTCTCCACTACCACGTCGCTCCGGGACGCCAGGGCGAGCAGCGCGTTGCGCCCGTCGGGGTGCTTGAGATCGAGCGCGACCCCGCGCTTGTTCCGGTTGACCTGGGCGAAGCAGTAGCTCTCGCCGCCGCGGAACGGCCCCATGGCCCGTGAGTCGTCGCCGTCAGGCAGTCGTTCCACCTTGATGACCTCTGCCCCGAGGTCGCCAAGGACCATGGTCGCGTACGGGCCGGCCAGTACCCGGGTGAGGTCGAGGACGGTAACGCCGGCCAGTGGCAGGGACATGTGCGGGCTCCTCCCTTCCGTCACCGTGATTAGACCACTCGGTCGGCGCCGGGCCGAGCGTGCGGCCGCGTTAAAACCTCGCCGGAGCCTGGCTACGGACCCCGGCCCATGACGCGGTTAGGGGTAACCAGGTGAGCTGTGAGATGGCGTCGTAGTCGGCGGCGGAATACCCGACCAGGCCCTCGGACAGCGCGAAGATCCACTCGGCCAGGCCGAGGGACAGGGCGAGGCGGCTGCAGCGGGGACAGAAGTGCGGGTTTTCCAGCCGCACCGAGTCGTCCGCCTCCAGGCGCACGTAGACCAGCTTGGATCCGGGCAGCAGCCGCCAGCCGTCGCCCTCGCGCGCCAGCGTGATCGCCCGCTGCTCGGCGTGCGTCCGGCACATGTCGTGGTTGCCGAACTCGGCGACCTTGCAGTAGCAGTGGTCCTCTCCCGGGAACGGCACGCCGTTAATTCCCCAGCCCAGCATGCTGTCGTCTTTCATCAGGACCGCGGCGTGCCTGGTCCGGGCATGGGAATCCCGGGCAAGCCCGGCCGCCCGTTCCACCATCTGCTCCGCCACGTGGCTGTCGTGCCGCTTCAGCGGATGTTCCTGGGGCCACCGGCCTGGTTCCATAACCACCTCCCCTTGCAGCAAAAGGCTATTGCCGACTCTGCGCAAGGGGAGAATTGACCCGGGCTCACCACGACGGCGAGCAGGGCGGCCGAGCTTTCCGTCAGGCGAGCTGGCGGCCGTCATCCAGCGGGGCGGGAGGCCAGCGGCTCTCCGGGACCTCCCGGCCGGCCGCGGTGACCGATACCAGCACCGAGCGCCGGTCGGCGCGGGCCCGGTGCCGCCGCCATGACCGGATCGGGCTTAATTCCACGAGTAGCGGCACATGCGAGCAATCGAAATCACATTCATTTTAATTTTGGTCGGATCTGTTCGCGACCTATTGACACGAATGCACTAATTCGTTCAATATCACCACACTGTGTGTTCGTGCGCCGCACAGCCCCCGTATCACTACCGGCTCTCTTTAGGTCTGATGTGCCCACAAGGCGCAAAAGGAGGTTAAGGGTTAGTGAAACGCATGACGATAGTGGCGGCCGCGGGAGCAGTCGCCTGCCTCGCGGCCATGCCGGCGGCTGCCTCGCAGGCGGCCACGCTCAGGCCCGCCGTCGCGAGCGCGGCTCCGACGTTCGGCACCACCGGCCAGGCATCCCGGCAAGCCGCCTCCGCGAACGGCGTCGCCGGGTTCAAGCATGTCGCACCGAACCCGTCGATTGAGAACGCCCAGACGCCCAGGGCGCTGACCGGCACCAGGTCGCCGAACGGCCCCAACCCCGCGGCGCAGGCCAATGGCGCGGGCGCCCCGACGGTCCCGGCCGGGCCCGCGACCCGGGGCAGGGGGTCGGTGGTCCACGCCTTCGACGGGCTGAACGACCTCGTCAACGACCAGCTCTTCGGCGCGCTCACCCCGCCGGACCAGGGTCTGTGCGTCGGCCCTGACCACACCATCAAGGGAGCGCCCGACGCGGTGTGGGAAGTCGTGAACGAGGTGGGGCAGGAGACCACGACCAACGGCACGATCCTCACCGGGCCGCTGAACCTGCCGACCCTGTTCCAGGACCCGAACGCGTTCAGCGACCCGCGCTGCCTGTTCGACCCGTCCACGCAGTCGTTCTACTTCACCCAGATCAGCTTCCCCCC
>DASWAE010000186.1:0-12426 GCA_036391275.1 Trebonia sp.
CTTAGTCAGCCGCTCCGTGTCGTCAATGAACCGCTTCAAGTCCCCGTGCCCCGGATCGTGGACGCCCTTCTTGGCCTCCCAGAAGGCATTCGCGCACGCCACGCCCCCAAGCGACCGCAGCGTCCCGGGCACCTCCCCCGCCCGCGACGCGGACCCGAACAACGCCAGCGCCACCATGTCCTGCACCGAGTGCGACGCCCGCTCCAGCGACTCCTCCACCACGGCATGCGCGACGCCCGCTCCGAGCTCCCGCGACCGCACCACGTCCACGCACGCAGCCTCGATCGCTCCCCGGCACAGCCCGGCGACCGCCGCCGCCCGCACTCCCTCCGGCAGCTGCGCAGCCATAGCAAGCGCCCGCGCATCGTCCAGGTACCGCTTCACCGGGTCGCTCACCGCCCGCACCGTCACCACCGACCGCTCGTACCGGGTCACCGCGAGCACCGTCGCCGGGAGCTGCAGCTGCCGCAGCGCCGCTGGCAGCCGGTCATCATGCGTGAACACGACGACCTGCCGCCCCGCGGCCACCGAGGAAAGCACCCGCGCCAGCCCGTCCACCTTCGCCGGGTCCATCGCCTGCACCGGGTCGTCGATCACCACGAACCCGAACGGCGAGTCCGCCGCCGTTGCCCGTGGCAGGAACAGCGCCAGCCCCAGCGCGTGCAGCTCCCCCTGGCTCATCACCGACAGCGCCGCCCCGGCCACCCCGTCGACGGTCACGTCGAGCGTCACCCGCCGCTGCGGCCCGGCCCCCGCCAGCGTGATCGGCCCGAGCTCGACATTGCTTTCCTGCCGCAGCGTCTCCCAGACCTCCGCCGAGGTCCGCGCGAACGGCGCGAGGCGCGCGTTACGCACCTCCTTGCCGACAGCGCGCAGCCAGTCGATGGCTTTCCGAAGATCATTCGCCCGAACGGAGGCGGCGTCCCCCTTTCCCGCCAGCTCACTCCAAGCGGCCAGGTCACGCGCCAGCGGCTGCCATGCCGCCGCCCGCTCCTGCAGCGCCCGCTCGGCCGAAGAGCGCAGCGTGGTCACGACAGCCAGCAGCGACTCAAACAGCCCGGCCACTCCGCCGTCCTGCCCGGACGGCCCGGACGATATCGCGCCCGCGGACGGCACGGCACCGCCCGCCGGCCGCGTTGCGGACGCCTCCGCAGCGAAGGCCGCCGCCCACCGGTCCCAGGCGCCGCTCGCGGACCCCACGTCAAGGCCAGGCCCCAGGTCGGCGCCCAGCACGGCGGGCTTCGCCGGCACGAGCCGCCCGAGCGCCCCGGCCGCCGCCGTTTCCTCCGCGATGGCGGCGTCCGCTTCGGCCGCCTGCGCGGTCAGCTCCGCGACCGAGCGTCTCGCGGCGTCCGCCCACGCCGCATCGAGTACCCGCCCGCCGCAGACCGGGCACGGCTCGCCGTCATGCGACCGCTGGTGCTCGATGGCGGCGGTCAGCAGCACGGCCAGCCGGCGCGCGTCGGCGGCCCGGGTCCCGGCGAGCGCCGCCACCGCGGCACGCGCGGACGCAAGCCGTGTCACGGCCGCCGACACGCTGTCGGCCGTCGGCAGCGTAATGGCGGTGACCTGCCGCAGCAGGCCAGCGAGGTCGTCACCGGCCGCGTCCTCGCCGGTGATGAGCGCGTCGAGCGCGGCCAGGTTCCTGGTCCGCCCGCCGATCGCCTGCTCCGCCAGCCGGGCCCGCTCGTCGGGGTGCGCCGCGAGCTTTGCGAGCAGCCCGGGCAGCGCCATCTTCGGCGCCTTCACCTCAGCTTCCGCGGCCTTCCGCCCCTCGGTGAGCGTCTTCTCCATGCCGGTGAGCAGGTCGAGTCCCAAGATCGCCTGCATCGCGTCGTGCATATTCGACGGCCTGCCGCTGACCAGCGCCCCGAGCTCGGCGTAGGAGAGGAACGGACGGTACAGCTCAAGCGGCCTGTCCCACCCTTTCTCCGCGAGAGTCCCCTCGGTCGTCCCGGTCCACACGCTGTCGTTCGCGCTCTCCAGCACCGCGCCGGAGGCCCAGTCCCTGGTCACGGTCGTGGTGCCGGCCTCGCCATCCTCGGTGAGCTGGACGGATATCGCCGCCGGGTCGGGCTGGTGCAGGTTCCGCCAGCCCTCCCGCCACACCGCGCTCCGGTCCGCCCACCGCTTGTTCTCGCCGGTGAGCGCGAGCTCGGCCGCCTCGGCGAAGCTCGACTTGCCGGACCCGTTCCGCCCGGTGACGACCGTCAGGCCCGGACCAGGTGTGAGATACAGCGTCGCCCTGGGCCCGATGCCGCGAAACCCTTCCACGGATACCGACTTCAGGTACACCCGTCCCGGCCCGGACGGCTGCCCGCCCTTCCCGGCGCCGACGTCGGCGTCGGGAGCACTCCCCCGCATCGCGTCGAGGATCAGCCCGGCGACCTGTTCGGGCACCTTGCCCTCGTCGAGCTTCCCGGTAATGATCTCCGCGACGCTGAGCTCATGCTCTTCCATGGCCCGCTCTTCCTGCCACGTCCGGCCAGCCGGATGCCTCAATAACGACAGCAAGTACTTTGCCACATCCCGGCATCCTTGGCCGGCATCCCCCGGGCACGATGCCCGCCGATACGACGTCCTGACAGAGCCTTGGCCCCAGAGTTATGCGGCAATGCCACTTTGCAAAGTTGACCTTGACTTGCGGCGGAAGCAAGTCTTTCTTTGTTTCATGAATGCGCAAAGCGTTGACATTAGGCCATTGCCAAGACAACTGGAATACGCATGAATATTGTTTAGTTGCGCTGTTCGTTCGCTGGCCCCACCCCAGAGAGGCGCCGTTCAAGCTACGTGGCCGAGGTAGGAGTATCGGATCGCCATGTCGTTTCTTCCCAGCAGGAGACGAGCACCTCGACCCCAACTAGACTCTTCAGGAGGTCGCTAGTGATCACGCGGAGGCATGGCATGGCTGGACATGCGACAGGGCAGGGAGATCCCCTGATCCCGCAGCCAAGCCTGACCCTGCCAGCACTACGGCAGGCAGTGGCGGCGGTAGCGCCTGGCCGGTTGCCCGAGATGTTCTCCAAGATGCAGGAGGCGTTCGTCCAGGCCGGCGAAGAGGGCAGCGTCGTCCCGATCGACATGTCTCCGCTAGCGGGTGCGGTAGGCGTCGGCGCGGTGCGTGACGGACGTGATGATGACCGTGACCTGCTCGTCCTCGATCAGGTACAGCACCCGGTACTCGCCCCGCCGGGCCGAGTACTGTGGCGCGAGAGGCTCCAAGAGCGGCTTGCCGACCCGGTGCGGGTTCTCCGCGAGCGGTCCGTGGATGAACTCCCAGCAGGCAGCCGAGATCTTGTCGGGCATCCGCTGCAGCGCACGCACCGCCGCGGGCCGCAGCACGATGCGGTAGGTCATCGCGCCGGCTGCCGGCGCATCGCGATGATGGCCTCGAGCGCCGCCATGCAGACAGCGTCCGGCAAGCCGCGGGCGTGCATGTCCGCCACGACCTCCGCGTCGTCCCCGAGGTCGATCCCCTCGGCGCGGGCGGCCATGATCTTTTCCATCTCGGGAGCCGTGACATAGCGGCCGGCCGCGGAGTCGGCCTTGGACTGCGCGACGTCCTGCATCGCCGCCGCGTCGGCGAGCACGTCGAGCGTCTCCATGATGGACTCGAAGTCCTCGTCGGAGACAATCCAGACCACCGGGACCCCGTTACGGGTGACCAGGACCCGCTGATGGGTTGCGACCGCCTCATCGACGAGCGCCGAGAAGTTCTGCCGGGCCTCGGCGAGCGGAACAGTCGTCATGTACAGAATTCTAGCCTGCCCGGTCGCCGAGGAAGCGTGACGGCGCGCTGCTAGCTGCGGGACCGGTCGGCCCGGACCTCGACGACGCTGAGCGTCCAGCTACGCCTGCTGAGACGGCACCTGCCTGCCTTAGTGCCCGGTGCCCGGGCGGTGGCGCAGCGGGGCGTGGCTGACGAGGAGCGTGAGCGATACGGCCTGGACCACGACGGCGATCCCGGCCCCGGCAATGCCGATGATGAGCAGGACCCGTGCCGCCGTGGCGCACCACGCCCATGAGCCGTTGAAGGCGAACGGGAAGACCTGCCACGTCCGGATGGCCGCGGCCAGGGTGAAGCCTGCGGTCACCAGGTCACCGAGCGACTTCAGCCAGCTCGGGTCGCTTGCCAGGTACACCAGGTTGACCGCCAGGTTCACGGCCAGCAGCGCGTTGACCAGCCCCAGGACCTGCGGGGTCGCATCGGTCAGGAACGGGAACTCCTGCCATCCCGGCAGGGCGTTGAGCACGACAAGCAGCGCCGCGTTCACCACGACGGCGACGGCGTAACCCGCCCGCCGGGTGGCCGGTCGCGGGCGGGTGTCAGTTGATGCGAGCGGCATCGCGGCCTCCGACCGGATCTGTGCTACTGCCGCCAGCCTAGGCAGCGCCGGAGCGCGCAGGGCAGAGGCTAAGGTCACCACGGCCGCGGCCGGGGGGCCCGCGGAGCGCCGGACGGCAAGCGTGATCAGCGAAGATGCCGTGCCGGGGCACGGCCGGGTGGCGGCCGCGGCGGTCTCCTCGGCCTGTGCCCGGCGGTGGCGGGCCAGCAGGCCGTTCAGCGCGGCCTCGAGGTGAGCAACGATGACCGGCGTGCCAGGTGGAACACGCCTCCGTTCGGAGGAAAGTCGGACGTTGCGGCGGTCAATCCCGGGGTCAGTGGTGGAGGCGGTGGTGGAGGGTGAGGACGTCGAGCCCGAAGTCGCGGGAGGGGTCGCGCCAGACCGAGTGGGCGTGGTTGGCGCCGCGCTGGGTGTTGTCCCATTCGATCAGCAGGTCCGGGCCCTGGACCCGGTAGTAGTGAGGCCGGCCTGGCTCGAGGGACCCGGCCCAGGCGACGTGCACGGCGTCGAGGACGGCGCCGTCATAGCGCCCCATGGGTGAGACGCCGGCCGGGACGCGGCCGAAGTAGGTGCCGAGCAGCGCGCGCAGCAGGGCCCGCTGGCCGTCGTCGAGTTCGCTGGCGGGCAGTCCCTTGGGGCTGGCGGTGAACTCCACGGCCCGGTGGTCGCGCTCGCTGAACCCGGCGGCCGCGTCGATGGCGTCGCTCGCGGCCTGGATCCGCGTCTGCTCGGCCGGGTCGACGAACCGCGGGCCGCGCCAGATCCCGGTCAGCGGGATATAGCGGTCGCCCGCGGCGACGCTGCTGCGGTTGCCCGTGACCAGGTCCGGCGGGGCCTTCGGCAGGAGGACGGCGCGCGCCGCCAGCTTTTCCGGGAGAGAACTGACCAGCTCTCGGGCCAGGTCCTCCACCCGGGCGAGCGGGCGGTGCACGAGCTCGCCGAGGAGGGGCGAGGACGCCGGGTCAGCGCCGATGAAGCACGGCGTGGCCGAGGCCAGCAGGCCGTCGGCGATGAGGTAGTTGAGCGAGACGTGATGGCCGCCGAACCGCCATGCCCACGGCCCGGATCCCCCTGGTTCGCCGAAGACCCTCAGGTAGTACATTCCCGGGTCCCGGCCGCGGTCGCGGTCGAAGCTCGCGGTGAAGCCCTCGGTGTGGTCAAGGACGTTCTCCAGGCCCATGGTCAGGGCAACCGTGTTGTACCCGGCGGTGGACAGCCCCGCGGCGACCAGGCGCATGGCGGCGCGCTGCTGAGCGGGGCGCTGCTGGTTCAGGGTGAGGCCGCCGTGATCGGTGGGGGTGTAGAACCACCGGCGTCGTTCGGTGTCCGAGTCGGCGTCCGCCGGGACCGAGCCCCGGGCCACCGTCCGCTGCCCGGGATCGAGGCAGGCCAGCCACGCCCGCGCGGCTTCGGCCATCCCGTCGGCGACCTGGCGCCTGGCGGTGAGCTCTGGCTGTGTTGTCATGTCTGCCGCCCTTGGGCTCGATGGCTATGCCTGGCCCATCGTCTCACCTGCCGGGCTCAGCGGGTCTACAGCGGCGAGCCGCCGCGGATGGCCGCAAGGACATGGCGGTAGGAGCCGCGGTCGATCCGGGCGTCCACCAGGAAGGGTCCCCCGAGGCTGTACGGGCCGGGCCGCTGACCGGCGGCTTGCCGCGGCTCGTCCTAGGGGCGGAGGTGGCCGTCGGTGAGGTGCAGGACCTGGTGGCAGCGTTCCGCGATGTCGGGGTCGTGGGTGGCGACGACGACGATGCCGCCGCGGCGTGCGACGGCGAGGATGAGCTCGAGCGCTTGCTGTTTGGCCGTGTGGTCGAGTTCGGCGGCGAATTCGTCGGCGAGCAGGATGTCGGGTTCGGCGATGAGGGCGCGCGCGATGGCGACGCGCTGCTGCTGGCCTCCGGACAGTTCCTCGACGAGGTGGTCGGCGCTGCGGCTGAGTCCGACGCGCTCGAGCATGTCTGCCGTGCTGCGACGTATGTCGGCTCGGGTGAGCCGGCCGGCGGCGAGGTGCGGCTGGAGCGCGATTTCGATGTTTTCCGCGGCGGTGAGCAGGTTGGCCAGACCGTAGGCCTGCAGGACGAACCCGAGTCGGGCGGTGGGCGGGTGGCGGACGGTGCCCGTGTCGGGGCGCTCGAGCCCGCCGAGAAGCGCGAGGAGGCTGGATTTGCCGCTGCCGGACGGGCCGGTGACGGCGATGACCTGGCCGGGAGGCGCCAGGAGGGAGACGTGATCGAGCAGGGAGCGCCCGGCGCGGTGGTAGCAGACGTCGGTGGCGACCAGCGGGCCTCGTGGTGGCTCCCGGGCGCCAAGCGCCGGGGCCGTGCCCTCCGGGGGGCGGACGTGGGGTTCGGTCATGCTGCGCTGTCTTCGGTGATACGGCCTTCGTGCAACTGGATGGTGCGGTCGAGGCCGACGGAGACTAGGGGGTCGTGGGTGACGGCGATGACCGTGGTTGCGAGGTGTTTGCTGATGTGGCGGAGGAGTTCGACGACACGGTCGCGGTTGGCGGCGTCGAGCTGGCTTGTGGGTTCGTCGGCGATCAGCACGCCGGGGCGGTTGGCCATGGCGACGGCGAGGGCGAGGCGTTGCCGCTCGCCGCCACTGAGACGATCGACGGGGATGCCGGCCAGCTGGGCCAGCCCAAGTTCGTCGAGGAGCTGTCCGGGGTCGGGAAGCTGGGTCTGGCGGCGGTAGCTGCGCGGACCACGCTGGGCGAAGCGGATGTTGCCGACTGCGTCGGCGTACGGGAGCAGGTTGCGACCCGGGTTCTGCGCTGCGACGCCGACCTGCTCGGCGCGGATCCGCAGTAGCGCGGTCTCGGGCAGCCGGCTGATCTCCTCCTCGCCGAGGTAGACGCGGCCGGAGGTGGGCCGCTGCAGCCCGGCCAGGAGGGTGACCAGGGTGGATTTGCCGGACCCGGACGGTCCGATGATCGCGTTGCTGCTGCCGGGAGTAAGGGTCAGGTCGATGGTGTCCAGCGCGATCAGCTGCTCGCCGTCGATCTGGTAGACGTGCCTGAGCTGCTGGCAGCGCACCGGCTGGGCGTTCATTCCTCCGCCTCGCGGAGCCGGGCGGGGACGGCCGCGCGCAGCACGGCCGCGGCGGCGACCAGGCCGGTGAGAACCACCAGGACGACGAACGCAACGGCGAACGTGATCAGCGGGACAGTGGGGAGCTGGTAATGCAGGACGACCGGGGTGGTGTCGGCGAACTGGGGGATGACCGGCAGTGCGAGGCGGGCGGCGAGGGCTCCGGCCGGCAGTCCCAGGGTGACGGCGGCGCCGAGGAGCATCACCTGCTCGATCACCGCGCCGCGATACAACGCGGGGCGGGGTACCCCGGCCACCCGCAGGGCGGCGGTCTCGTGGGAGCGTCGCCGGGCGCTGGCGGTGATCGCGATGGCGGTGCCGCCGACGGCGACTACCGAGCCGATGATCGCGCACGCCAGCAGCAGGAACAGCGACAGCGCGGGCGCCTGCCGGCCCAGCTGGATGATGCGTGATTGGGTGGTGTTCTCGTGTTGCAGGGTGAGCCCGGCCGCACGGAGCCGGGCGATCGCGTCCGGTGGCGCGTGGGGTCCGAGCCAGATCATCCAGTTGGCCTCGGCGTCGAAGCCGGGCAGCATGGCGCGCATGAAGGTGAGGTTGGCGATCAGCCCGCTGTCGAGCACGACGGGCAGCACCCGGGCCCACTGCCTGACGGTGAACGTCGCGGCCGTGCTGAGTCCGTCAACCATCTGCCGTGGGTCTGGTGTCATGCCGCCGCTGGTGACGCCGGCGCGCGTGGCCACCACCGGCATCGGCTGGGGGACGAACGCGTAGCTGATGCCGCCGTACCCGCTGCTGCTCTGGTAATCGTCGCGCAACCCGTGAGGCGTGGCCCGCAGCGTATCCGTGCTGTCACTGTACTCGGGTCCAGCGCGCCACGCCCCCGGCTGGGTCAGCGACGCGTTGACCGGAACCCAGCGCGCATGCTGGTACCACCCGACGCTCCGCACGGTCAGCGTGCCGGTCATCGCGCCGAACGTGTCCGGCCGGTTCCAGGCCAGCCCGAGCAGCGTGCAGCCGCCCGCACAGTCCAGCGTCGCGGTGTAGGTGTGGGTTCCGGGCCGCAGCGTGCCCGCGGTCACCGTCAGGAACGGGTCGGCTGGGCTGCGGAGGACGAACTGGACCCACGGCGGGAGGCCGCGCATCCCCGACGCGTCGATCACCACCCGCATCATCGTCGCGGTGGTGACCAGTGGCGGATGCGTGGACGCGCCGATCGTGTCCGCGATCCGCTGTGAACTCGGTCCGCCGCTCGCCGGGTAGCCCAGCCGGGCCATCCGGCTGGCGTCGACCGCGAGCACCGTGCCAGTGACTGAATCGCCGCCGTCGGGCAGCCAGGTGGCGGCCGCCATCGCCCACCGGCCGTCCGGGTCGGCCCGCGCGATCGCGGCCACCGGGTCCACCCCGCGCACAAACTGCACCGCGACCACCCGCTGCGCACCCAGCTCGGCCCGGGCTCGCGCGTCCCGGTTCCCCGCCGCGACCGCCTCACCGCTCACCGCGAAGCTCGCCAGCCCGACCGCCACCGCCAGCATCGCCGCCAGCCGCAGCCCCGCCGGGCGTCGCGTCACCTGCCGGGCCGCGAGGAACAACCCGATCCTGCCCGACGCCCGCGTGGGACGCAGCAGCGTCCGGACCAGCAGCGGCAGCAGCCGGGTGCCCAGCAGCGCCACCGCCATGACCAGCAGCCCGGGTACCAGCAGAGCCGCGACAGCGGTCCCGTGGGCGGAGCCGGCACGCAGCACCACGAGCCCCGCGACCGCAGCCGCCGACACCGCCACGTCGATCACCAGCCCGACCCGGGACGCGCGCGGCGACCGTGTGGTGCGGCGCCACTGGGCCAGCACGCTGCGGGTCAGGGTCCGGTAGCAGGCGGCGACCGCGGCCAGCACGCCGCCGGCGAACCCGCCGGCCAGCGCCGCCGCCGCCGGCCAGGTCAGGACAACCGGGGTGTGCGGAGCGAGGACGGCGCTCGAGAACAGCCGGGCCGCCAGCCAGCCAAGCCCCAGCCCGACCGGGGCCGCGACCACGAGCAGGACCAGCGGCTCACCGACAGCGAACCACGCCGTCCGCCACGGCCGCAGGCCGCGCAGCTTCGCCAGCGCGATCTCGCTGCCGCGCGACTCGACCGCGTCACTCACCACCTCGAACAGCACCAGCCACGCCAACAGCGCCAGCTGCGCAGTCACCAGCAGCGTGCCGCGATCGACCAGGTCGCGTTGATGAGCGGCCGCGTCGAGCACCTTCTCCAGATCGGTCGACATCAGCACATTGACCGGCTCACCCGGGCTGCAGTTGAACGTGCACGGGTTCGCCTCGCCGTATCGCCGCTGCAACCCGGCCACGTCACGGCGCAGCCGGGGCACGTCGTCCAGGCGGATCGCGGCCGGATTCAGCGGGTAATCCCACAACAGCGTGGCCTGCGTCCCCGGTGGCAGCGTGCCCGGCTCCGCCTGGCCGACGAACACCGCATCGACCGTGTCCGGGCCGTTAACACCGATGGATGGCTGGAAATAGTTGTGCCCGAACCAGAACCCCTCCTGGGGGTCGCGCGGCGTGTACGTCCCCACGATCCGCGCCGTCACGCCGGCCGCGAACGTGAGCTGGCCACCCAGCCGCCACCCGTAGCCGCCATTGACCGTGCGCTGACTGACCAGCACCTGCCCCGCCCCGCCCGGGCAATGCCCGGACAGGATGATCAAATGGGCGCACGCGCCGGCCCGCCACAACATGCCCACCCGCACAGCTGGTCCGGCTGCCGCGTGCCCCAAGGTCTCGACGTGGATCGACCCGATCCGCGTGGGATAGCCCCGCACCGCTCCCGGCGCCAAGGTCATCGACTCGGCCCGCGCGAAATGGGACACCGACGCGGTCAACTCGATACCGTTCGGGATGTCCTGAAACTCCAGGCCCGTCGCCGGACCCGCCTGGGTCAACTCGTCCCGCAGCGTCGACTCACCCGCTGCCCGCGCATACAACGGTCCCAGCACCGCGGCACCCATCACCACCGCGCCAACTACCAGCACCGCGCCCGACAAGCCGCGGCGCCACCACAACCCCCGAACCAGCAGCCAACTACGCTGACGCGAGCGACCCGTCCCCATCGATCTAGCGGTGCGGGGCCAGCGCGGTCGGGAACCGCTCTCCATGCAGGTCGGGCGACGGCGATTGAGGGCGGGGGTCCATGGGCAGCTACGTTAGCCCGGACGGGCGGCGGATTGTCAAGATCACGTGCCCGGCGAGATCCCGGCCTCGCACCGCGACCGCACCGGACGGGTACCCCAAGCCGCCGAGATCGTGCGCGCGGCGCACCGCTAAGTGGCTGGTGCGTGCGGCGGGACGAGGCGGATGGAACCGCTATCGCGGGGCTGGCGTCCAAGTGATGTGAGACAGGGCAAGACGGGTCCGTTCCTCCTCATCGTGAGCGCGGTGCTGGCGGTGAGTTGCAGCGGGGTGACCTCCGCGCCGCGCGCGACGCCGTCCTCCGGCACGCCGGCCGTCAGCAGCCAGCCGACCGGGGCGCTGAAGCAGCGCGCCGCGGCCGAGGCCAAGGTGATCCTCGGGATGTTCGTGCCGCCGCCGGGCGCGGTCCGGCTGGCGAAGCGGCCGGCGTTGCCCGGCGGGTGGGGCCAGTACCCGGTCATGAGCCTGAACTCCACCGCGCGGGCGCGCGCCGTGGGGTACTGGCGGGTGCGCGGGGCCGCGACGGCGCTGCTGGCGTGGGAGAAGGCGCACATCTCGCGGAGCTTCGCCCGGCAGGACGTGATCATCGGGCCGCCGAGCTGGAACACCGTGTACTCCCTGCCCGCCGTTCCCGGCGTGCTACCGGTGCGGGAGATGAACGTGCAGGTTTATGACGCGGGCGGCGGGGTGAGCGTGATCATGGCAGATGCGATGGTTACCTGGCAGCCGCCGCGGCCGGCCGCGGAGGTGATCCCGGCCTCGGTCTCCGTGGTGACGATCGCGGCTTCCGGACCATGGCAGGGCGATCCGGCGCCGGTCACGATCACGTCGGTGGCGATCGTGCGGCGGCTCGCGGCGCTCGTCAACGGGCTGCCGGTGTCGACGGCCGGCCTGGGCGTTCCCTGCCCCATGGGCGCCGGGCTCACGCTGACGTTCCGCGCCGTGGCCGGCGGGCCGGCGGTCGCGGTCGCCAACGGGCCGGCCGAATGCGGCGTGGTGCACCTGCGGCTGGGCGGCAAGGACCAGCCCGATCTCCAGCCGACCGGCTCCTACGCTGTCACGGTCTTGAAGATCGCCGGGCTGCGCTGGAAGCTCGGCTAGCGGGACGACGCCCTCGTCCTGCTCCGCGCCGCCCTCGCATGCCGAACGGGACGCCTGCTCCCGCACCCTTGTACCGGGGAGTTACCTTGGCTGGCGCCACAGTCCCCGCTGGTAATCCGCGATGGCCTGCTCGGCGAGGCGGATGTACTCGTCCGAGAGCCGGCCGTCCGGCTGGTGCGCATCGCCGCTGAACAAGGTCGCGCCGAACTCCAGCCCCAGCCGGACAAGGGTGATGGCCAGACAGCCCTGGCATTCTGCGCCGGCGGCAACCGCGTCGACGCCTGCTGCGTCTCCCCTTAGCACCGCCAAGAAGACGGCGGCCGCATCCGCGTGCAAGTCGAGAAGCGAATGATTGTGGTTCACCTCGCCGTCTTCATCTTCGCCGGCGTAACCGGCCAGGTCGTCGGTCATGGCTTGTCTCTCCCGTGATGGCCACGGCCAGCGCTATTCCGACCGCCTGGGCCGCCCCTACCCGCCTGGCGCAGTCGTACGCCGTCCGGCCGTCCCGGATGTGAAGCATCGGCGAGGCGCAGAAGGACCGTGCGCGACCCCGATCGCGCGAGCTTAGCGGCGGGGCGGTCAGGGCGAGACTTCTGCCTCTTTCAAGCAAGCGCCAGACGGCTCACACTGAAGACGACGAGGTGCACGCGGGGCGGCATGACAGCGCGCCGACGGCTATGAAATGGCAGGTGCGATGCATATCATCGGGACCCTGGTGCTCATTGTGTGGCTGATCATCGGCGTTATTG
>DASWAE010000187.1:0-2083 GCA_036391275.1 Trebonia sp.
CGGCCCATTCCTGGGTGACGCCGGGCAGGAACCCGGGCACGTCGACGAACGTCAAGATGGGGATGCTGAAGGCGTCGCAGGTACGGACGAACCGGGCGGCCTTCTCGCTGGCGTCGATGTCGAGGCAGCCGGCCAGGTGCAGCGGCTGGTTGGCGACCACCCCGACGGGCGCGCCGGCGACCCGGCCGAACCCGGTCACGATGTTCCTGGCGAACCCGGCGTGGATCTCGCAGAACGTGTCGTCGTCCAGGACGGTCTCGATGACCCGGTGGATGTCGTAGGGCTGGTTCGGGGAGTCGGGGATCAGGAGGTCGAGTTCCTCGTCGGCCGCGCTGACCTGGTAGTCGGGGGTGACCGGGATGACCGGGGGCTCGTCGAGGTTGTTCGAGGGCAGGTAGGACAGCAGCAGCTTGGCGAACTCGATGCAGTCTTCCTCGTCGCTGGCCTGGTAGTGGGCGACGCCGGACTTGGTCATGTGCGCGCGGGCGCCGCCGAGTTCCTCGAAGGTGACGTCCTCGCCGGTGACGGTCTTGATCACGTCCGGGCCGGTGATGAACATGTGGCTGGTGCCCTCGACCATGAGGGTGAAGTCGGTGATCGCGGGGGAGTAGACCGCGCCGCCGGCGGCGGGGCCCATGATCAGGCTGATCTGCGGGATCACCCCCGAGGCCCGGGTATTGCGGAAGAAGATCTCCGCGAACAGCCCGAGCGCGACCACCCCCTCCTGGATCCGCGCGCCGCCGCCATCGTTGATCCCGATGACCGGGCAGCCCACCTTCATCGCGTGGTCCATGACCTTGACGATCTTCTCCCCGTAGACCTCGCCGAGCGACCCGCCGAACACGGTGAAGTCATGGGAGTACACCGCGACCGGGCGGCCGTCCACCAGCCCGGTCCCGGTCACCACCCCGTCGCCGTACGGGCGGTTCCGCGCGATGCCGAAGTCATGGGCGCGGTGCCTGGCCAGTTCGTCGAACTCGGTGAACGACCCCTCATCCAGCAGCAGGCCGATCCGCTCCCGCGCGGTCAGCTTCCCCTTGGCATGCTGCTTCTCCACCGCCGCGGCCGGCCCCGCGTGCACCGCCTCATGCCGCCGCCGCTCCAGGTCCGCGATCTTCCCCGCCGTCGTATGCAGGTCAGGCGACTCGTCAGGCATGCTGTCACTCGCGGTCATGGAGGAAGAGTAACCCTACGATGGCCCGGCCAGCCGCCCGGCGTCACCACGCGGTGGTTAGGCTCGCCTCGTGAGCATCTACGTAAGCGACGTGGCGGGTGGTCCCGCGGGGGATTCAGGCGGGGCCTCCGGCACGGGCGGTTCCGGCCGGGAGCGAGACTCAGCGGAGTTGCCCGAGCCGATGCGCCGGGACGTCCGGCTGCTCGGCGACATGCTCGGCGAGGTGATCGGCGAGTCGGCCGGTCCCGGGCTGCTCGCCGACGTGGAGCGGCTCCGGCACGCGGTGATCGCCGCTCGCTCGGCGGCGGACCGCGGCTCCGCGGCCGCCACGGCGGCGGGTGACGAGATCACCGCGCTTGTCGCGTCCTGGTCCTGGGAGCGGGCCGAGCAGGTGGCGCGCGCGTTCACCGTGTACTTCCACCTGGCGAACCTGGCCGAGGAACAGCAGCGGGTACGGACCCTGCAGTTGCGCGGCTCGGGAGACCTGCCACCCCGTGAGTCGCTCGCCGACGCGGTGGCCAGGCTCACCGCGGAAGGCGGGGCGGAGTACCTGGCTGAGTCGCTCGCCGGGCTCCGGGTCCACCCGGTGTTCACCGCGCACCCGACCGAGGCCCGCCGCCGCGCGGTGGTCGCGTCGCTGCGCCGGGTCAGCGGGCTGCTCACCTCGATCAATGACCCGCGCGCGGGAGCCGTGCAGCAGGCCGAGGACCGGCGGAGGCTCCGCGAGGAGGTTGACCTGCTGTGGCGGACCGCTCAGCTGCGGGTCGCCGGGATGTCCCCCGCCGACGAGGTCCGCTCGGTGATGACCGCGTTCGACGAGACGCTGTTCCGGCTGGTGCCCGCGGTGTACCGGGCGCTCGATCACGTGCTGCTCGGGGCGGCGAGCGGCGCCGAGCCGTCGCCGGTGCC
>DASWAE010000188.1:0-31167 GCA_036391275.1 Trebonia sp.
TCCAGGTGCAGCGGGTGGACCGGCAGCCGGCGCTCGTTCTCCTTACGGGAGGTCCCGCACATGCCAAGGCTCAGCCGTTCCATCAGCACTCCCCAATCCTCCGCCGGGCACACCCGGTACCCGACCACGATGCCGCGGCACCCCGGGCCGCGGCCACCAGCGTCGCCGGACCCCGCCCCTACCTCCTGGCGCGAAGGCGGCCCCGGCGCCGGCGCCCTCGACCGGGCTCCCCGCCGACTGTAGCGCGCCGGCGCACCGGCCACGCCCAGACGGGGCCACCGCCGGCGCGGGTTTCCGGGTTCCCGCCATGCCCGGTTAGTTTGGGGTGGCGGTGCTGCCGGGGCTGGCGTGCCAGAGGTTGCGGGGCGGGCTTTTGATGTTGCCGCCTGGGCCGCCTGTCTCGGCGTAGGGGGAAAGGACGAAGCCGTTGGCGAAGGTGACCGGGGCGGCGCGACCGGCCGCCCCAGCCGGGGCGGCGGGATCCGCTGGGCCGGCCGCGGGGACGGGCTGAGCGGCGGGCGGGAGCGGCTGGTGGGTGCCCGGGCCCACGTCGCCCGCGGCCATCGCGGCGCGGACGGCGTCCATGCCGCCGGCCACCCGGATCTCCTCCAGGGCGGGGAGGTCCCAGCACTCGTAGCCGTTGACCGTGACGGCCATCGGGCCGGCGCCGGCCCGGCGGACCCGGCCGCGGACGAGCAGCAGCCAGGAGCCGAAGAGCCTGGCGGCGCAGCGGTCCTGCACCGACTCGAAGAACGCCAGGTCCACCAGGCCGGCCGCGTCATCGAGCGAGGCGAAGATGATCCGCTGGCCGGAGCGGACCGCCGGCGTCTGCGTGGCCACCTTGGCGCCCGCGACCAGGATCGCCTCGCCGTTCTCCCGGTCCACTAGGTCGGCCGAGCGGACCACGTCGAGTCCGGTGAGCAGGTCGGCGTAGAAGTGCATGACGTGCCGGCTGACCTCGAAGCCGAGGACCTCGATCTCGGCTTCGACGCGCTCGGGCAGGTCGAGGTCGCGGAGCTGGCCGGCCGGGACGAGGTCCGCCATCCCGTCGGCCGCCTCGGCGCCAGCGCCGGCGAACAGGGTCTCGGCAAACAGGCCGGGGGCGGGAGCCCCCGACCGTGCCGGGGAGGACTGCCTGGCCAGCACGCCCACTCGCGCCAGCAGGTCCCGCCGGGACGGGCGCGGCGCCGGGGAACCGGGCGCCACCCGGAGGTTCGGCGAGGCCGGGGAGCCCGGGGAGCCCGGGGAGCCCGGGCTGTCCTGGTGAAGTCGCGAGCCGGGTGCCGTGTTGCCCGGGGGGGCATAGAGGGCGTCGAAGGCACCGATGAGGACCAGGCGTTCCGCGACGGGGCGGGACACCCGGGCGCGGTTCCAGAAGTCGCGCAGGCTGGTGTAGGGCTGAGCGGCGACGATGCGGGCGATCTCGGCGTCGCTGATGCCCTTGACCTCTTGCAGGGAGCAGCGGATGGCCGGGGGGGACGCGGGTGGCGCGGAAGGCCTGCGGCCGGGGAGGCGGAGGGCCTGGAGCGGGCCGGTGGACTCCAGGAACCTGCGGGCGGGGGAACGGCCGGACGTTGGCCCGCCGGGCGGGGAATGGGGAGGTGGAGGGGAAGCCGCCTCCGTTCCGGGTGATGGGTTTTCCGGGTTTTCCGCTGTCCAGTCGGACGACGAGGCGTTGATGTCTACCGGGAGGACCTTGACGCCGCACAGGCGGGCGTCGGCGATGATGACGCGCTTGGGGTACATGCCGGGGTCGTGGGTGAGGACGCCGGCGTAGAAGGCGGCCGGGTGGTGCCGCTTGAGCCACGCCGACTGGTAGACGGGGATGGCGAACGCGGCGGCGTGCGCCTTGCAGAAGCCGAAGCCGCCGAACGCGGCGACCACCTGCCAGACGCGCTCGGTCGTCACCGGGTCGAAGCCCCTGGCGAGGGCCTGGGCGCGGAACCAGGGGGCGGTGCGCTCCGGGCCGCCGTCGCTGGACAGGTGGCGGCGGACCAGGTCCGCCTCGGCCAGGCCGCAGCCGGTCATTACGTCGACGATGCGCAGCACCTGCTCGTGGAAGACCACCACTCCCCCGGTCTCTTCGAGCGCCCGCTTGAGTTGCTCGTGCGGGTAGCGCGGCTCGGCCAGGCCGTGCCTGGCGCGCAGGAACGGACCGATCATGTCGGAGTTGACCGGGCCGGGGCGGAACAGCGAGATGTCCACGATCAGGTCGGCGATGTCGCGCGGTGCCAGCTTCTTCACCAGCTCGCGCTGGCCGGGTGACTCGATCTGGAAGCAGCCGATCGTTTCTGACCGCTGGATCATCGCGTAGGTGGCCTGGTCGTCGCGCGCGATCGCGTCGATGTCGACCTGCTTGTTCTCTGTGCGCCGGATCTCGGCGAGCGTGTGCGCCATCGCGGACTGCATGCGGACGCCGAGGACGTCCAGCTTGATCACCCCGGCGATCTCCGCGTCGTCCTTGTCGAGCTGGCTGAGCGGGAAGCCCTCGCCGCTCTTTTGCACCGCGGTCCGGTTGAGCAGGGTCTTGTCCGAGAGCAGCACGCCGCACGGGTGCATGGCGACGTGCCGCGGCAGGCCGTCGAGCTGCTGGGCGATGGCGAAGATCGTTTCCAGCTGGGCTTGGCCGAGCCGTGACCGGCGGAGCTCGGGGAGCTCGGCGAGCGCGTTGTTGATGTGCTTTGCGCGGATGTGCGGGAAGGACTTCGCGATCGCGCCGGTCTCATCCGGCGGCAGCGACATCGCGGCGGCGACGTCCCTGATCGCGCTGCGCGCCCGGTAGGTCTCCATCATGCAGACGCAGGCGGTGCGCTCCGCGCCGTAGCGGTCGAAGATGATCCGGTACGCGTCGAGGCGGCGGGCCGACTCCACGTCCAGGTCGATGTCCGGGAGCGTGTTCCTGATCGGCGAGAGGAACCGCTCCATCAGCAGGTCGTGCTCGAGCGGGTCGATCGCGCTGATGCCGAGCAGGTGGTTGACGAAGCTGCCCGCCCCGGAGCCGCGGATGGCGCAGCGGATGCCGGCGTTCCTGATCCTCATCGCCACGTCGGCCACGGTGAGGAAGTAGGCGGCCATCCCGGTCCGCGCGATGATGTCGAGCTCGTGCTCCAGGCGGTCGCGGGCCTGTTGCGCCGCCTTGAGGCGACTGACGCCGTGCGGGCGGCCGGCGGCGCTCGCGGTGCGGTAGCGGCCGTGCAGGATGGCGTGCTCGCAGCGGTCGCGGAGTTCCTTGTGCTGGTCGTAGGCGGAACCGTCGGTCTCCGGCAGGTGGTGGGCGCCGACGCCCAGGTCGTAGGCCGGATCGAGCACGCACCGGCTGGCGAGCTCGTCGGTCTCGGCGAGCAGCCCGATCGCGGCGCTCACGGTGCCGGGACCGGTCATCGCGCTGGCGACCCGCTTGGCGATGCCGGCCATGTCGCCTGGGCTGGCGAGGTAGGCGCGGCCGTTGTGCGAGGGGATCTTGGGTGAGCCAAGGGGGACGAGGTGGCGGGCGGCGTCGAGCACCTGGGCGGCTAGGCTGCCGGCCGGGTCCAGGTAGCGGACCGCGTTGCTGAGCACGGCGGGGATTCTGGTGTCACGGGCGAGCTCGGCCAGCCGGGCGGCGCGGAACGTCGACTTCTGGTCCAGGTGGTCGACCACCTCAACCGCGACGCCGGGGACCAGGTGCCGCCAGCGGTCCAGGGCGCGCCTGGCCAGGTCGGGGTGGCGGGCGGCGACGGCCTGGCCGACGTCGCTCGCCGGGCCGAGCAGCACGACCAGGCCGGCCGCGTGCTCCGCGATGAGCTCAAGGGTGACGGCGGGAACGTCGTCGTCCCCGTCCACCGCGGCGTGGGCGGCGGAGACCAGGCGGCAGAGCGAGCCCCAGCCACGGCGGCCGGTGGCGAGCAGCGTCACCCGGCCGGCGCGGCCCCGTTGAGAGGAGGAACGGGGGGCTGGTTCCACGGTCACCGCGAGGTCGGCGCCGAGCAGGGGCTTGATGCCCGCGTCGGCGCAGGCCTGAACGTGCTTGAACGCGCCGTACAGGCCGTCGCGGTCGGTCAGCGCGAGGGCCGGCATGCCGAGGCTGGCCGCCCGGGCGGCGAGCGCCGCGGGGGTCGCCGTCCCGTAGCGCAGCGAGTACGAGGACGCCACGTGCAGGTGGGTGAACCGGGCCGGCGCGGGCATCAGTCGGCGATCCGGCGCAGCGTCCAGGTGCCGGCGGCGATGTCCCGGCGCAGCTCGTAAATGCCCACCGGGTCGCCCGCCTCGACCCGCCAGAACTCGAGCTCGGGCCGCGCGGGCAGCGGCCGGGATTCCCGCCACCAGTCCCGGTTGACCAGCCAGTACTCCTGCACCGCGGTGACCGCGTAGCGCCGCCCGCGCCACGTGAAGCCCACGGGCCGCCCGTCTTCCCTGGTCTGGACCTCGGCTGGTTCGCCGTACACCCTGCCCATGCGCTGCCCTGCACTTCCCGCACGCAAAGCCGCCGGCCCCGCGCGGCGTGACTAAGCGCGGGCCCGGCCGCCCGGGGGAAGACGGGCGTAACCACGTATTCGCCCGACCCGGCGAACCCAGCTGCACCATCGAATATAGGTTCACTCGAACATACAGTCAATTATCACCGATAACACTGCTCACTCTAACTGACAGTAACCACGAGCGAAAGGTACATATTGGACATAGGGTCCGAACGAGGGCGGGGCTCTCACCAGCAGAGGCCTCGCACCCGCGGGAGAGACGACCTCGGCGTCGGGAAGATAGAGACGATCGCGACTAATGGGGTCGATGAGGCGCCAGTGAAGCGAACCGGGCGCCTGCTGGCGGCGTGATCGTGAAGGGTTTTAGTGTTGTGAAGGCTTTTCAGCGTTATAATACGAAAAAAGCTTCATGATCATGGCCGGGTTGAGGAAAGTCGCGGATGAACCTCGGCTCCTTCGCACCTGGTGTCACATGCGGCAACCCAGGCCACTTGCTTTACTGACCAGACCGGCGACAGGACGCGGCGCTGGCCGCGTCCGTGCGCGTTAAGGGGTGCGGGCGGTCACGAGAGCGGACGGGTCCCTGGCCGGTGGTAGCCGTAGCGGGAAAGACGGGGGAAGAGTGCGCCCGGCTCCGCCTATCCGGCTACTCGGACCAGCCCGGGATCGGGTAGGCGCTCAGCAGGTCGCGGATCTCGGCGGCGATGCGGTCGAGGGTCTCGGAGTCGTCCTTGGCGCCCGCGGTGATCGCCTCGTCCATCCATGCCGCCAGCTGGGGCATGTGCTCCTCGGTCAGGCCGCGGGTGGTGAGCGCGGGGGTGCCGAGGCGGATGCCGGACGGGTCGAACGGCTTGCGCTGGTCGAACGGGACCGAGTTGAAGTTCAGCTCCATGCCCGCCCGGTCCAGGGCCTTCGCCGCGGGCTTGCCGGCGATTCCCTTCGCGGTGAGGTCGATGAGCAGCAGGTGGTTGTCGGTCCCGCCGGACACCAGGTCGAAGCCGCGGTCGAGCAGCGCCGCCGCGAGGGCCTTGGCGTTCGCGACCACCTGCGCCGCGTAGTCACGGAACGACGGCTGCGCGGCCTCGCGCAGCGCCACCGCGATGGCGGCCGTCGTGTGGTTGTGCGGGCCGCCCTGCAGGCCGGGGAAGACGGCCTTGTCGATGGCCGTCGCGTGATCGGCGTCGGTGAGGATCATCGCGCCGCGCGGTCCGCGCAGCGTCTTGTGCGTGGTCGTGGTGATCACCGGGGCGTGGCCGACCGGGGACGGGTGCGCGCCGCCCGCGATCAGGCCGGCCACGTGCGCCATGTCGGCCATGAGCACCGCGCCGACCTCGGCGGCGATCGCGGCGAAGGCCGGGTAGTCGATCGTGCGCGGCATCGCGGTGCCGCCGCAGATGATGAGCTTCGGCCGCTCCTTGAGCGCGAGGTCGCGGACGTCGTCCATGTCGACCCGGCCGGTCTCCCTGCGCACCCCGTAGTGCACCGGCCGGAACCACTTGCCGGTCACCGACGCGGGCGAGCCGTGGGTGAGGTGACCGCCCGCCGACAGCGACATCGCGAGGATGGTGTCGCCCGGCTTGGCGAACGCCAGGTAGACGGCCAGGTTCGCGGGCGACCCCGAGTACGGCTGCACGTTCGCGTGGTCCGCGCCGAACAGCGCCTCCGCCCGCCGGGCCGCGATCGTCTCGATCTGGTCGATCAGCTGCTGGCCCTCGTAGTAGCGGCGGCCGGGGTAACCCTCGGAGTACTTGTTCGTCAGCACGGTGCCGGAGGCCTCGAGCACGGCGACCGACACGTAGTTCTCCGACGGGATCAGCCGGAGCTTGTCGTGCTGGCGGCGGGCCTCATCGTGGATCAGCCCCGCGACTTCCGGGTCCTCGGCGTCGAGCTGCGGGATGGGCGGCTGGTGCATCGGCGTGACCTCCTTGTTGGCACGAGGCTACCAACCAGCGTGAGCGCCACGGGAAGCGGTTTACCTGCGGGCGAACGTGTAGCGGGAGGCGGCCGCGTGACACACGCATCCGTTCGGTACCTTCTGCTTGGCTTTAATGCAGCAGGTCCACGGCGGCGAGGGACAGGATTCCGCGATGAGCACCACCATCATCCTTGACTGCGACCCCGGCATCGACGACGCGCTCGCGATCGCCTTCGCGACGGCCTCGCCCGAGATCGACCTGGCCGGGATCACCACGGTGGCCGGCAACGTCGGGCTGGCCAAGACGACCGCGAACGCGCTGGCCGTCGCGTCGTTCGTGGGCGCGGCCGACGTGCCGGTGACCGCCGGGTGCGCCGCGCCGCTGCTGCGGCCGGCGCTTGACGCGGGGCACGTGCACGGGGACTCGGGGCTCGGCGGCGCGGTCCTGCCGCCGCCACCGCGGCTGGCCGGCGAGGAGCACGCGACCGACTTCATCATCGACACGCTGGCCGCCGCGCCGGGCGAGATCACGCTGGTCGCCACGGGACCGCTGACCAACATCGCGCTCGCGCTGCGCCGCCAGCCCCGGCTGGCGTCCTGGGTGCGGGACTTCGTGATCATGGGCGGGTCGGCCTCGCGCGGCAACGTCACCCCCGCCGCGGAGTACAACATCTGGGCGGATCCCGAGGCGGCGGCCATCGTCTTCGGCGCCGGGTGGACCGTGCGGATGATCGGGCTCGACGTCACGCTGCTCGCCCGGGCGACGGCCGCCGTGCAGGAGCGGATGCGCTCGCTCGGCCTGCTCGGGTCGCGGCTGCTGCTGCCCGCGCTCGCCCAGTACCGGGACGCGGATGACGACTCGGGCGAGCCGCCGGTGCATGACGTGTGCGCGATCGTGTCGATCGCTGACCCTTCGGTGTTCAGCTACACGCCAGCCCTGGTGCAGGTAGAGACGCACGGGGCGTTCACCTCGGGGATGACCGTGACCGACTTCGCCGCGCCGGCCGGGCATAACGCGCACGTCGCCACCGGGATCAACGCCGGCCACTTCTGGGAGACGGTGCTCGACGCTTACCAGCGGCTCCCGGTCGCGCGGGATTGAGCGCAGGGCCAGGCGCGGGTTAAGCCTGTGCTGGCAGGCAGGGGGGTGACGCGGTCACGGCCCTGCTTCCCCGTCAGGGACTCGGCTCCGCTCGCGTCGGCCAGCTGAAAGGAATCGGCGGTCGCGATGTTCATCTCGTGTGCCTGGACGGCCTGCTCACCTACCTCGACCAGGTCGCAGTAGCTCCGGTGCTGAGCGGGCACGCCCGGCGCGCGCAGCCAGGCCGCCACGGAACGGCACCATACCGTCAGCCGCTGGCGATAGACAGCACCGCCATGTCGGCGGCGTGGTCGTCGGCACGCACCAGCCAGCCGCTGAATCCGCGCGTGCTGAGGTCCTTCTCCAGCTCGGTCATCGCGTCGCTGGCGGTGGCAGGAGGCCTCCCGCCGGCCCCGGCCTCGGCGGGCACCGGCAGCGCGAACCAGACCGCCTTGCCGCGCAGCCCGGTGCCGGACAGCCGGGACCTGGTCAGGTGATGTCCCCAGTGCCCGTCGGCCAGCTCATGGACCACCTCGAGGCCGCGGCCGCTCATCGCGTCGGCTGGCGCCCGGCACCGCGGCCGGGGTAGCGGGCGCGGCCGGGGTAGCGGGCGCGGCCGGCGCGGGTGGGGCGGGCGGCGCGGTTGGGGCGGGCGGCGCGGGCGGGCAGGACCGGGGCGAGGCGGCGAGCAGCGGGCTCGGCCTGTCCATCGTCCAGGCGATCGCCGTCGCGCACGGCGGTCATGCCGAGCTGAGCTCCGCGCTCGGCAAGGGCACCACCGTCAGGCTCTGGATCCCGGTCAAAGAACCAGCAGTAGCTCTCATCTGAACGGGGGCGTGGGTTCCATATGCCTTCGCTGTTCCTCCTTGCTGGCGGGGCGCGCGGCTTGCATGGGTCCGGCGGGACAGTCGTGACACCAAGAGCGTGCCCCGACGTCCCGGCGGGCCCCGCCGCGCCCCTCGCTCCTGAGGGGCGGCGCCTGGGTGCCGGGTTCCCCTCCCCATAAGTCACGTCTCCCCCGGCAATCCCGTGAGTTCGAACTTTTAATGGAGAGTTTTGGTGTCATGAAGGGTTTTTGGTGCTATCGCGCTAAAAACCCTTCATGATCAGGCGGTGATGCGCGGGGACCTGGGTGCTGGAAGGCCTGGGTGCTGGAAGGCTTGGGCGCTAGAGGACCTTGGTGCCGTACATCTCGCCGAGGGGGTCGGCGAGGAGCTCCAGGCGGACGCCGTCCGGGCCCTTGAAGTAGATCGAGGTGCCGCTGGCCAGCTGGTATTTCACGCCGGCGGCGTCGAGCTTGCCGCGGAGGTACTCCCACTTCTCCCTGGTCACCGAGATGGCCACGTGGTTGAGGTTGCCGAGCGTCTCGATGTAGGGGCCGAGGTCGAGGCCGGGGAAGTCGAAGAAGGCGAGCAGGTTCCCGTTGCCGACGTCGAAGAAGAAGTGCGTTGACCCCTTGTAGTCCCGGTTCCCGAACAGCTCGGTGAGCGGGAACTCCAGCAGGCCCTGATAGAACTTGATCGTCTGTTCGACGTCGGAGCAGATCAGCGCGATGTGATGGACGCCGCGGGCCGACGTGGGCGGGCGGCCCTCGGTGATGTACTCAGCGGCGAGCCGGGTCCGCTCGGCCTTGATCGCGTTCAGGTCGATGTCGGTCACGGGCGGTCTCCTGTGTAACACGCATCCGTTCGGAAGACTAGAGGATCCGCAGCTCGACGGAGATGTTCCCGCGGGTCGCCCGCGAGTAGGGGCAGACCTGGTGGGCGGCATCGGCGAACTCGCGTACCTTGTCCCGTTCCATCCCCGGGACGTGGATGACCAGCGTCACGACCAGGCCGAAGGCGTCGCCCTCCGGGCCGATGCCCACCTGCGCGGTCACCGTGGAGTCGCCGAGCGCGGCGTGCTCGCGGCCCGCCTCCAGGCGCAGCGCGCTGTGGAAGCAGGCGGCGTAGCCCGCCGCGAATAGCTGTTCCGGGTTGGACCCGGCGCCGGTGCCGCCGAGTTCGGGCGGGAAGGCCAGGTCAAGGTCGATTCGTCCGTCGGACGTGACGACGTGGCCGTTACGGCCATCGCCGGTGGAGGTCGCCTCGGCGGTGTACAGAACCTTCTCGGGCATACCGCAACCCTATCGCGACAGCGAGTCCAGGACGCGCGTCGTCTTGTCGGTGACGGCAGGACCGTGGGAGCGGATGGTGACCGGGGCGTCCACGATCTCCGCCACCGCGTCGGGCCAGTCATCCGTCATGGGACCGCCTCCTGGCTCGTAGACCGGGCGGGCGCGGAGCAGCGCCTGGGTGAGCGACTCCTGGTAGGCCAGGTCACGGGCCGGGCTGGGCTCGATCCTGGTGACGGTGCGGCCGTTGAGCCGGTAGCCGCGGCAGATCTGGAGCCGCCTCGCGTGGCGGCGCGCGCTGTCGAGGTGGGTGAGGGCGACCGCGTCCACTCCCCCGGTGACCTCGGCGGCATAGCCGAGCGCGAGCGCGTCCAGGTGGCCGGCCCGGAACGGGCCCTGCCAGCGGCCGTCGGCGTTGTGCGGCTCGGGGAGGTCGAGCGTCCGGTCCTCCGTCGGGAACGGGCCCGGGCCGTGCCGCGTCTGGTAGGTACGGGTGACGCCGAGCCTGATAGCCGCCGCGCCGCTTTCCCGCAGCAGCGTTTCCGCGTTCTCGAAGGTCGTCGTGGACCAGGTGGTGTACGGGTGGAAGCCGCGCCATTCGTCGAGCAGCACGCCCTGGGCGCCCTCGAAGACGACCGGCCCCCTCGCGAGCAGCCGCGTCAGGTAGCCGTCGCCGGCCAGCGGCAGCCGGGCGGCGATGGCGTGGTACACGGCCGCGATGCGGCCGGGCGGCGGGAGGGGGACGGCGACCGGCAGTTCCTCGGCGAGCCGGTCACGGAGCCGGGTGAGCTTGGTGACCAGCGTGCGAGGGCGCGTGACGTCGCCGGCCCGGGGCGCGTCCTGCGGGTACTCGATCGCGTACCGCGCCGTCTCGCCGATGCCCATCCCGCACGAGCCGTGCCTGCCTGCTCCGCGCGCTTCCTCGCGGGCGTGGTTGGCGGCGCGGTGGTAGGGGGTCGTGAGCAGCGCGTCGGGGTCGATCGCGAGCAGGGCGAGCGGGTCGGGGACCCCCAAGCTGGTGAGGTGCTCCGCCTCGGCGACCAGGGCCAGGAGGTCAACGAGCACGAACCTGGACAGGAACGTCCGGGTTCCCGGGGTGAAGGTGCCCGAGCCGAACTGGGCGAACGCGTGCGGCTCGCCGCCCGGGCCGAGCACGTGGTGTGCCGCTTGCGCGCCGCCGTTGAACCGGACGACGGCCTGCACCGGGCGGCCCCGCTCGTCTCCGGCGTCCCGTGCGTCCCGTGCGCTTTGCGCGCACAGCCAGTCCACGATCGTCCCCTTGCCCCCGTCGCCGTAGCCGAGGTCGACGACGATCACGTGTCCCTTCACAGCAGCACGCTGCCGGCGGGGAAGTCCGCGTGGGAGCTCCCCGTGGTCGCGGCGGGCAGGGCGCGGCGGGCGGGCGCGGCGCGCAGGACCCGGCGGCGCCGGCGCTTGGTGCCGGTGCCGTCCCGGTAGGCGCCGATGGCGGCGAGGGCGCGCCGGACGGCCGGACCCGCCGCCGAGCCGACATCCGCCAGGTCCGCCAGGCCCTCGTCGAGGTGGATCGTCTCCTCACCGAGCCCGACCGTGAGCGCGATCGTCTCGCACACCGCGTCCAGGTCAGCCAGCTCGATGACGTTCTGGCCGAGCAGGGAGCGCCAGATGCCGAGCACCTGCCCGTCGCCGGCGTGGGCCGCGCCCTCGGGGAGGATGAAGTAGGTGTCCCAGCGCCTGGTGAGCTGCGCGACAAGGTTGCGGATGGCGACCGGCTGTGGCAGCTCGTCGCCGATCAAGGCGCTGACCTCGCGAGGCTTGACGGCCGGGTAGGGCATCTCGTCGCCGATGATGAAGAGATAGCCGCGCCTGCCGCGCTTCTCGAAGCAGTCGGTCGCCGTGTGCCTGGCCATGAAGAACATCGCGAGCTCATACGACTCGGTTTTCTGCCCGCCGCCGCCGCCTTCGAGCAGGATGCGCTCCAGGTCGCCGTCCATCCGGTTGTCCGATTCGAACTGCCCGACCTGGAGCGGCGCGCGGTCGCAGGTCGCGTCGCCGATCGCGCCGAACATGAGCTGCGGGTCGGTCGCGTAGCCGCCGTCCGTGAGCAGGCCGAGCAGCTTGGGCAGCTTCTTCTGCAGCGCCCGCGGCACGGAGCCCATCGAGCCGGTGACGTCGAAGAGGACGGCGATCGCCAGCGAGTTCGGGTGCTCGTCGCTGTCCCGGCTCTCCCGCCTGCCGACGTCGAACGGGTCTAGGCCCGGGTGCACGCTGCGCGCGCCCGAGTCGCTGTAGGCGAAGGCGCTCCTCCCGCCGCGCAGCCGCTCGGCGGTCTCGTAGACATCTGCTGACCAGCGTCCGCTTCCCATAGCGGTTCTCCTTCTTGCTTGTCTGGGGGTAACTCGTGGCCTTCGGTTAGCCGTTCTGGCCCGGTGGAACACCGGGCCAGAACGTTGCTGGGCCGGTGGAACACCGGGCCGGAACGGGCTTCACGGCCGGGCCGCTTCTTCACTGGCCGGGCGGAGCAGGGCGGGGTGCAGCAGCGTGGCGTCGCCCCGGCGGTAGAGCTTCGCGCGCGGGCCGCCGCGCGGGCCGCCGGTCTCGGTGTAGCCGCCGGCCGACTCGACGAAGCCGGGGACGGACAGGACCTTGCGGTGGAAGTTGCCCGGGTGCAGCTTCTCGTCCCAGACGGTCTCGTAGACCTCGCGGAGATCGGAGATAGTAAACGGCTCGGTCACGAACGCGGTCGCGAGCGGCGTGTACTCGAGCTTTGACCTGGCTCGTTCCAGGCCGTCGGCGAGGATCGCGGCGTGGTCGAAGGCGAGCGGCGCGGGCAGCGCGGCGACCGGGGTCCACCGGGCGTCGGCCGCGTCCGTACCCGGGTGCGCTTCGGGCATCTCGGGGGCGAACGCCAGGTAAGCGACCGAGATGACGCGCATCCGCGGGTCACGCCCTGGAGCGCCGTAGCTGCCAAGCTGCTCAAGGTGGGCGGCGCGGAGCTCGGGGCCCGCTTCTTCGGCCAGCTCACGCACCGCGGCCTGCGCGAGGTCCTCCTCCGCCCGCACGCCATCCGGGCCGGTCCGCGGCCGGACGAAACCGCCGGGCAGCGCCCAGCTCCCCCGGAACGGCGGCTCGCCGCGCCTGACGAGCAGCACTTGAAGCTGAGCGTCCCTGATGGTCAGCGCCACCACGTCCACGGTGACCGCGACGGGATCGTAGGCCCGCGGGTCATAGCCGGCCAGGAACCGTTCTTCCTCGTTCATCCGTCAGTCTTTCTCAAAGTGAGTTAATCTCAAGTTGAGAGTAACATCTCGGACAAGGACTGTCCAGCGGGCGGTGAGTTCGAAGAACGCGGCGGGTTACCTGCGCACTTTCGGTATATTGAGCTGAATCGTCCCTCGCGGACTGCGACCTTGGTGTGTCCGACGCGTGATCTACGCCGTGCACAATGGTCACCGAGCGCCGGTAGCTCAGTGGATAGAGCGGCTGCCTTCTAAGCAGCGGGTCGCGGGTTCGAGTCCTGCCCGGCGCGCTTCGCTATTTTCCCAGGTCAAAGGCCCTGTAGCGGTGCGCGAATCCATCACATCGCGACGCCTTCCGCTGACCCTCGCCGCCAGGTCGGCGCGCTGGACTGGGTGCCTCCTGGCAGTCAGCTGCGGGCAGCGCGTCCAGCAGGCCGGCTAGCGCGTAGCCCCTAGAATGAATCTGTGGCCGCTGCTGACGTTGCGAAATTCCGGCTGGTCTTCGACCTGTGCGAGGCCGGCGTGCGGATGTACAGGCAGCGCATGCGACGGGAGAACCCGGGAGCCTCGGATGAGGAGATCGAGGCCAGGGTCCAGGCGTGGCTGCGCAGCCCGAGCGGTGAGGCTGGTGACCGCCTGCGGTTGCGGCGCGCAGGTAGGGATACTAGTGCAGTCGGTCGACGCCGTCCTCCGGCAGGCCGCTGCCGACCTTGACGCCATCGGCGCCCGGTGGGCCGTCATCGGCGGCCTGGCGGTCGCGTTCCGCGCGGAGCCCCAGTTCACCAACGACGTCGACGTCGCCGTGGCCGTCGCCGACGACAGGGAAGCCGAGGACATCGTCAACTGCAGGTCCGAGGCTACGCACTCGCGTCGCTAGTAGAGCAGGACTACGTCAACCGGCTGGCGACGGCACGGCTGATAAGGCCGCAGGCGGGCACATCGAGCGTGTTCATCGACCTGCTCTTCGCGAACTCCGGCATCGAGGACGAGATCGTCCGCCGGGCCGACCGGCTGGAGGTGCTGCCGGACGTCTTCATGCCGGTGGCATCGACCGGGCACCTGATCGCGCTGAAGGTCCTCGCCGGCCGCCACCAGGACCTGACCGACCTTGGCTACCTAATCACCGCAGCGACAGACGCTGACCTCGCCGAAGCCCGGGCTTCGGTTGCGCAGATCCAGGAACGTGGCTACCACCGCGGGCAGAACCTGCCCGAAGACCTGTCAGCCATCATCAGCCAGGCTCGGAAGTTACCGGCAGCTCAGGTAGACTTCGCCGCACACGGCCCGCCGGGATCTCCTAGACGGCCCGGACAGGGAACACCCGTGCCGTGCACGAGCAATCCCGTCCCGTCCCCGCCGACCCCGCTAGATCCTGGATGACCTGGGCAGATGACAGCGCTGAGCAAGCCAGCTGCGCAGTCGTCTCGGCTGGCGCCCTGCACTGGCTATGGTGATCCTGTGAAGCCGTTCCTGCTGCTGGCCATCCGCGCTGAGGATGCTGCAGCGGACAACGAGTACGAATCGTTCCTGGCCTGCACCGGGCTAAGGGAGCGAGACCTGCGCCGGCGCCGGCTGGAGCAGCGGGCGCTGGGCACCCTTTGCCTGCGGGACTGGTCGGGGATCTTCCTTGGCGGCGGGCCGTTCAACGCCAGCGACCCCGAGGAGCTGAAATCACCGGTGCAGCGGCGGGCCGAGTCAGACCTGCGCGAGCTGCTGGGGAGGGTAGTCGGCGCGGACTTCCCGTTCCTGGGGGCGTGCTACGGCATCGGGATCCTCGGTAGCGCCGAGGGGGCAGTCATCGACCGCCGGCACGCCGAGCCGGTCGGGGCTGTTCGGATCTCACTCACCCTGGCCGGCCGGCAAGACCCGCTGCTGGACCGGCTGCCTGCGGCTTTCGACGCGTTCACTGGCCACAAAGAGGCCATCAGCGTGCTGCCCCGCCACGCCGTCCTGCTCGCCACGTCGCCTGCCTGCCCGGTGCAGGCCTTCAGGGTCGGCTCCAACGTGTACGCCACCCAGTTCCATCCTGAGCTGGACGTGGCCGGCTTGTGCACCCGGATCGACGTCTACAAGCACGCCGGCTATTTCGAGCCGGGGCAAGCCGACGCACTCAAGGCGCAGGCCCATCGCAGCAATGTCGCCTGTCCGCCCGCCATATTGCGCCAGTTCGCGCGGCGCTACGCCACGCCAGGCACGACCCGCAGCGCAGGCGACGCCCGGACCGCGCCCGCCCAGCACCGGTAACTGCCCGCGCGTGACCTGGGCGGATGATACTTTCGTGCCTCTGACTGGCAGGACAGTTTCGAAGCACGGCCGGTCTTCGAATCCACAGGCTCACCTAGTGGCTACGACCCAGGTTGCGGCAGGCCCAGCACGACGGCCTGGGACTGTCGCAGCACCCTGAACTGCGGGTCGCGGTTCGGAGCCTGCCGGACACGGCCGGCCGCGAACGCGTTGCTCTGCGGATCGCCCGCCACCAACAGATGATCTCGTCGGGAAACCGCCAGACGGCCCGGCCATGCGGTGGTGCACTGAAGCCATGACCGAGGAATGCCCGCAGGCGCCCGACGGCGGCCGACTCGCCGGCCTGGACCGTCCGCTGCGGAATCGGGTGACGCCCGCAGGCGAGCTGATCGCCACCGAGCACCGCGGGACCATGTACGGCAACCGGGGCGTGCTCCACGACGAGAACCTTGCCCTGGTCCGGCGCTACCAGGTCCGCCGCTGGCTGGCGTGCGTGCTGGAGTTCCGCGGCCGCCAGCGGCCCATCATGCGGCCCCGCCGCTACACCGAATTGTTCTTCCTCGACGAGGCCGTCGCGCTGGCCGCCGGGCACCGGCCCTGCGCGGAATGCCGCCACGCCGCCTATCAGTCGTTCCGCACGGCCTGGACGGCGGCCCGCGCCCTTCCCGCGAAACCCGCGGCTAACGACATCGACCAGGTGCTGCACCAGCAGCGTCGCCTTGTCGACGGGGCCCGCGTCACCTACCCAGCCTTGCTCAGTGAGCTGCCCGATGGCGTCTTCATCGTCTGTGACGAGGAGTTCTGGCTGTCAAATAACGGCGGGCTGTACCGGTGGACCCCAGCCGGGTACACCGACCGGGCCGGCCAGTTCGACGGGCCGGCCGCAGTGCTGACGCCCCGCGCCACCGTGGATGCGATCCGAGCAGGCTACCGCCCGCTTGTGCACTTGCCTGCCTTACCGGAGAGGGCCTGCGTTCTTAATCGCCGCTGTCCGGTACACCGGGTCGCGCCTGCTGCTACGTCGCACGACCGCCGCTCTTCACCGAGACACCGGGTCTCGGCTAGAGGGCGAGTTCGTCCTCCGCCCCGGACACCCACTCGACCAACACCAGGCCACTGTCAGCCTCTACAGGCCTGCTGGCCGTCGGGAGACGCCCGGGGCGATTCCCTTGAAGTCGCGCCTGGCAACGAGGGCCACGGCAGTGCACCCACCGGGCGCACCCTTGGCACTGTCGTCTAGATGACCGTGACCATGCCGTCCAAGTGACCACAAATTAACCGTCCAAATGACCACGACATTACCGTCCAGATGACCACGCCCATCGTGGTTCTGAGGCAAACTTGAAGCATGGCGACCCTCCCCGACCTGGTGCCGCGGCGCGCGCAGGGCCTCGTGTCCGAGGCGCTTGCGGATACCCGCGTGGTGCTTGTCAACGGGGCTCGGCAGGCGGGCAAGAGCACCCTGACGCGGCTAGCTGCCGGTGGCCGACCGGGAACCGTAGTGCGTCTCCTCGACGACGCGGCTACGCTGCGGGCCGCACGGGACGACCCGGCCGGGTTCGTTGAGCACGACAGCCTCATGGTCATCGACGAGATCCAGCTGTCACCCGAGCTGCTGAGGGCGATCAAGGTGCTGGTCGACGTGGACCCGCGGCCAGGGCGGTTCCTGCTGACCGGCTCCTCGCGGGTCCTCGCCCGGCGGAGCCTCCCCGACGCACTGCCCGGCCGCATGGAGGTCATCGAGCTGTGGCCGTTCTCGCAGGGGGAGATGAATGGCGGCAGCGACGCGTTCATCGACGCGGCATTCCGGCACGGCGCCAGCATCGAGCACTCGTCGCGGATGCGCAAGCGTGATTATCTGGAACTGGCCGTCGCCGGCGGGTTCCCCGAAGCAGTGCGCCGCACCCCCAAGCGCCGGGCGGCCTTCTTCGCTTCCTATCTGTCCACGCTCATCGAGCGCGACGTTCTTGAGTTGAGCAGCATCGAGCGGCAGGGGGACATGTTCAGGCTGCTGTCGCTCCTGGCGGGGCGGGTAAGCGGCTTGCTCGTCCCGGGCACCCTCGCCGGGCAGGCGGGCATCCCGCGGACAACGCTGGTGCGCTACCTGGAGCTGCTCGCCACGGTGTTCCTCATCAAGACCGTCCCCGCCTGGTCGAGCGGGCAGACGGTCAGGGCCGTCGGCACCCCGAAGCTGGCCTTCACCGACACGGGAATCGCCTGCCACCTCATCGGCCAGGACGCCGCGCGCCTCGACGAACCGGGCGGTGCCGCCGGGCCGGTCCTGGAGAACTTCGTCGTCATGGAGCTGGCACGGCAACTGACCTGGGCCGGGGAACGCGCCCGCCTCCACCACTACCGGACCAAGGACAAGGTAGAGGTCGACGCCGTCATCGAGACCCCGGACGGCCGGGTTGTAGCGGTCGAGGTCAAGGCGGGCGCGACCGTCAGGACCGGAGACCTCGCCGGCCTCCGGAACCTTGCGGGCCACCTCGGCGACAAGTTCGTTGCCGGATACGTCCTCTATACCGGCCAGCAGACCCTCTCCTACGGTAGCCGGATCAAGGCCCTGCCGATGGACGCGCTCTGGCTGCTGGCCCCGTTAGCGTCATGCCGGGCGGTCCGACAGCAAGGGCCCCGGTTAGTGTCTGATCACGTCGGTGAGGGCCGTTACGACCGTGTCCGGGTGGGTCACGTACGGAAGATGCGGGGCGTCGATCGCGACGGACCTCCAGGCCGGGTCTGACCTCGCGGCCTCGGCCGCCGCGTCGAACTGCGGGGCCGGCGCGCTCTGCAGGCAGCGGATGTAGATCCGGTCGATGCCGTCGGGCCCGGTGCCGCGAGGCGGGACCGGCTCGGTGAAGTGGCGAGCCGGCGTGGGGCGCAGCCGGGGCAGCATCCAGCCGGTATCGGCGGGGTCGGTTACCCGCCAGATGTCGCGGACGATAACGGGCCATGGCGCAGGAGCGAAGCGCGGCAGCAGCCAGCCGGCGCCTTCTGTCTCGATCAGCCCCTCCAGGATGCCGCGGCGCTCGGGCGGGAGCAGGTCGAATGTGCACTGACCGGCGGACGGCACGAAGGCGTCGAGATAGACCAGCGACGCGATCCGCCCGGGGATGCGATTGGCCACGCCGGTGATGACGGTCCCGCCCGAACTGGTCCCGACCAGGATCACGTCGTCTAGATCCTGGAACTCGGCCACCGAGACGATATCGTCGATGTGCGTGGCCAGGCCCACATCTGAGGTCGCGAGGTGGGCGCGCTCACCAAGGCCTGTCAACGTGGGCGCGTACACGTCATGACCGTCGGCGCGCAATCGCCTGGCGACCTTGTCCCAGCACCATCCGCCCAGCCACGCCGGCTGTACCAGCAGGTACGTCGCCATCCTCGGCCCCCTTGAGTATCCCCGCTGCGCCGGACCTGGACGCACCGCGAAGACGCACGATACGGGGGGCAGGACGTGCTGATCAAGCTCAGATCGTCCGGACCTCGGCGAGCCGGGTGACGGCGAACTGGCCGGTACCGGGCCACGCCGTCGGGCGGCATGGCGCCGAGGTTGACCCTGGTCCCGGTTTCGGCATGCAGGAGGTCGGCCGACGATCGCCAGCCCGGGCGCTGCGGCCAGCCCTGGGTCAGCCGGTGCAGCTGGCGGAGCGTGCCGGCGACGCGACGCCAGTCGGCTTCGGTCTGGGGCGGTCCGCCCTCCACGTAGGTCAGCACCACCAGGCCGTCGACGAAATGCCGGCCGTCCGTGGCCGGGACCGGCACCGGCACCGGCATCCCCGCACGGTGGAGGTGCCGCAACAGGTCAGTCTCCCATGCGAGATCAGCGTCGCTGCGCTGGCCGAGACGACCGACCGCGAGGTGCCCGTTGACGCGCACGCTGCACACCTCGTTGACGCCAGCTCCGCCAGTCAGCGGCTCGCCGCGAACGACGTCGTCGCCCCACTGCTCGAGTGCCTCCCATCCCACCGGCCACATCTTCGCAGAGGGTCGTGAAGCGCTCAACGAGATTCCTCTTCAGCGCTTGCGGCCCACCCCGCCCCACTGGGACGACCTGGCTGTTTCGCCCGCGCTGCCAGGTTCCGGCCGCCATTCCCCACCCACACGAGCCCGGGTGCCAGCAGGTCCGTACCCGCGAAGAACCGCGCCACCTGCTCGCGGCTGCGGAATATGAGCTGTTGTTGCACGACGACGGTCAGCGGGGCGCTGAGCTTCGCGCAGAAGTACGCCAGCGTCTTCCCTGGCCAGGTCACGGACTCGACGCTGGGACTGATCTCGGTCATCGGCCTGGTTCTCGGGTTCGTCATCGCCGTCTCGTCCTTCCTGGCGTCCGTGCAGGAGCGCCGCCGCTGGCGCGGCCAAGTCCGGCGTCTCCGCTCGCGGTACGGCCACCGGGGTCATCATCGCGGTGGCAGTCTCCGTTCCATCACCAGTAAAGAACCTCATACGCACTAGCATCTATGAGATGGAGGAGTTCAAGGCCCGGCGGGTGGTTGACGCCCTCCGCGACCGTGGCGTCAACGCGCACCTGTTCCGCGGCACAACCGACTTCGGTGTTCGCGTCACGCTGTCCGGCGGCCGCGAGGCCGAGTGGGACAACGACGGCACCGCGGGACTGGAAGCCCAGGTCATGCGGGACGGTATGCTCGTCGGCTTCGTGCCGCAGATCGAGGGCTCCGAGGATTTCGACGAGGCTCAGGTCGTCGACGCCATCGCCAGGACAGACTACGACCAGCCGATTGCCCGCCAGCGCACCGGGGAGCCGCCGCCAGCTCCCCCGCTGACCAGGGAAGGCGGCGTCTTCCGCCGCTTCCTTGACGGCTTCCGTTACCGTTAGGTTCGGCGCCGGTCAGCCGATCTGCGCGAACGCCGCGGCCAGGGGATCGAGCACAGCCGGAGTGAGTGGCGGCCGCAGGTACACGATGGCGAGGTCCAGCCCCATTTCGCCCAGGGCAGCGGCCTCCTCGGCCGTGGCCGAGGCGCCCGCGGCCGGGTCGAACTTCACGTGCGACGACAGCGTGATCTCGCCCGGGTCGCGGCCAATGTCGGCGCAGTGCGCGTACAGGACGTCCCGCTTACGTGCGAACGCCTCCGGGGTGCCGCCGGCGAAGTTCCAGTGCTGGGCGAAGCGCGCCGCTGTGCGCAGCGTCCGCTTCTCCCCTCCGCCACCGATGCAGACCGGCGGATGCGGACGTTGCGGGCCCTTCGGCTCGTTCATGGCGTCAGTGAGCTGGTAGTAACGCCCCTGGAGGGAGAAGGCCGGCTCTGACAGCAGGCCGACCAGCACCTCGCACGCTTCTTCGAACCGGTCGCTGCGCTCGCGCGCGGTGCCAAGTTCGATGCCGTACGCACCGGATTCCTCCTCGTTCCATCCGGCGCCGATACCCACCTCGAGCCGCCCCGACGAGATGATGTCCAAGGTGGCGATCATGTTGGCTAGCACCGCCGGGTGGCGGTAGTGGATCCCGGTGACCATGGTGCCCATGCGCAGGCGGGAGGTGGCCTGGGCCAGGGCAGCCAGCATCGTCCAGCCTTCGAGGCAGGGGCCGCCGGCGTTGCCGTCTATCGGGTAGAAGTGGTCGAAGTTCCAGCCCGACTCGAAGATCTCGATCTGGTCCGCGGCCCGCCACACCTCGAGCACGTCGGGCCAGGTAGTGCTCTGATTGGCAGTCTTGAACGCGAATCGCACCGGATACTCCCTTATGCGGGTACATCGCGAGCGCCGCCTCCTTGAGGCGCGCTCCGTTGCTCGTTCCAACAAGTACCACATGGACTCCGCGCTGGTGCGAGAGCAAACCCCGAGGAGGAGCACATGACTGTCCCCGCCCAGCGATTTGTCCGCTGCCACCGGGCTGACGGCGTGGTCACGGTCGAGCTCGTGAACGCGAAGTCGGTGAACATCCTCGGCAGCGCGGCTACTGAAGAGCTGACCACCGAGTTCCGGAGGCTATCCCGCGAGGACAATTGCGGGGTCGTCGTGCTCCGCGGTGCCGGTAACAAGGCATTCATCGGTGGCGCGGACATCAACGAGATGGCAGGACTCGATCAGGCCGCCGCCGAGGCCTTCATCAGCAGGCTGGCCGCACTGTGCGAAGCGGTCAGGGAATGCCCGGCGCCGGTTATCGCCCGCCTTTCCGGCTGGTGCCTGGGCGCCGGGCTGGAGGTAGCGGTCTCTTGCGACCTGCGCGTCGCGGGCGCCGGAGCCACGTTCGGCATGCCCGAGGTCGCCGTGGGCATCCCGTCGGTGATCCACGCCGCCCTTATCCCGGCCATGATCGGCGCTTCACGAGCCGCGTGGCTGCTGCTGACCGGCGAGACGATCGACGCCGGCACGGCGGCGAGCTGGGGGCTGGTCCATGACGTGGTTCCCGACGACGAACTAGACGCGCGCATCGCGCGACTGGCGGCCCGGATGGCAGCCCTGGGCCCGCAGGCCGTCCGCCGGCAAAAGCGCCTGCTCAACGAGTGGACCGACGTGACCCCCGCACGGGCGATCCAGGACAGCATCACGCAGTTCGGACTGGCCTTCCTCACCGGGGAGCCGCAGCAGTACATGACGCGGTTCACCCAACGGCAGGCCGCCCGCAGCAGGTAACGCAGATAACGGCACCCGAAAGGGAAAAATACCAGTTCAATGCCGGTGGCAGGGTTTCGGCGGCCATGCGCGTTCCTTGGGACCTCTGGCAGCTGACAGGCTGCCTTTCGCCCCTAGGACGGCATTATCAACGCGGCGCACCGTGAAGTTACCTGGAAGTGAGGGGCAGTCCTGAGAAAGGGCTGGCCCCTGTTCGGGGTTGGGAGGGCGCGATGTCAGCATTGGCAGCGGCCAGTTCGGCGGGCACCGGGGAGAAGATACTTCCAGGCGCAGGTGATGACGGCTTCTTCGGCATTCGCTTCGAGTCGATCGGCGGCCTTGGCGCTCATCTTGCCGGGAAGATCCTCGCCGAAGCCGGCGTGCTGCGGCAGGGGCTGAACGGCGCCCATTTCTCCTCGTACGGCTCGGAGAAGAAGGGCACCCCGGTCAAGTCGTTCGTGCGCTTCTGCCCAGGCGACCAGGAGCTGCGCACGAGCAGCCCGATCGAGCGGCCGCAGGTGGTAGCGGTCTTCCACGAGGCGCTGGCCCGCTCGTTCGACGTGGCCGCGGGCCTGAGCCCGAGCGGCACGCTGATCGTGAACACCCGTAAGGACCCTGCCGAGATCCGGGAGGCAGTCGGCCTCCGCTCCGGCACGGTGGCAGTGCTCGACGCGCTCGGCATCGCGCTTGAGGAGAAGACGCGGGTGAACACCGCGATGCTCGGCGCCGTGGCCCGCACCTGCCCGTTCCTCGACGCCGACGCGCTGAAAGAGACCATCAGGGGAACGTTCACCGCCCGCTACGCCCACCTCGTCGAGGCGAACCTCCGCACGTTCGACCGCGGCTACCGCGAGCTGCGGCGGCAGACCTGGCCCGCCGTGCCCGGCGACCCCGGCCGGCCCGTGCAGCGGGCGGCGCCCGCGTTCGGGTACCTTGACGCGCCGGCCGGCGGCGTCATCCTCGACCCAGGCAGCAGCATCCTCAAGGACCACACCACGTCGCGGCAAGGCTTCCTGCCCGCGTACGACGCCGACTCGTGCGCGCACTGCGGGATCTGCGACATCGTCTGCCCCGATCTCTGCTTCGTGTGGTCCTCCGGCGGTGCGGGGGAGCCCGCCGTGCGGCTGCTCGGCATTGACTACCACTACTGCAAGGGCTGCCTGAAGTGCGTTGACGCGTGCCCGACCGGCTCGCTGACCGAGCTCCGCGAGGAGGACGGCTGGGCCGAGGAGCATCGTGTCCCGCTCTTCCCGTGGCTCGAGCCGGAAAGGGGGGCCGCCCGATGACCATCGCGCCGTCCGCGCCGCGGGCCGTCCGCGCCGCACAGGTTACCGGGTTCCGCACCGGCAACGAGATGGCCGCGCTTTCCGCGAAGCAGGTCAACTTCCACCTGATGGGCTACTACCCGATCACGCCCTCGACTGAGATCGCCGAGCTGCTCGACGAGATGAAGGCCGCCGGTGAGCATGGCATCGTGATGGTGCCGGCCGATGGCGAGCACGGCGCAGCCGGCGTCTGTTACGGCGCCACGACCGGCGGCGGCCGTGTGTTCAACGCGACGAGCGCCCAGGGGCTGCTGTACTCGCTCGAGGAGATGCCCGTCCAGGCGGGGACGCGCTACCCGATGCTGCTCGACCTCGCGACCCGGGCCGTCAGCGGACCGCTCGACATCCGCGGCGATCACTCGGACGTCTACTACGCGCTGAACACGGGCTGGCTGATCTTCATGGCCCGCGACCCGCAGGCTGTCTACGACCTGAACCTCATCGCGATGCGGGTCGCCGAGCGCGCCGACGTGCGGCTGCCCGCGATCGTGGCCTTCGACGGCTTCTTCACCAGCCACCAGAAGCGCCGCGTCTCGACCTTCGCGGATGACGCCGTCGTGCAGGACTGGCTCGGCCCGGTGCCGGAGGTGGTGACGGCACTCGACCCGCGGCACCCGGTGACGATCGGGCCGTACATGAACGATCCCGACCTGATCAACAACAAGTACCAGCTGAAGCTGGCGATGGACGCCGCGGCGGCCGCGCTCCCCGAGGTCGTCTCCGAGTACGAGACGCTGAGCGGCCGGCGGTATGACCCGGTCGACCTCTACCGCATGGATGACGCCGAGGTCGCGGTCTTCCTGCTCAACTCGGCCGCGGAGACCGCGAAGGACGTCGCCGACCGGCTGCGCGCGGAGGGTGTCCGGGCCGGCGTCATCAGCCCCAACGTGATCCGCCCGTTCCCGGCGCGCGCGATCCGCGAGGCGCTGCGCGGCGTGCGGGCGGTCGTGATCGGCGAGCGGTCCGGCTCCTACGGCGCGCACGGCGGCAACCTCACCCACGAGGTCAAGTCCGCGCTGCAGGAAGACCCGGACAACCACACCCTGTGCGTGAGCCGCGTCTACGGACTCGGCGGCCGCGACTTCTACGCCGAGGACGCCGAGGCGTTCTTCCGGCTCGCGCTGGAGACGGCCGGGCGCGGCGCGGTCGAGGTCCCGTTCGACTACTACGGCGTGGAGCCAGGCGACCCCGCGAAGCCGGGGGCTCGCCGCGGCACGCCGCCGCTCACCCGCGAGGAGATGACGAGCGGGCTGCTCAAGGTGGAGCCGGGCCCGGACGGCCGGCTCAAGGTCGAGGCGCCGCCCTACTGGGAACTCGCCACGAAGCCGAAGCGGGTCGTGCCCGGCCACGGGGCATGCCCCGGCTGCGGCATCTTCCCGGCCCTCGATCAGTTCCTGCGCGGCATTGAGGGCGACGTCGTGGTGCTCTACCAGACCGGCTGCGCGATGGTCGTCTCCACCGGCTACCCCTACACCGCGCACCGGGTCACGTACGTGCACAACCTCTTCCAGAACGGCGCCGCCACGCTGAGCGGGCTCGTCGAGATGTTCCAAGAGCGCGTGCGCCGCGGCGAGCTGCCCGCGGGCGAGGACATCACGTTCGTGATGGTCACCGGTGACGGCGGCATGGACATCGGCATGGGACCCGCGATCGGGGCGGCGCTCCGCAACCACAAGATGATCATCGTCGAGTACGACAACCAGGGCTACATGAACACGGGCAGCCAGCTCAGCTACTCGACACCGCTCGGCCACATGACGTCCACCAGCCACGTGGGGACCGCCGAGCTGGGCAAGGCGTTCCACCACAAGGACACCCCGCAGATCATGGCGGCGACCAACATGCCGTACGTCTTCACCGGCGTCGAGGGCTACCCCGACGACCTCGTGGCCAAGGCCGCCAAGGCGCAGTGGTACGCGAACCACGAGGGCGCGGTCTACGGCAAGGTGCTGATCTCCTGCCCGCTGAACTGGAAGACCGAGGACCGTGTCGGCGTCGAGGTCATCCAGGCCGCGGTCGACTCCTGCTTCTTCCCGCTGTACGAGATCGAGCGCGGCATCACGCGGATCACGTACGACCCTGAGCCGATCGGCCGGCGCGTGCCCGTGGGCGACTGGCTGCGGCTGATGGGCAAGACGAGGCATCTCTGCAAGCCCGAGAACGCGGCGACGCTCGCGTCGATCGAGGCCGAGGCGGAGCGCCGCTGGCAGCGGCTCAAGGCAAGGGACAAGCACCCCCTGCTGTGAGTGGAGTGACCATGGACACGACTGCACGAATCATCGAGAAGCGCGACCTGACTGACGTCACCAAGCTGTTCGTCGTGCACGCGCCGCTTGTCGCGCGCAACGCGGCGCCCGGCCAGTTCGTCATCCTGCGGGTCACCGAGACCGGCGAGCGGATCCCCATCAGCATCACCGACTTCAGCCGGGCCGCCGGCACGATCACGATCGTCATCCAGGTGGCGGGGCGAACCAGCGCGCTCGCCTGCGCGCTGCAGCCCGGCGAGGAGTTCCTCGACTTCGCGGGCCCGCTCGGCCAGGAGGTGCCGCTCCCCGCCGCGGGCCACACGGTGCTGATCGGCGGCGGTTTCGGGGCGGGCGCGGTGTTCCCGCTGGCCCGTGAGCTCCGCTCGCGCGGCGTGCGGGTCACGTCCATCATCGGCGCCCGGACCCGTGACCTGGTGATCCTCGCCGATCTGCTGGGGTCGCAGAGCGACGAGCTGCACGTGTGCACGAACGACGGCTCTCTCGGGTACCGCGGCTTCGTCACCGGCCGCCTCGAGGAGCTGCTAGACGCGGGCGCCGGGTTCACGCACTGCTTCGCCGTGGGGCCGATGCCGATGATGCGCGCCGTCGCGAGCGCGGCGCGGCGCCGCCGCCTGCCCGCCATGGTCTCTCTCGACCCGCTGATGGTGGACGGGACGGGCATGTGCGGCGGCTGCCGGGTGAGCGTCGGCGGCAAGTCGCTCTTCGCCTGTGTGGACGGCCCGTTCTTCGACGCGCACCAGGTGGACTTCGACGAGGCGGACGACCGCCTGACGACCTACGTCGAGCAGGAGAAACTGGCCTGCAGCCTGGCGGGACTTGGGAGGTAAGCGCCATGCCCATCGTGTATCCGCACAAGACCGAGATGCCGTGCCGGGACCCGGAGGAGCGCCGCCGGAGCTGGGACGAGGTCGCCGAGGGCTATACCGTGGAGCGCGCCATAGCCGAGGCGCGCCGCTGCCTCAGCTGCCAGGATCCGGTGTGCGAGCAGGGTTGCCCTGTCAACGTGCCGATCCGCGACTTCGTGCGTCACGTCGCGCTGGGGGACTTCGCGGGCGCCGCCGCCGCGATCCGTCGCCGTAACCTGCTGCCGGCGATCTGCGGCCGCGTCTGCCCGGTCGAGCACCAGTGCGAGTCGCGCTGCGTGCTTGCCACCCATCAGGATCCGGTCGGCATCGGCCGGCTGGAGCGTTACGTCGCCGACTGGGAGCGCGCGCACGGCGGCGGCGAAGCCGCCGCGAGCGAGGTATGGCGCGACCAGAAGGTCGCGATCGTCGGCTCCGGCCCGTCCGGCCTCACCGTGGCCAGCGACCTCGCGCAACTCGGCTACCCGGTGACGATCTTCGAGGCGCTGCACGCGTTCGGCGGCGTGCTGCGCTACGGGATCCCCCAGTACCGGATGCCGAAGGAGATCGTCGATGAGGACATCGAGCATCTCAAGGCGCTCGGCGTGGAGTTCGTGCGGGACGTGATCATCGGCAAGACGGTCACCATCGACCAGCTCATCGACGAGCTGGGCTACTCGGCGGTCTTCGTCGGCACCGGCGCGGGCTCGCCGGTCTTCATGAACATTCCCGGCGAAAACCTCAAGGGCATCTACTCGGCCAACGAGTTCCTGACGCGCGTCAACCTGATGCACGCGTACTCGTTCCCGGAATACGACACACCTGTCCGGCGGCCGGGGCGGGCGGCCGTCATCGGCGCCGGCGACACCGCGATGGACGCCGTGCGCTGTTCGATCCGCCTTGGCGCGGAGGAGGCGCACATCGTGTACCGCCGCTCCGAGGTGGAGAAGGGCGCGCGGGCGGAGGACTACGAGCGGGCGCGCGACGAAGGCGTGATCTTCGACTGGCTTACCCTTCCCAAGCGCTTCCTCGGCGACGAGAACGGCTGGGTGCGCGGCATCGAGTGCGTCCGCACCGAGCTTGGCGAGCCGGACGAATCGGGGCGCCGGCGCCCCGTTCCGGTGCCTGGTTCTGAGTTCACGATGGAAGCCGACATCGTCATCATCGCGCTCGGCACCAACCCGAACCCGCTCGTCCCGCGGACGACCCACGGCCTCGAAGTCGACCGCCACGGCTGCATCGTCACCGACCCGAAGACGGGCGCCACGAGCCGCGAGGGCGTGTTCGCCGGCGGTGACATCGTGACCGGAGCGGCGACGGTGATCCTGGCCATGGGCGCGGGCCGCAAAGCCGCGGTCGCCATTCACGAGTACCTGCAGCAGCGTACGGCGGCGCATTTACCGGACATTGGAAGGACGTGACGTCATGGACTTGCGCACTCAGTATCTGGGCCTGTCTTTGCGCAGCCCGCTGGTCGCCTCGGCCGGGCCGCTAACCGGCACCCTCGACGGTATCCGCCGGCTGGCATCGGCTGGGGTCGGTGCGGTCGTGCTCCCGTCGCTGTTCGAGGAACAGCTGCGGAACGAGGCGGAACAAGACTTCCTGCTCGCCGAAGCCCACGCGGACAGCAACTTCGAGGCGCTGAGCTACCTGCCTTCCGTTGCGGAGGACGGGCCTGGCCGGTACCTCAGCTTGATCTCACGGGCGGTCGAGGCAACGGGCATCCCGGTGATCGCTTCGCTGAACGGCGTCTCCCCGGGCGACTGGACGGACTCCGCGTTCGCGATCGAGCAGGCAGGCGCGTCCGCGATCGAACTGAACATCTATTACCTGCCCGGCGACTCGCTGATCCCGGCGCGGGACGCCGAGCGCCGGTACACCGAGGTCCTCACCACGGTCAAGGCGGCAGTATCCATCCCGGTCGCCGTCAAGCTCTCGCCGTATTTCAGCTCGATCGGTGAGATGGCGATGGTGCTCGACCGCGCGGGCGCGGACGGCCTGGTCCTCTTCAGCCGGTTCCTGCAGAACGACATCGACCCGGAGACGTTCACCGTCAGCACCGGCTTCCGGTTGTCCGTCCCCGCGGAGGGTGCGCTGCCCCGCGCCTGGATCAGCCGGCTGCGCGGGGTGGTGCGCTGCTCGCTCGCCGCGACGACGGGCGTGGAGACGGCCGACGACGTCGCCGCCTACCTGCTGGCAGGCGCGGACGTGGTCATGTCCACCTCTGCCCTGCTGCGGCACGGGCCTGGCTACGCCCGGGTGCTACTCGACGGCCTGCAGGCCTGGATGGACCGCATGGGCTTCACGTCGGTCGCGCAGGTCCGCGGCCTGCTGACCAAGGCCGCCGACGGCGGGCCCGCCTACGGCCGGGCCGGCTACCTCCGCGCGATCGAGCAGGCCACTCACGGCCCTTACCACTCCAAGGTGACGTGACGGGCGGCTCCCCGAGGCTGTTTCTGGGTTCCGGCCCGGCGTTTTTGCGTTGCTGCCAGGTGTTTTCCGCGAGCGCCGCTGGGCAGCTGACCCTTTCCGCGAAGGTACGAAGGGCAGGTGACGCGCATGTTCGAGGCGGAGAACATCCGTGACTGGCGCAACCACGACGTGGTGGATCAAGAGGGTCACAAGATCGGCCTGCTTGAGGCCGTCTACGTGGACACCGGCACCGACAAGCCAGCGTTCGCCTCGGTCAGGGTGGGCATGATCGGGCGGCACCGGCTGGCGTTCGTGCCCCTGGAGGGGGCGACCGTGGCCCCCGACAGGCTCCGCGTGGCCCATTCGAAGAAGCAGGTCACGGGTGCGTTCTCGATAGACACCGACGGCGAGCTCGCGGCCACCGACGAGCCGGGCCTGTTCGAGTACTACGGCATCCCGTATCAGCTGGGCGTGACCGGCCAGCGCCGGCTGGCGCGCCGGTAGGAGGCGATCGCGATGGTCTTCTTCCTGCTCCTCATCCTCGTCGCGGTGGCCCTGGGCATCATCGGCGCGGTGGTGAAGGGCCTGCTCTACCTGCTCATCATCGGCGTCGTGGTCTTCCTGTCCGCCTTTGTCCTCCTCGGAGCCCGCGGGCGCCGGCGCCGCCCGGCCCGGTGACCAGCTTTCCGCTCCCCCGGCGCCAGGCGCGAGTACTGCCCGGCACCCGGGTTCATTAGCATGCCGTAATGGGATACATCCTTTCCATCCTGCCCGCGTTCCTGGTCGCCTGCGTGGCGGTGGCCGCGCTGCCCGGGCCGTCGACGGCGCTGTTCCTGCACCGAACCGTCAGGGACGGCAGGAAGGCCGGGCTCGCCGCGGTGGCCGGCAACGAGATCGGGGTGTTCTGCTGGGCGCTGGCGGCGGGCGCCGGGCTGACCGCGCTGCTGCGCGCCAACGCGGTCCTGTTCGCCGCCATGCATATCGCCGGCGCGGCGGTCCTGGTCTACCTGGGCGTGTCCGCGTGGCGCAGCGCGCGGCGGGAGGAGGGGGAATTCGGTGAGGCGCTGCGGCTGCGGCTGCCGGCCGGGCGCACGCCGGCGGCCTCGTTCCGCGCCTCGCTGGTCACCATCGCCGCCAACCCGAAGGCAGCGGTGTTCGCGTTCACGTTCTTCCCGCAGTTCCTGCCCCGTCACGGGCCCGTCTTCGGCACGGCCGCCGCGCTCGCCGCCATCCAGGTCCTGGTCATCGACGCGCCGTACTGCGCCATGATCGTGCTGCTCGCCTCCCGGGCCGGGAACTGGCTGTCCCGCGCCACCATCCGCCGCCGGATGGAACGAGCACTCGGCGCGACGCTGGTCTGCCTCGGCATCGACCTGGCCGCCGCCACCCGCTGACAACGCCCGCTGAGACCTCGTGCCGTGTGAGCCAGGTACTTACCGGGTAGACGATGATCCTGCCACGGCTCCGGGCTGACCGCTCTGCGAGCTGTCAGGCTGCCTGGTTTTGCGCCGCGGTGAAGGGAGCCGGAACGCCATGCGCGACAGGAGGCTTCGCCCGAGCCAGATCAGCTTCGACGAGCAGTTCTACCCGGCGCGGCCCCGGTCGTTTCGCCGCCGCCGCACGCGGCCGCAGGTCACGGCGGCCGATATCGCGCGGATGGGCCCGGCCACGGCGGAGAACCGCAAGTATGTCGAGTGGATGCGCCGCCACTCGATGCTGCGGGCGGCCCGGAACACGGCCCGGAACTATTCCGGCAGCAGCGTGATGTGGCGGAACCCGTTCAGCACCCCGCGCCCGCGGGCCGCGGTCCGCACCGCCTCGGTGTGGTTCACCGCCTACCCGCTGTCGCTCATCACCACGGCGGGACGGTCATCGACGACATCGTGCCCGGCCATACCGGCAAAGGACCGGACTTCCGGCTCGCCGAGATGAACGTGCGCGATTATCCCGGCATTTACCACATGGTGGAGATCCAGGCGGAGGACTGGCACCTTCTTCCCGAGGTCCCGGCGGGCAGGGACTCGGTCAACCTGACCGTCGAGGCCGAGAACCGCCTGGAGAAGGCCGGGTACATCGTCGGCCGGCTCCAGCGGGTCATCTTCTACGAACCTGGCGTCAAAGAGACGAACTGGAGCGCCACCCGGCCGGTGACCGGCACTGACGGGAAGAAGCGGCGCTGGGTGTACCTGCACTACTTCAAGGACGGGCAGCCGTCGATCAACTGGCTCGACCCGTCCTTCGCAGGCATCCGCCTGGTTACCGGTGACGCCCTGCACTCACTCGGTGAACTCGGCTCCGGCGGCCTGCGACTGGATGCCAACGGCTTCCTGGGCGTCGAGAAGGGGATCGCAGACCAGCCGGCCTGGTCCGAGGGTCACCCGCTCTCAGAGGCCGCTAACCAGCTCATCGGCAGCATGGTGCGCAAAATGGGCGGCTTCACCTTCCAGGAGCTCAACCTCACCATCGACGACATCAAGTCCTCATCGGAGACCGGGGCGGACCTGTCCTACGACTTCATCACCCGCCCGGCCTACCATCACGCGCTCGCCACCGGCGACACCGAGTTCCTCCGGCTCATACGGCATCGCCTGCACCTCGGCCACCGTGGCGGCGGCCGCGCTCGGCTACAGCGACCTGTCCGCGCTGACCGGGCAGGACATCAGCCGGATCCAGCACGCGCACCTGCTGCTGGCCATGTACAACGCCTGGCAGCCCGGTG
>DASWAE010000189.1:0-13539 GCA_036391275.1 Trebonia sp.
TGCGGTAGGCAGGTTGTTCCTGTCTACCGCACCTGCCCGCCTGCGCCGCTGCGGCGGGCGCTCGGGGCGGTACCGGCGCGGCCCCCGGTCTCCGTCCGGGGAACCGGGGGCCGCTTTTGGCTGTGTCGGTTACTGGCCGGCTCGGTCGGGTCCGGTCCCGGGTGCGCAGGGACTTTCGCCCCGCAAGCTGGCCCGGTCGGACGGGACCTTGGGCCGCTGTGCCCGCAAGCGCCGCGGGCCAGGCTAAGAGGTGAGCATTCTTTCGACGAGCGAGGTGAGACAGATGACTAGCTGGACACCGGCCCCGGCGGGGGGCCAGGGCAGCCTTGATGACTCGCCAGGTCAAGTCCGCGGCGGGAAACTGCGGGTACTTGACCCGGAGGAGTGCTTGAGCCTGCTGGAGTCCGCCAGCGTGGGCCGCGTGGGGTTCATGTCTGCCGATGGGATCGTGATGCTGCCGGTCAACTACGCCGTGGCGGCGAAGACCATCGTCTTCCGCACCGCGCCGGACACGCTGCTGGCAGCACAGGGCAACGGGCTGGTCAGCTTCGAGGTCGACCGCATCGATGAGATAAGCCGTGAAGGCTGGAGTGTCCTGGTGCAGGGGCACGCGCGCAAGGTTGCGGGCGAGGACGAGGTACGCAGGCTCGAGCACTGCACCAGCCTTGAGCCGTGGGCGTCCGGTGCCCGCGACGTGTGGGTGCGGATCATCCCGGTCCACATCAGCGGCCGGCGCATCCGGCGGCCCTAGACCACCACGAGCAGCATCCGGCTGGTGAGCGCGGTCGAGGCGGCCAGCGTGTCGAGGAAGATCCCGCGCGCGACCGCGTCGTCCCGCACCGCCCACAGCAGCAGGCAGTTGTTCCACGCCAGGTCCCGGGCGGTGTTGATCGTCCAGTTGGCGACCAGGTTCTCCACCGCCCACAGGTGGCGGTCGACGGCAAGCTCCGCGGCGGTCTCGAAGGACTGCCTGACGGACTGCTCGGCCGCGTCCAGCAGCTGGTCGACCTTCTGGTAGTCAGCGAAATGCGAGCCGGCGTCCGGTGCGGTGGCCAGGGCAGCGCACGTGCTGACCACCGCCACCGGGAGGTCGTGACTGATGTGCGCGTTCATCCCCGCCAGCGCGAACTGGACCGGCTCGATCCCCGCCGTGGCACGCTGCTCCGCCAGCGGCCGCCAGGCCGCCGGCACCGCCGCCGGGTTTCCCGCGGCCCCGGCCGCGGCGAAATACAGGTTGGCGAATGCCACGTCCAGGTAAGTCATGAACGCGGGGTCGGCGAAGAATCCCTCGCCCAGCTGGCTGTTCACCTGCTTCGTCACGTCCAGGTACATGCGGTTGAAACACGCCAGCCCGTCCGTGACCGGAAGAGATGCCTCGATCGCCTCCATGCGGGCGATCGCTTCAGCCACTGAGCTGACCGCCCCGTCCGGGGCCGGCATATCCGACGACATGCGGAAACTATACGATCGCGAGCTATGGGCACGCTCGAGGAATTCCTGGCCGGCCCGCGGGTCGACCCGGCCGTGCGCGCGCTGCGCCCCGACTACCGGGCGCTGTTATACAGGAGATGATCCGCGCAGCGGCGGGCATGCGCGGGTAAGCCTCCCGGGAGGATGACGATGCCGGTATGGATCTGCGCCACGTGCGCCAACCACTACCCCGACCAGGATTCGCCGCCGCAGCGATGCGTCATCTGCTCCGATGAGCGCCAGTGGGTGCCCGCCTCGGGGCAGCGGTGGACCACCGCGGCGGAACTGGCCGGCGCCGGCCACCGCAGCGACGTTCGTGAGGTGGAGCCGGGGCTGCTCGGCATCGGCGCCGACCCGCCGGTGGCGATCGGCCAGCGGGGGCTGCTGATCCAGACCCCCGAAGGCAACCTGCTGTGGGACCCGCCCGGATTCCTCGATGAGGAGGCGGTCGCCAAGGTCAGGGAGGTGGGCGGGCTGCGCGCGGTTACCGCCAGCCATCCGCACTTCTACGGCGCGATCGTAGACATCAGCCACGTGTTCGGCGCCGAGATCCTGCTGCCCGAGGCCGACGCGCACTGGCTGACCCGCCCCGACCCGGCCGTGCGCACCTGGTCAGGTGAGCTCGAGGTGCTCCCGGGCGTCACCCTGGTCCAGTGCGGCGGGCATTTCCCCGGCAGCGCGGTCGCCCACTGGGCGGACGGCGCCGGCGGGGCGGGCGTGCTGCTCGCCGGGGACACCATCTTCGTGACGCCGGGGGAGGACCGGGTCACGTTCGTGTGGAGCGCGCCGAACCGGCTGCCGCTACCGGAACGGGCGGTCCGCGGCGTGGTCGACGCGGTGCGCCCGTACCGTTTCGACCGCATCTACGGCGGCTGGTGGCAGCCGGTGGTGCGCGCCGGCGCCCGGGAGATTCTCGAGGCCTCGGCCAGCCGGTACGTGGAGTTCCTGCGCGGCGACGCGGCCGTGGACTGAGCGACGTCCGGGATACCCGTGAAAGGATGAGCCCATGGCGGTGACGGTTGATTTCTCGCTGCTCCCGGAGAGCCGGCACGCAGCGGAGATCGCACGGCTGTACGAGGCCATGGAGGCGGCGGACAGGGCCGGCTGCTACCCCCGGGTGACGGTCGAGCGGCCCTGGTCAGTGGACAACCCCGTGCTCGAAGGCGAGTTCGCCGCGCCCGGGGCGATCCGCTGGTACCTGGAGCGGGAGCTGAGCCGGCTGGCCGCCAGAGGCGCCCGGATCTCGGTCTGCCCTGGTCGCCGGGCGCTCGACCTGCATGACCCGGAACTCGGGCCGGCGGTCGATGAGACCCGCTGGGACCTGCGGCGCAAGAAGCTGTTCCTGTTCGGGCCCGAGCGCATGGCCTTGTCGATCGACCGGCTGCGGCACTACACCGGGACCAAGGCCGACATGTTCCAGCGCTACGTCTTGCTGACCAACTACGCCTGGCACGTGGAGGAATTCCGCGCTGCCCTGCCCGATAGCGTCGGCCCCGACACCGACGGCAGGCAGATGCCCGCCTGGCATCACGTGCTCCCCGGCCGCGCCGGCCTGACCATGGTGAACATCGGCGTCGGGCCGCCCAACGCCAAGACGATCATGGATCATCTCGCCGTGCTCCGTCCTGACCTGGTGCTGATGATCGGGCACTGCGCCGGCCTGCGGAACCACCAGGCCATCGGCGACCTGGTCCTGGCGACCGGGTACATGCGGGATGACCACATCCTCGACGAGGTGCTCCCGTTGAGCGTTCCCGTCGTCCCCAACCACACGCTCAACACGTTGCTGCTCAGTGAGCTGACCGCGCGCGGGCTGCCCAGCCGGATGGGCATCGTCTTCACCACTGCCAACAGGAACTGGGAATTGCAGCTGGCCATGGTGCAGGACCGGCTGCGGGTATCGCGTGCCCTCGCCGTCGACATGGAGTCCGCGACAGTGGCCGCGAACGGGTTCCGTTACCGGGTGCCGACGGCCACGCTGCTCGCGGTCAGCGACAAGCCGCTGCACGCTCGCCCGAAGACAAGCGCGGACGCGCAGGGCTTCTACGCCGCCAGCCGCCGCCAGCACGTGGAGATCGCCATCTCCGTGGTGGAGAAGGTCAGGAAGCTGTACCCGGGCGGGCTGCCTACCGCCGACCTCCGCTCGCCCGACGAGCCCCTGCTCGGCCCCACGAGCACGGCGGCGTCGACCGGGCTGGTCAGCGAGTAACCCGCCGGCCGGCGGGCACCAAGCGGCCCGTGGCGGGGGAGGCGGTCACCGGCCGGTCACCCGCGTCGTCAGGGTGCCGATGCCGGAGATCGTGGTGTCGACGCGGCTGCCGGGGCGGAGCCACTCCGGCGGGTTGCGGCTGAAGCCGACGCCGGCCGGAGTGCCGGTGAAGATGAGGTCGCCGGCCCGGAGCCGCACCCGGGAGGAGAGGTAAGCCACCAGGGCCGGCACGTCGAAGATCAGGTGCTCGGTGCTTGACGACTGCTTGGTCACGCCGTCGACGTCGCACCGGATGTCAAGCTTCGCGGCCGTGCCGAGCTCGTCGGCCGACACCACCCAGGGGCCGACCGGGCCGAAGCCGGGGGCGGACTTCCCGAGCCCGAACTGCGCGTTCGCGCCGCCCTCGAACTGCACGACCCGGTCGCTCAGGTCCTGGCCGACCGTGTAGCCGGCGATCACCGACAGCGCGTCCTGCGCGGCGACCTCGTAGCAGTCGGTCCCGATCACCACCACCAGCTCCGCCTCCCAGTCCAGGGAGGCCGAGCTGGTGGCGACAGGCTCGTTGGGCCCGGCGATCGAGGTGGAGAACTTGGGAAACACCAGCGGGCGGTCCGGCAGCGCCATCGCCGACTCGCCGGCGTGGTCGGCGTAGTTGAGACCGATGCCGAATGCCTGCACCGGCACCGGGACCGGCCGGTCCAGCGCGCCGTACTCAAGCGCGGGCGCGTCGCCCGGTCCTTCCCGCTCAAGCCGCGCGGCGGTGCGCAGCAGCGCCGGCCAGGCGGTGAACATCGCGGCCGGATCGGCGGGAACGGCGCCGCCGCTTGCCTGTTCGGCATCGACCAGCTGCTCACCGACCACCAGGCTCGTCCGGCTGCTGACAACGGCGACCTTCACCGGTGAATCCTTTCGACGGCTTACTGCGGCAGCTTCACGCTGGACGGTAACAGATATATGTTATAACAGCAAGGTCTAGGGTCTGTTGTGGCCCGGTTCGAGAGCGAGGCAACTGGTGGCATCTCAGTCGGCGCCGGCGGTACGGCCCATCGCGTCCCGGTCGGTCACCGAGCTGGTGACCGCGGAGCTGCGACGGTCGATCCTCTCCGGTGCGCTGGCGCCGGGCCAGAGCTTTTCCCTGCGGGAAATCGCCGGCCTGCTCAACGTGAGCTTCATCCCGGTGCGGGAGGCGCTGCGCAACCTCGAGGCGGACGGGCTCGTGGTGATCCAGCCCGGCCGCAGCGCCACGGTCGCCCCGCTCGCCCTGGAGGACCTGCAGGCGATCTACCGGCTGCGGCGGCTGCTCGAGCCCGACCTCGCGCGCCGGTCCTGCCTGCTGATCTCCGCGGCTGAGCTCGACCGGCTGGCCGCCGCCGCGGCCGGCTTCGGCGGCGAGAACCGGAGCATGGACGCGATCTACGACAGCCATCACGAGTTCCACCTCGCCCTCCTCGGGCCCGCCGCCACCACCTGGGATACCCGGGTGCTCAGCACGCTGTGGCGGGCCGCCGAGCGCTACGTGCGCATCGGGTTCGGCCTCCTCGACCCCGACCCGGACGAGCACGCCCGCCGCCGCCGCGCGCACGAGGAGCTGATCACGGTCTTCCGCCGGCGTGACCCGGACGCCGCGGCGCACGCCGTCTTCTCCCACCTCGACGACAACGAGCAGCTCGCGCTGAACGCGCTCAGCGCGCTCGGCCGGGCGGGCTCCTAGTCCACCAGGTCGAGCGCCGCGCCGATCACCGAGTCGGTGTCGATGTGGTGGTACCGGTAAGTGCTGTCGATGTCGCCTGACTGGCCGAACGCGGTCACGCCGAGGTGGGCGGCGGGCACCTGGTTGACGCCTGCGAGGAACGCCAGCGTGCGCGGGTGACCGTCAAGCACCGTGACCATCGGCGCGGCGCGCCCGGCGGCGAAGACGCTGTCCAGGATCGCCTCCGGCGCGCCGCTCAGCCCCCGCCGCGCCTGCAGAGCCCGGAACAGCAGGTCAGGGCCGGTGACGCAGATGACGTCGGTACCGAAGCCGGTCGCGTCAAGCCGCTCCGCGGCGGCCAGCGCCTCCGGGACAAGAGCCCCCATGGCGCAGATCGTCACGGCCGGGCGTGCGTGCCGCCGCAGCAGGTAGCCGGCCAGGTTGGTGCTCGAGCTGACGTCCGGGCTGACGGCCACGATCCGCGCGCCCACCTCCGGGGCCGCGCGGTTGACGTCGAGCAGGGCCCGCCCGAGGGCCGACTGCGTGGTCGCCGTGCCCGCCGGGGTGCGCCCCAGGTCGGCCGGCACCGGCGGCGGCTCACGCAGCGGGACGGAGTCACGCCGCGCCCGTTCGGCGCTGGCCGAGCAGGTAGTTGACCGCGTGCAGCACCGGGGAGGCGTGCGGCTTCACCGAGACCCGGTCACCGGCCCGCAGGTGCCGGAACCACAGCGAGGTCATGATCGAGACCATCGACGCGCTCGACGCCTGGTGCCCGCCGACCTTCAGGCCGGCCGGGTTCGGGCGGACCCGGTTGGCGTGGTTGATGATCGCGGTCGACAGCCACAGCACGCGGTCCTCGACGGCCTTCAGTACGGCGAAGTCGAAGCTAGCCTGGCCGGCGCGCTCGGAATGACTCAGCGGGGCAGTCATCGTCACACCCACTCTTGATACACGTCCTGTTATAACAGGTAACCGTGGCGCCGACGGGGTAGCCCCCGGTCATGGAACCCGATCAGCTGCACGAGCCACGATCCCAGCTCACCCACCAGGACCCGCGGCGGGAGACCCTGGCGCAGCGGGACGACCGCAACTTCGGGGAACTTGTCCAGGAACTGCGCGTGGTCGGGCTCGGCGTGCAGGTGCTGTTCGGTTTCCTGCTGTCGCTTCCCTTCACGGTCAAGTTCAGCGGGCTGAGCCAGGGACAGCGAGACCTCTACGTGGCCTGCATCACGCTTGCCTCCGTCGCGACCGTCTTGCTGCTCGGGCCGGTCGCGTTCCACCGGCTGGTCTTCCGTACGGGGATGAAGGAGTCCCTGGTGCGGTTCTCCAACGTGATGGCCATCTTTGGCCTCACCGCGGTGGCCGGCGCGGTCCTGACCGCCGTGTTCCTTGTCGTCGGGTACGTGGCGGGCACGCTGCCCGGGGCACTGATCACGGCGCTCGTCGGCGTCATGTGCGCCGCGCTGTGGTTCGCCCTCCCGCTGGCCCGCCGCGCCGCCAAGCGGTGACGCTACCCTGCATGAATGCGGCAGAATTACGTGCTGGGACTGGACGAGGCCGGCCAGGCGCAGGTCGCCCTCGCCGGCGGCAAGGGCGCGCACCTGGGTGAGCTCTCCCGGCTGGACGGGGTTCGCGTGCCGGCCGGCTTCTGCGTGACGACGGACGCCTTCCGCCTGGTCATGACAACGGTGCCGGGGATCGAGGAACTGCTCGGCCGGCTGTCGCTGCTGGACCCGGACGACCGGGAGGCGATCCGCGCGCTCAGCGCGGACGTCCGCCAGGCCATCGCGGGGGCCGCCGTCCCGGACGACCTGGCGGCCGAGATCACCAGCGCGCTCGCCAAGCACGGCGAGCCGGCCGCCGCCTGGGCCGTCCGGTCAAGCGCGACGGCGGAGGACCTGCCGACGGCCTCCTTCGCCGGCCAGCAAGACTCGTACCTGAACGTCGTCGGGCCGGACGCGGTCCTTGAGCACGTCAGCCGGTGCTGGGCGTCCCTGTTCACCGAGCGGGCGGTGACCTACCGGCAGCGGAACGGCTTCAGCCACCGGCAGGTGCACATGGCCGTGGTCGTGCAGCGCATGGTCTTCCCGCAGGCGGCGGGCGTTGTGTTCACGGCTGACCCGGTCTCCGGCAACCGGAAGGTCATTTCCATCGAGGCCGTCCCCGGCCTCGGCGAGGCCCTGGTATCCGGCCTGGTGAACCCGGACGTCTACCAGGTGCGGGACGGCGAGATCACCGGCAGGCGAGCGCGCCAGGAGCGGCCGGCCCTCACCGACGGGCAGGTCCTCGAGCTCGCGCGGCTGGGCAGGCGGATCGAGGCGCACTTCGGCCAGCCGCAGGACATCGAGTGGTGCCTGGCCGGCGACGAGTTCCAGGTCGTGCAGAGCCGCCCGGTAACCACGCTCTTCCCGATCCCGGAGACCAGCGACGGGGGAAACCACGTCTACGTCTCCGTCGGCCATCAGCAGATGATGACCGACGCCATGAAGCCCCTGGGGCTCTCCGTGTGGCTGCTGACCACGCCGGCGCCCATGACCGAGGCCGGCGGGCGGCTCTTTGTCGACGTGACGAAGATGCTGGGCACGCCCGCGCTCCGCGCTGGTTACCTGGAGGCCCTGAGCAGGTCCGATCCGCTGATCGGGGACGCGTTGCGGACCGTGCTCGATCGCGGCGACTTCGTCCCGGTTCTCCCCGACGACAGCCCGGGCAGGCCGCCGGCCTGGCGCGAGCCCGACCCGATCGAGACCGATCCGGCCATCCCGGCCGAACTGGTCGAGCAGGGCCAGGCGTCCAACGCCGCCCTGCGGCGCGACATCGAGGGGAAGTCCGGGGCCGAGCTGCTCGACTTCATCCTCGCGGACTTCCAGGAGCTGAGGCGGATCCTGTTCGACCCGCGCAACCACCCGGTGATCATGGCGTCGATGCAGACGACCTGGCAGCTCGGCGAGCGGCTGCGGGAATGGCTGGGCGAGAAGACCGCGGTCGACGCGCTCATCCAGTCCGTCCCCGGTAACGTCACGTCGGAAATGGGGCTGGCGCTGCTCGACGTCGCGGACGCGCTCCGCCCGTACCCGGACGTGGTGGCCTTCCTTGAGCGGGTGGGAGACGACGAGGACTTCCTCGACGAACTGCCCGCGCTGCCGGGCGGGCACGAGGCCCGCGCCGCCATCGAGGCTTACCTCGGCAAGTACGGCATGCGCTGCGTCGGCGAGATCGACATCACGCGGCCGCGGTGGAGCGAACGCCCCGCCACGCTGGTGCCCATGATCCTCGGCAACATCAAGAACTTCGCGCCAGGCGCCGGCCAGCGGCGGTTCGCGGAAGGCCAGCGGACCGCCTTGGAGAAAGAACGGGAAGTGCTGGCCCGGTTGCGGGAATTGCCCGACGGGGCGGCCAAGGCCGAGGAGGTCAAGCGGATGATCGACCGGATCCGTACCTTCGCCGGGTACCGGGAGTACCCGAAGTACTTCATGATCAGCCGCTACTTCACCTGGAAGCAGGCCCTGCTGCGGGATGCCGGGCGCCTCGTGCGGGCCGGCGTGCTCCGCGACCAGGAAGACATCTTCTACCTGAGGCTCCAGGAACTGCGCGACGTGGTGCGCGCCAACCAGGTGGACTACCAGCTCATCGCCCAGCGCAGGGAGGCGTTCAGGTCGTACGAGGCGCTCACGCCGCCGCGGGTGCTCACCTCCGATGGCGAGGCCATCGCAGGCGCGTACCGGCGCGAGGACGTCCCGGCCGGCGCGCTGACCGGCCTGCCGGTCTCCGCCGGGACCGCCGAGGGACGGGCGCGCGTCATCCTGGACATGGCCGGCGCCGACCTCGAAGCAGGAGACATCCTGGTCACCGCCTACACCGACCCGAGCTGGACGCCGGCCTTCGTCGCGATCACGGGCCTGGTGACGGAGGTGGGCGGGCTGATGACCCATGGCGCGGTGATCGCGCGGGAGTACGGCCTGCCGGCCGTCGTGGGGGTGGAGCACGCGACCCGGCTGATCCAGGACGGCCAGCGGATCCGCGTGCACGGCACGGACGGCTACGTGGAAATCCTGCGCTGATGCGGTGGATGAGCCAGGATCCGTACCGGGCGGTGCTCCGCGGTGCCGCCCGGGTCTGGCACGACCTGCGGTTCACCGACCTCCACCGGAGCGGCAAGGAGTTCGAGCTCATGGGGCGGGCCATGGGCTTCGCCGCCCTGGCCATGCTCACCGTGTTCCCGTTGCTCGTGGTCGTCGCCGCCGCCGGCGCCGCCACCCACCACGGCCTCGCCCCCTGGGTGGTCTACGGCATGGGCCTGACCGGCTCCTCGGCCCGCGCCGTGGTGCAGCTCTTCTCCGCCCCCGCCCGGGTGCTGAGCACGACCAGCGCTTTCAGCCTGGTGCTGGTGGCCGTCTTCGGGGTGACGTTCGCGGCCAGCGTGCAGGCGGGGTTCGAAAAGGTCTGGGGCCTTCCGGCCGGACCGTGGCACAAGATCTGGCGCCAGACGGTGTGGCTGGCCGTCTTCATCGCCTACATCTACGCGGCGGCCTCGATAGGCACTCCGGCCCGCCACGTGCCGGCCGAGACGGTGCTCCAGGTGCTGGTGGCGATCGTGCTCGGCGTCGCCTTCTTCTGGTGGGGGCTCCGCTTCCTGACCGGCGGCCGGGTGAGCTACCCGGCGGCGCTGCCGGGCGCGGTGGTCACGGTGGCGTGCCTGGCTGGCCTGCGGGGCTTCTCCGCCCTGGTCTTCCAGCCGCTCATCGTCACGAACGCGGTCACCTACGGGGCGCTGGGCACGGTGATCATCGTCCAGTCGTGGCTGATCGGCGTCGGCTGGGTGGTCTACGGCAGCCAGCTGTTCGGCCGCTGGTTCCACGACGCCTGGCTGCAGGCCTGGGCAGGCAGCCGCCGCGGCCGCGGCCGCCTGGACGAGCAGCCGCCCTCCTAGCTCCTGATCCCGCTCGGTCGGCTCCTGCCCCTAACCGGCCCGTTGCCGCAACCAGCCGCCTATGACCGGCCCGTTGCCGCAACCAGCCGGTCGTCGGGGATGACGGCCACGCCGAGGATCTCGATCATCGCCTCCGGCTGCCACAGCGCCGTGCAGCCGATCCCGGCCATGGCCGGGTACACCGGGCCGGCCAGTTCCCGCCAGACGCGGCCGATCTCCTTGCCGTGCGCCTGGTAGTCCGGGATGTCGGTGAGGTAGATCGTCACGCTCACCAGGTCCTCCGGCACGCCGCCCGCCGCGCGCAGCGTGGTCAGCATGTTGCCGAACGCCTGCCGGAACTGCTCGACGATGCCCCCGGGGACGATCTTCATGTCCGCGTCGAGCGCCGTCTGGCCGCCCAGGTACAGCGTGTTCCCGGCGAGGGTGCCGTGCGAGTAGCCGCTCGGCGCGGGCAGCGCGGCGGGGTTGACGGGGACGGGCGCCATCGAGGGCCTCCTCCATGCCGTTTACCAGGCGATCCAGGTCTGATATTGACAGTACATGACGGTCGTGCGAAATTCGATATAGAGCATTCATGACGCGCGTGTCACATTTAGCTACATACACCGACGAACCGGAATGAACCGGAACCGTGGCGCCCGACCTCAAGGATTCCGCCGATGCCGCCTGCCGCCGCCCCCCTGTCACCCTCGGCGCACGTCGACACCTTCGCCCGCGATCACCTGCCGCCGGCGGAGCTGTGGCCGGTGATCGAGTTCACCACCCCGGAGCTCACGTACCCGGACCGGCTCAACGCCGCCGCCGTCCTCATCGACGTTCCCGCCGAGACGCTCGGCGCGGGCCGGCCCGCGCTGCGCACCGCGCAGGGCGCGACCTGGACCTACGGCGAGCTGCGGAGCAGGGCGAACCAGGTCGCGCAGGTGCTCACCGAGGACCTCGGCCTCGTCCCCGGGCAGCGCGTGCTGCTCCGCTCGCCGAACAACCCGTGGACGGTCGCCGCCTGGCTCGGCGTGCTCAAGGCCGGCGGCGTCGTGGTGACCACGATGGCGGCGCTGCGCGCCCGTGAGCTCGGGCCGATCGCCGAGCGCACCCAGCCGTCCGTCGCCCTCGTCGACCACCGGCTCACCGAGGACGCCTGCGCCGTCAGGGACACGGTGCTGCCGTCCATGACGGTGATCGCCTACGGCGGCGACGCGCCCGACGACCTGACCGCCCGGGCGGCCGCCAAGTCCGGTGAGTTCACCAACGTGGCCACCGCGGCCGATGACGTGGCGCTGCTCGCCCCGACCTCGGGCAGCACCGGGGTCCCGAAGATCACCATGCACTTCCACCGGGACATCCTGGCGATCGGCGACACGTTCGACCGCCACGCCCTGCGGCTGACGCCGGACGACCTCGTGGCCTGCAGCGCGCCGCTCGCCTTCACCTTCGGCCTCGGCATGCTCCTCGTCTTCCCGTTGCGGGCCGGCGCGTGCGCGCTGCTCGTGGAGCAGGCCACCCCCGCGCAGCTCGCCGGCCTCGTGGCCAGCGAGCACGTTACCGTGCTGGCCACCGCCCCGACCGCCTACAAGGCGATCCTGCGGGACGGCCTCGAGGGCAAGCTCGCCGGGCTGCGCGCCGCCGTCTCGGCGGGCGAGCACATCCCGCAGGCCACCTGGGAGCGGCTGCGCGACAGCATCGGGCTGAAGGTCATCGACGGCATCGGCTCGACCGAGCTGCTGCACATCTTCATCACCGCCGCCGGCGACGACATCCGCCCCGGGGCGACGGGGCGGCCGCTGCCCGGCGTCCGGGCCGCGATCCTCGGCCCGGACGGTACCGAGCTCGGTCCCGGCGAGCCGGGACTGCTCGGCGTGATCGGCCCGGTGGGCTGCCGCTACCTGGACGGCGATCGGCAGCGGAACTACGTGCTGGGCGGGTGGAACACCACCGGCGACGTGTTCTCCAAGGACGCCGACGGCTACTTCTACTACCAGGCCCGCAGCGACAACATGATCCTGTCCTCGGGTTACAACATCGGCGGTCCCGAGGTGGAGGCCGCCATCGACACGCACCCCGACGTGCTGGAGTCCGCGGTGGTGGGCCGCCCGGACGCCGATCGCGGCTCGGTCGTCTGCGCCTTCGTCGTGCTGCGGGCCGGCGTGCCGGCCGACCCGGCGGCGGCCGCCGCCAAGGCGAAAGAGATCCAGGACTACGTCAAGAGCGTGCTCGCCCCGTACAAGTACCCGCGCGACGTCCGGTTCACCGCCGCCCTGCCGCGCAACGCGAGCGGCAAGCTGCAGCACTTCGCCCTGCGGGCACTGCTCGAGGAGGCGGCGCCCGAGGGCGCGGCCGCCGAGCGGAAGGAAACGCTGGCATGAAGATCGCCGTCGTCGGCGGCGGCCCCGGCGGGCTCTACTTCGCCGCGCTAGCCAAGCAGCTCAACCCGGCCCATGAGATCACTGTCTGGGAGCGCAACACCCCGGACGACACGTTCGGCTTCGGCGTCGTGTTCTCCGACGAGACCCTCGGCGGCATCGAGAACGCCGACACGGAGTTCGCGGCCGCGATGGCGCAGCGGTTCGCCCGGTGGACCGACATCGACATCCACTACCGGGGTCGCAGCTTCACGGTCGGCGGCCAGGGCTTCGCGGCGATGAGCCGCAAGGAGCTGCTCGCGCTGCTGCAGGGGCGGGTGCGCTCCCTCGGTGTCACCGTTCATTACTCCACCCAGGCGCCGGACGCCGGCCAGCTGCGTGCCACCCACGACCTGGTGGTCGCCGCCGACGGGCTCCAGTCCCGTACGCGGGCGCAGTACGCTTCCGTTTTTCATCCTGACCTGGACCGGCGGCACAGCAAGTACATGTGGCTGGGCACGGACCTCGTGTTCGAGGCGTTCCAGTTCTTCATCAAGCAGACCGAGTGGGGCACCATGCAGGTGCACGGCTACCCCTACTCGGACGCCGGGTCCACCTTCATCGTGGAGATGCACGAGGACGTGTGGCGCCGGGCCGGCTTCGACGCCACCGAGGACACCGAGTTCCCGCCCGGCGCCAGCGACTCCCGCGCCATCGCCCGGCTGCGCGAGCTGTTCGCCGGCGAGCTCGCCGGCCACCAGTTGTTCGCCAACAACTCCAAGTGGCTGAACTTCACCACCGTCCGCAACGAGCGCTGGCATCACGGCAACCTGGTGCTCGTGGGGGACGCCGCGCACACCGCGCACTTCTCGATCGGGTCGGGCACCAAGCTGGCGATGGAGGACTC
>DASWAE010000190.1:0-2188 GCA_036391275.1 Trebonia sp.
TCAGTCACACTAGCCAGCCGAGGTAGCGCATTCAACCACTTCGCGCACTCTCGCATCATCTTTATAACTGCCGGACCAGATTGGCGGACCGGACCAGATTGGACGCAAGGTCCGGCGCACCGGCGCGGGTGCACGACTGAATCGTGAGGGTGCTTGGTTTTGGCAGGCTACGCGTCTACCCTGAGTGATGTTGTCACTCAGTTTGGAGGCGGCATGTCGGAGCAGTTCGCTGGCCAGGACCTGGCATGGCTGGAGCGCCGCCGCGCCGAGCTGCTCGCCCTGATCACGCAGGTCGGCGACTTCCGGCGGGGCGCGCTGAACGCGGTGTGGCGCAAGTGCGGCAAGCCGAACTGCGCGTGCGCCGGTCCTGGGCACCGCGGCCACGGGCCGCAGTGGAACCTGACGCGGCGGATCGGCGGCAAGACCGTGAACGTCCACTTGAAGCCGGGGCCGGAACTGGAGAAGGCGCGGGCCGAGGTCGCTGAGCACCAGCGGTTCGCCGCGCTGGTGGAAGAGGTCGCTGAGGTGAGCGATGCGATCTGCGCTGCCCGGCCGGTGGCCGGGCATGCTGCGCCCCCTCCGGCGGAGGGGGAAAGGGGGGGCTCGCCGGGCAGCTCGCGGAGATCGCCGCGGCGGAGGTAAGCAGGCTGGCCGCGCTGACCGCCGGCCTGCTCGGCGCCGGGAGCGGGCTCGGCGTGCTGGAGGAGGCGATGCGGACCGCGCTGGCCGCGGCCGGCGCCCGGCTGCTGGAAGCCGTCCTGGCCGGCGACGACGACGGCTACGCCGGCCCGCGCGTTAAGTGCGGCGCCGGTCACCAGGCCGGATACGCGGGCAGCCGGCCCAAGACGGTCAGCACGGTGCTCGGCCCGGTGCGCCTGACGCGGGCCTGGTATCACTGCCGGGAATGCGAGCACGGCTTCGCTCCGCGCGATGACCGGCTCGGGGTGGCCGGGACATCGCTGTCGCCGGGCCTGGCCCAGATGATCGCCCGGGCCGGCGCGGAGGTCCCGTTCGGCAGGGCCGCCGCGCTGCTATCCGACCTGGCCGGGGTCGCGGTGACCGCCAAGACGGTCGAGCGGTCCGCCGAGGCGTCCGGTGCCGCCGCCCGGGCGGCCGGCGGCGCGGAGGCCGCCTTGCTGCGCGCCCGCAAGATCCGCCCGCTCCCGCCGGCGGCCCCGGTGCCCGACATGCTGTACGTCGAGACCGACGGGACCGGCGTGCCCGTGCGCTCCAGTGAGACCGAAGGCCGCGACGGCAAGGGCGACGACGGGAAGGCCGGCACCCGCGAGATCAAGCTCGCCAGGCTTTTCACCGTCTCCCGGCTCGATGAGGACGGCCACCCGGTGATGGACCCCGGCTCGTCCAGCTACGTGGCCACCTTCGACGGCAAGGACGCCCTCGCCGAGCTCGTGGAGGCCGAGTACCTGCGCCGCGGCGGGGAGCATTTCCGGCAGGTCGTCGCCGTCGGCGACGGAGCCGCCTGGATCTGGACCATGGCCGGGAAGCTCTACCCCCACGCCACCCACATCACCGACATCTACCACGCTCGCGAGCACCTGCACGACCTCGCCGCCCACCTCGCCTTCATCGCCCCCAGCCCCGCCCGGTGGCTCGAAGACCGCAGCGCCGAGCTCGACGCCGGGAACATCGAGGCGATCATCGAAGCCGCCCGCCAGTACCCGCTGGCCGGGGTCAAGGCCGAGGACCTGGACAAGAAGCTCGGCTACTTCGAGCGCAACGCCCACCGCATGCGCTACGCCCGGTTCAGGAAGCTCGGCATGTTCACCGGCTCCGGCGCCATCGAAGGCGGAATCAAGGCCATCGTCGTCCAGCGCGCCAAGCAATCAGGCATGCACTGGACCACCGGCGGCGCCGCGGCCATCATCACCCTGCGCTGCCAGCACGCCAGCGGCCGGTGGGACGAACTCTGGCCGGCCAGCACCACCTCGCCACCTCGGCTGCGCGCCGCCATCTGACAGACAGCAAGACTCAGACACCCAGGCTGCGGCGCGGCCAAGATCATCCTCAACAAAGCTGTCGTGCACCCAACTGCCGCCTGGTTACCACCGGCCAGGGCTCTCCATTCCCGATCGCACGGAGCACCCGGTGCATCGATGGGCCGTAACCCCGCCTGGGATCAGCCGTGTACGTCGAGGCGAACGACGCTGCGAGCGCGTCGCGGTCCACC
>DASWAE010000191.1:0-13163 GCA_036391275.1 Trebonia sp.
GGCACCGGCAGAACGGGTTCCTGCTCGCCATCGACGTCGCGGCGTTCCTGCCGCTTGACGAGTTCACCGCCACCATCGACGACACCGTGGACGCGATCAAGTCCCTCCCGCCCGCCGAGGGGACAACCGAGATCCTGGTTCCCGGCGAGCGCGGCCGGCGCAGCCACGCCGAGCGGACCGCGGCCGGCATCCCGCTCGGCCTTAAGGTCTGGCGCGAGCTGACCGAGATCGCGACCAGCCTGGACGTCCCCGTCCCGGCGCCGCTCAGCTAGGGTTTGGGCCTATGGCGCCCTTCGCTCGGGCAGGTGACATTGGACGCGGGGCCCCCCGAACCCGAGCGGTCAACCTTGCGGTTCACGACGGGGAATGGCGACAGCGGAGTGCCTGAGCCATCCTCCCTGAGCAGCCCGGTGACGCAGATGTCGGCCACCGGCAGCCAGCAGCGGACGGGACCGTGTCACGCGGCGTTCCCGCGCGGCTGGCTGGCTGGCCTCTTCCATCCGGCGCAATTCGCTCATCAGGTGCTCCTTGAGGATCTGCTCGCCGGCCCCAACGCGGGCGCGCTGACTCAGCCCCATGACTTGCCCTGTCCGTCCCGCCGTCGCGAGTTCCCGCCACCCAGGGTAGGACCGGGATTGTCATTGCCTTTCCCATGTGATCCGCTACGGACAGGGGCGCGGCAAGGAGGCCAGCGTGAAGGTGAGCCTGTTCGAGCAAGTGCCGTATCGTTACCTGCCTGACGGCTTTGAAGACCAGTACAGCTCGGCCGTCACGCCGCCCTACCACATCGTCGACCCCGCCCTGATGCAGGAGTCGCTCTACTCCGCGTACGCGGAGCTGATGCACGGGGCGCGGGCCGGGTTCGACGGCATCGTGGTCACCGAGCACAGCCAGTCCTCTTACGACATATCCCCCAATCCGACCCTCCTGGCCATGGCGGTCGCGTGTGCCGCCCAGGCGGAAGGCCTCGACATCGCGATCACCGTCCTTGGCCGCTCGCTCGGCAAGACCCGCGAGCCGCTGAAGATCGCCGAGGAATACGCGCTGCTCGACTGCGTGAGCGGTGGCCGGCTGATCGCCGGCTTCCCCACGGGGCTCAGCTACGACGCGAACCTCAACGCCGCCCTGCCCGCGATCGAGACCCGCGAGCGTGCTCGCGAGCACCGGGAACTGATCCTCCGGGCCTGGTCGGCACGCGACCCCTTCCCCTGGAACGGCCGCTTCGAGAAGTACGGCCAGGTCAACATCTGGCCCCGGCCCGCTCAGCAGCCGCACCCGCCAGTCTGGATTCCCGGCACGGGTACGCCGGGAACGCTCCGTGACATCCTTCGCAACGACTTCGGGTTCGTCTACCTGAGCTGGGACGGTCCCAAGCTCGTCGGCCGCGAGGTATTCGACCGGTACTGGGACATGGCCGAGGAGATGGGCCGCGACCGCAATCCGTACCGGCTCGCGTTCGTCCAGGTGGCCGCCGTCGCCGAGACAGACGAGCGGGCCGAGAAGGAGTACGCCGAGCACCTCATGGCGCTCTACCACGGGGGCCTCGGCGCGATTCCGGGGACGGCGATGGCCGTGCCCGGTTATGTCGAGCCCGCCGCGATCGAGGCCATGGTGCGGGCCGGCGGCCCGGCCGGCATGCTCGCCCGGATGAAGACGGCGAGCTTCAAGGACATCGTCGACACCCAGGTCGCCATCGTCGGGAGCCCGGCGACCGTGGCGGACCAGATCGAAGCGTTCGTCCGCGAGTTCCGGGTGGGCAACCTGCTCATCATGCTGCAGAACGGCTCGATGCCCCGGCACCTTACCGAGAAGAACATCTCGTTGTTCGCCGAGCAGGTACTGCCCCGGCTGCGGCCGATCTGGGACGACGAGGGCTGGGTCAACCACTGGTGGCCCAAGGCGCAAGGCACCGCGAGGACCGCCGGGGCGGCGGCTGCCGCCGCGACCGAGGGGGAGGCGAGGTGACGGCGAACGTGGTCGTGCGCGACGAAGCGGTGGACGTCTGGGACGGACGAGTGCGACTGCATGTCAAGGTGGCCGGCGACGGCCCGCCGCTGGTGTTCTTCCATCCGCTGTCCGGCCTCGCCTGGGACCCGTTCCTCGATCAGCTCGCCACGCGTCACACCGTGTACGCCCCGGAGCACCCGGGCACCTCCCCCGGCGACCCGCACGCGATCACCGAGGTACAGACGTTCTGGGAGCTGCTGCTCTGCTACGAGGAGCTGCTGCGGGTACTCGGCCTTGACCGTCCGGTAGCGGTCGGCCAGTCATACGGCGGCATGGTCGCGGCCGACCTGGCTGCGAACTTCCCGCTGCTCTTCGCTCGCCTCGTGCTGCTATCGCCGGCCGGACTGTGGCGTGACGACGCGCCGATCCCGCTCATGGAGATGGTCGCCGGGCCACCGGAGAACCTGCCGAAGTACCTGTTCGCGCACCCCGAGAACGCGGCGGCGCAGGCGGCGATGGCCCCGCCCGCCGACCCGGCCCTCATTCCCGCCGCGATCGCCCAGCAGGCCTGGAACGTCGGCTGCACGACGAAGTTCGCCTGGCCCATCGCCGATCACGGCCTCGGTCGCCGACTGCACCGGATCGCCGTGCCGGCGCTCGTCGTCTGGGGCCGGCAGGACGCGCTGATCCCTGTCGCCTACGCGGCGGACTTCGGCCGCTCGATCGCGGGCAGCCAGGTCGAGGTCATCGACGACTGCGGTCACGTGCTGCAGGCTGACCAGCCCGACGCGACCTGGGCGGTGATCAGCAAGTTCCTGACCGCGTAGCCCCGCGCCCGCGACCAGAAACCTTAGGTTGACCTCCTGGAGCTGTCAGCCGGCATGCACTGATAGCGGAAATATGGGGCGGAAAGTAGGATGACCTGGCGATTTGGTGCGGCGCGGCGACGGGCCGGCTGCACGGGACGTGTCTTGCACGGCTGCTGAGGATGTGACATGGACCAGCTAACGATCATGCGGAGCTTCGTGGGCGTGACGAAGTCCCGCAGCTTCAGTCAGGCGGCCAGGCAGCTTGGCATCTCCGGCTCCCTGGTGTCCAGGCATGTCGCCGAGCTCGAGCGCGCCCTCGGCGTGCACCTCGTCAACAGGACCGCGCGGACCATCAGCCTCACCGAGGCCGGCTCGCGGTACGCCGAGTTCGCCACGCGGATCATCGACGAGATCGACCGGGAAGAGGCGCAGCTGCGCGGGCTGCGGGACAAGCCAGAAGGCCAGCTCGCCATCATCAGCCCCAAGTGGATCGGCAGCAACGACGTCGGCGACGCGATCGTCGCGTTCTCCGCCAAGTACCCCAAGATCCACATCAGGTTCGAGGTCGGCGGTATGTCGGAGCGCTCCTATGAGTTCCTCGACCAGGGCTTCGACGTCGCCTTTCACACCAGGCACGTGCGTGACTGCAACCTGATGCTGCGGAAGATCGCCGACCTCAAGTTCGCGCTGTGCGCCGCGCCCGCCTGCCTGCACCGGGCCGGCCAGCCCGGGCAGGTGGCCGACCTGTCCGAGCACGACTGCCTGACCAATACCAACGACCCGATCTGGCACCTGAGCGAGGACGGGCACGACGTCCACCTCAAGATCGCCGACCCGGTCTACTCCTCCAACAGCTACCTGACCCTGCGCAAGGCGGCGATCGCCGGGCGCGGCATCGCGCTGCTGCCGATCCGCCTGATCAGCGACGAGCTCGCCGACGGCACCCTGGTCAGCGTGCTGCCGGACGTCGAGGTACCCGACCGGCCGCTGTACGCCCTGCACTCCCCCGGCACCCAGACGACGGCCCGGGTCCGGCTGTTCCTCGACTTCGTGTCCGAGTGGTTCAGGAAGCAGGCGCCGGCCAAGCCCGCGCCAGCCAAGCTAAGCGCGGTCAAGTCCGCCTAACCGCGCGATCAAGCGGATGGTTGTGGCAGTGGGCCGGTTATAGGCGGCTGGTTGCCGCAACCATCCGGCTCTCTTGGGCCTTGGCGCGAGCGGATCCTGCAAGTAAAGGCTTCGGTTGCTGGTTGTTGCGTGGATCTATGCTTCCAGCGAGCAAGCTTCCTGAGCAGTTAGGGGACCGCGGCAATGACGGTCATGCGCGTGGAACGGGTCGTCTACGGCGTCCCCAACCTCGACGAGTGCGTTCGCTTCTTCACCGACTTCGGCCTTGACCCGCTTGATAGCGGCGAGGCTGGCGCGCGGTTCGCGACGCAGACGGGCCAGGTTGTGGAGTTGCGGGATGCCGATGACCCGAGTTTGCCGCCGCCGGTGCAGTCCGGCCCGACGCTGCGCGAGGTCGTCTGGGGCGTTGACACCCAGGAGTCCCTGGACAAGCTGGCGACAAACCTGCTGTCCGACCGGTCGATCTACACCGACGCGGACGGCGCGGCGCACACCGTCGACGAGACCGGCTTCGGCGTCGGCCTCGCGGTCAGCCAGCCGGTGACCGGGAAGATGAACTACCCGGGCGCCAACAGGAGCGGGAACGTCAACCGGTGGAACGAGCCGCTCGCGCACCCCGGCCGGGTGAAGCCGCTGCGGCTGTGCCACGTGGCGCTTGACATCAGGAAGGAAGGCAAGGAGGAGGCGGTCGCGTTCTACACCGGCCGGCTCGGCTTCGTGCCGACCGACCGGCCCGCGAAGGTCGGCGTGTTCATGCGCGCCCCCGGCGACACCGACCACCACACGCTGCTGCTCTGCCACCGCCCGGACCGGAACCAGGTCAACCACTGCGCGTTCGAGGTGGCCCGCATCGATGAGGTGATCGTCGGGGCCAACGACATGATCGACAAGGGCTGGCACGAGGCCAGGCGCCTTGGCCGGCACACGGTCGGGTCGAACATCTTCCGGTTCATCCACGCGCCGTGCGGCGGCCGGGTCGAGTTCGCCGCCGACATGGACCGGGTGGACGAGAGCTACGGGCCCAACGACTACGAGGAGACTCCCCCGCACACCATCTGGACGTTGCGGCTGGAGCGCGATGGGAAGGAAGCCCACTGATGGGTCTTGAGTACCCGGAGATCAAGCTCTACATCGACGGCCAGTGGACCGATGGCGGCGGCGGGCGCGGGGACGACGTCATCAATCCCGCCACCGAGGAGGTGCTCGGCCGGGTCCCGTTCGCCGAGCCCGCCGACGTCGACGCCGCGATCGCGGCGGCCAGGGCCGCGTTCCCGAAATGGCGCGACGCCGGGCCCGACTTCCGGTCAGGGATCTTGCTGAAGGCCGCGGCGCTGCTGCACCAGCGGGCAGACGAGATCGGCCGGGTGATGACCCTGGAGGAGGGCAAGCCGCTCGCGGAGGCGGTCGGCGAGGTGCACCGGGCCGCGACCGGGCTGCAGTGGAACACCGAGGAGGGCCGTCGCGCGTACGGCCGGATCATCCCGTCCGGGCCGGACGAGATCCTGTCGGTGCGGGTGACCCCGGTCGGCCCGGTCGGCGCCTTCGTGCCCTGGAACTTCCCGGCCGGCGGGCCGATGCGGAAGATCTCCGCGGCGCTCGCCGCGGGCTGCTCCATCGTGATCAAGCCGTCGGAGGAGGTCCCGGGGACGGTCTCGCTGGTCGCCCGCGCCTTCGCGGACGCCGGGCTGCCGGCGGGCGTGCTCAACGTGCTGTTCGGCGTGCCGGAGGAGATCTCGCGCCGGGTGATACCCGACCCCGCGATCAGGTTCATCGCGTTCACCGGGTCCGTGCCGGCCGGCAAGCACCTGGCCGGGCTCGCCGCCCAGTCGATGAAGCCGGCGCACATGGAACTGGGCGGGCACGCGCCGGTCATCGTGTGCGCCGACACCGACCCGGTCAAGGCCGCGCGGACCGCGGTCCGCGCCAAGATCGTCAACGCCGGGCAGGTGTGCACGTCACCGAGCAGGTTCCTGGTGGACCGGCGGGTCTACGACGACTTCACCGCCGCCTTCACGGACGCGATGGCCGCCGTCAAGGTCGGTAACGGCCTCGAACCCGGCGTGCAGATGGGGCCGCTGGTGAGCCGCCGGCGGCTGGCCGCGGTGCAGAAGCTGGTCGAGGACGCGGTCGCCGGCGGGGCGCGCGTGGCCGCCGGCGGACGGCCGGCCGAGGGCAAGGGCTTCTTCTACCGGCCGACCGTGCTCACCGACGTGCCGGCGAGCGCGGCGCTGCTGCGCGAGGAGCCGTTCGGCCCGGTGGCGCCGGTCGCCGCCTTCGACGACCTGGACGAGGCGCTCGAGGTCGCGAACTCGCTGCCGTTCGGCCTCGCGGCCTACGGGTATACCGACTCGGCCGCCACCGCGGAGAAGCTCATCGCCGGGTACGAGGCGGGCATCCTCTCGATCAACCACTGCGGCGGCTCGGTGCCGCAGGCACCGTCGGGCGGCTTCAAGCAAAGCGGCTACGGCCGTGAGGGAGGTCCGGAGGGGCTGGAAGGTTTCCTGGTCACCAAGCGCGTCTCGCACAAGCTCACGCCATGATCTGGTGCCGGTTCGACGATGCCGGGGTCCCGGTCTACGGGCTGGTAGAGAACGAGCGGGTGATCCCGGTAACCGGGCACCCGTTCGGTGGCTATGAGAAGAGCGGCCGGCGGCTGCCCGCGGCTGGCCTGCGGCTGCTGCCACCGGTGATCCCCTCGACCTTCTTCTGCGCGGGCTTGAACTACCGCGGGCACGCGCGGCGGGCCGCGTACGGCGGGCATCAGGTGCCGTCACGTCCTGAGGTCGGTTACCGGGCGAACAACGCGCTGACCGGGCACCGGTCGCCGATCGTGCGGCCGGCCGACTGCGACGAGCCGCTGGTGGCCGAGGGTGAGCTGGTGGCGGTCATCGGCAAGGCGGTGCGGCACGCCACACCGGAGGAGGCAAAGGACGCCGTCTTCGGCTGGACGATCGGGAATGACGTGTCGGCGCGCGGCTGGCAGCGGTCTGACCGGACGTTCTGGCGGTGCAAGAACAGCGACACGTTCAAGCCGATGGGGCCGTTCATCGTGACGGACGCCGATCCGCTGGTCGCGACCACGACGGTGTCCGTGGACGGCAAGGTTCAGGCGTCGTTCGCAACCGGCGACATGCTGTTCGGGCCTTATGAGTACATATCCGCTATTTCCCGGTACATCACGCTTTCCCCAGGGGACGTGCTCTGGCTGGGAACCGACGAGACGGCGACCGTGGTACCGGGGCAGGTCGTCGAGATCACCATTGACGGCATCGGAACGCTGACCAACCCGGTCGTCGAGGAGAAACTGACATGAGCGACAAGCCTGCCTTCATCCATCACGTGAACTTCCCGACCACCGACCCGGAGCGGACCATCGAGTGGTACTCCAAGGTGTTCGGGATGAAGTACATCAAGCCCAAGTCGAACACCAAGGTCGTGCTGATGACCAGGGGCAACTTCGACCTGCACTTCACCCCGGTCGAGGAGATGGACCGGATGGCGCCGTACCACTTCGCCGTCGAGGTGGAGGACTGGGACGGGTTCCTCGCGCACCTGGCGTCGCTGGGGATCCGGCACACCCGGGTGATCACCCGGCCGGAGAACAACTCGCAGTTCTGCTACATCCACGACCCCGACCACACGATGATCGAGCTCGTCTTCCACGAGCGCCGGCCTTACCCGCCGGTGCCCGGGAAGTCGGCCTCGTCGGCATCGGCGCCCGCCGACGACGGGGTGCCCGGTGGCGCCCAGTCCGCCGAGCAGGCGCGCGCCGAGCTCACCGCGGCCGAGGGACGGTAACGCGTCATGGCGATCGCGCTGTCCGGCGATGCGAGAATCTACTACGAGGTGCACGGGTCGGGTCCCGCCGTGCTGTTCGCGCACGGGTCGGGCGGGCACCACGCCGCCTGGTGGCAGCAGGTCGCCGCGCTGTCCCCCGACTACACGGTCATCACGCTCGACCTGCGCGGCTTCGGTAACTCGCGCTGGGAGTCCGGCCACGACGCGCGGAACTTCCCCGGCGACATCATCGCCGTGCTCGACGCGATCGCCGACGACGGCGGCCCTTCGCGGGCGGTGCTCGCCGGGCAGTCGATCGGTGCCGCGGCCGCGCTGCGCGCGGCGCTGAACCGGCCCGACCGGGCTTCCGGTGTCATCCTCGCGCACTCCCTCGGCGGGCTGCGGCACGACGAGCTGACCGCCCTGGTCAAGGCCGACCGTGCGGCCGCCGAGCGGCTCCCGGTCCTCGACCGGCTGCTCACCCCCGCGTTCCGCACCGAGCGTCCCGACCTGGCCTTCCTGTTCCGCCAGATGGGCACGTTCAACACCGCCAAGATGCAGGACCTGCGCAACCTCAACTCCGACGGGCCCACCGTCGCGGAGCTGGCGAACGCACCGTTCCCGGTCCTGCTGCTGGCCGGCGAGAAGGACGCGGTGCTGTCGCCCGCGACCGTGCGCCGGGCCGGCGAGCTGGTGCCCTCCGTGCGGGTGGAGGTCGTGACGGGCGCGCCTCACTCGATGTACTGGGAAACGCCGCAACTGTTCAACGACGCGGTGGCGCGCTTCGTCAAGGACGTCGCGACGGCGTAACCGAACGACGGGTCAAAGATGGCGGATCATTAGGAGGGCCAGAACCCTCCCAGCGATCCACCATCGTGCGGGCACGGCATGCCGGACGGGCGAAGATGGAGCCATGAACGACCCGGACGACGCGACGCTGGCCGCCTACCAGAGCCGAGTGCAGGAGTACCTGCGCGGGACACCGGGACCTGTCCCGGAATTGACCGCCTTCCTCGACCGGTTCGCCACCCTGGCAGGCTCCGGTCCGGTGCTCGAGATCGGCAGCGGCCCCGGCCGCGACGCCGCCAGCCCCCGTTTCCCCGTGAAAGCTTCCACCGCCGGGATCGGCAGGCTCAGTCCTTGACCATCGCGTCGGCCGGGGACAGGTGCTCGACGGTCTCGCCGGTGTCGTAGAAGGTCCGGGTCACGTACGCGGAGGTGTACACCCAGAGGATCTTCATCGGCACCGAGTCGCTGATGTTGGTGAACTTGTGGAAGACGCCTGCCTTCACGTACGTCGTGTCGTGCGGCGCGAGCTTGAAGGTGCCCGCGCCCTCGATCACCACCTCGGCTATCCCCTCGAGCAGCGTCACGTGCTCGTCGCAGTTGTGCGAGTGGCACGGCGCGCCGGTGCCGACCGGGTAGGTGCTGATGCCGGTGGTGACCAGGTTCTCTTCCTCGGCGGACTGCCGGGTGATCAGCGGGATCGTGACCACGCCGCCGCCACGGCCGAGCCGCTCCACGCTCTCCGCTTTGATGACCGTCATGGTCGCGAGGCTACAGCGGCGGCCAGCGGCCAGGACCGTCCGCGCGTGCATCCTTAGCGTTCCGCGCAGGCTCGCTCGCGCCGGGCAAGATTCGATGGAAAGACGATCACGGCACCACAGACGAGGGACCACAAAAGAGATGCGCCTGCCCGCCCTTACCGAGCTCACCCCGCGCCAGCAAGAGGTCAGCGACGCGATCGCCGCCAAGCGGGGTGCCACCCGCGGGCCGTTCCTCATCTGGCTCCGCTCCCCCGAGCTGGCCGAGAAGGTCCACGCGCTCGGCGCGTACTGCCGGTTCGACTCGAACATCAACCAGCGGCTGCGCGAGCTGTCGCTGCTCATCGCGGCCAGGCACTTCGACGCGCGGTACTCGTGGAACGCGCACCACAAGAAGGCGATCGAGGCGGGCGTCTCCGCCGCGTCCGTCGAGGAGCTCGCGGGCAACGAGGTGCCGCACTTCGCGCACGCCGACGAGCAGCTGCTTTACACGCTCGCTACGCAGGTCCTGCGCGACCACTTCGTCGACCAGGCAACGTTCGACGCGGCCCTGGCGGAGTGGGGCGAGCCGGGCCTCGTCGACGTCATCGGCTGCCTCGGCAACTTCTCCATGCTGGCGATGCTGCTCAACACCTTCCAAGTTGACCTCAAGCCCGGTGACCCGGAGCCGTTCCCCGACGTGCGCGGTTTCGCCAAGGTCGACCCCGCCGCGGCGGCGCAGCAGACGCCCGCGCTCCGGCCCGGGCGGGCACTCTAGTGCTCCGCGGCCGGCACGGGTTAGTGAGGCGAGGGCGACCGGGAACGCCGTGCGGCGAACATCGTGAACACCACTGGCCTCAAGGGAAGCACCGGCGCGGGCGAAGCCGGTGATCATGAAGGCCTTTTAGCGCTATCACGCCAGCGATCCTTCCGAACGCCAATACCAATCCCTTCCCCAGGCCCACCCGGGTCGTTACCTGGGGCGGCACCGCCGAGCACTGAACGGCCGACGGCGGGCGGCCCGCGGGTCAGCGGCCCTGCTCGCCGAGCCAGCCGGCCAGCTTGCCCGCGCGGCTGACCGCGCGCAGGCGGCGCTCAGTCTGCTCGCGGGCGGCGACAGGAACGACGATGAGCAGCCGGTCCCCGGTGCGCAGCACCGTGGTCGGGCCGGGAACCAGGCTGTGGCGGTCGCGGACGATCAGCGCGATGCTGGCCTCGGCGGGCAGCCGGAGCTCGAAGATCTCCACGCCGTGCAGCTTCGAGCCGTCGGGCACCTGCGCCTGGAGCAGGTCGGCGTGCAGGTCATCGAGCGGGGCGGCGTCGACGATGATCTCGAGCGGCTCGGCGGGCGCGGTGACGTCGAGCCGCCTGGCGACCCGGGGCAGGGTCGGCCCCTGCAGCAGGGTGAACGCGACGACGATCACGAAGACCTGATCGAACAGCCGGGTCGCGCCCGGCGCCTGCGCGCTGAGCGGGATCGTAGTCAGCACGATCGGCACCGCGCCGCGCAGCCCGGCCCAGGAGAGGAACGCCTGCTGTCGCAGTGGCAGCCGGAACGGGAGCGTGCTAGCCAGTACCGCCGCGGGTCTCGCGAGCAGCACCAGGACCAGCCCGGCCGCCAGCGCGGGGAGCACCTGCGCGGGCAGCCGGGACGGCGCGGCGAGCAGGCCGAGCATGACGAACAGGCCGATCTGCGCGAGCCAGCCGACGCCCTCGGCGAAGCCCCTGGTCGCCGCGCCGTGTGGCAGCCTGGCGTTGCCGAGGAGCACGGCGGCGGCGTACACGGCGAGGAACCCGCTCGCCCGCGCCACGAACGCGGTGCCGTAGCCGGCGACGATGAGCGCGAGCACCGCGACGGGGTAGAGTCCGGTCGCGGGCAGCGCCACCTTCCGCAGGAAGAGCATGCCGAGCAGGCCGGCCGCGACGCCGATCCCCACGCCCCCGACCAGCTGCCAAGCGACCTGCCCGGCGATAAGCAGCGGCGAGGTCCCGTGCACGGCGTGCTCGCTGAGCAGGGTCACGCCGAGCACGGCCAGCGGGTCGTTGAGGCCGGACTCGCCCTCGAGCATGCCGCTGAGCAGCGGGGGCAGCGGCAGCCTGCGCAGCACGGAGAAGACGGCGGCCGCATCGGTCGGCGCGAGCACCGCGCCGAGCAGCAGCGCCTGCCGCCAGCCGAGGCCGAGCATCCAGTGCGTGCACCCGGCTGCCACGCCGATACTGACCGTCACGCCCACGGTGGCAAGCATGACCGCGGCAGGCGCGGCGCGCCTGGCGTGGTCCCAGTTGGTGGTCAGCCCGCCCTCGGCCAGGATCAGCACCAGGGCACCAAGGCCGAGTGCCTCGGCGAGCTCCGCGTTGTCGAACCTGATGCCGATGCCGCTCTCGCCGAGCGCGAGGCCGAGCCCGAGGAAGACGAGCAGCGCCGGCAGGCCGAGGCCGTGCGCCAGCCTGGCCGCCACGATGGCCGCGAGCACCGTTGCCGACCCGGCCAGCAGGTACAGTCCGAACGCGCCCGCCGTCACAACGCTAGTATGGCCGCACCTGCGGGCCGCGTCCGTGCGAGGCGGCCGCGACGCGGTTCACGGCGTGCCGCCGCGGAGGTCACCCGGCCGTCGCAGCGGGCCGCCACGCTCCGCCTGCCGCGCCGGGCCGTCGCGCTCAACCGGTCGCACCGGGTCGTCGCACGGGGGCGATCACCAGGTGGCCGTCGTCGCCGGCGATGACCCGCACCCGCGCCGCGTAGACGGACTCGATCAGCGGGGCGGTGAGCACCGTGGCCGGGCTGCCCGCGGCCACCACCCGGCCCGCGTCGAGCAGCACGAGGCTGTCCGCGTACTGGCCGGCCACCGTGAGGTCGTGCAGGGTGGACACCACGGTGAGGCCAGCGTCCCGGCGGAGGTTGTCGACCAGCTCGAGCACCTGCTGCTCGTGCCCGACGTCGAGCATCGACGTCGGCTCGTCGAGCAGGAGCACGGCGGGCTCGGCGGCCAGCGCCCGGGCGAGCACCACCCGCTGGCGCTCGCCGCCGGAAAGCCGGGCGAGCCTGCGCTCACCGAATCGCGCCACGTCCAGCCGTTCCATCGCGGCCAGGGCGCGTTCCCTGTCATGCCGGCCGGGGACGGCGAGGTAGCTCAGGTGCGGGGTCCGGCCGAGCATGACGTACTGGGTGACGGTGAGGTCCGGCGGCAGCACGGGCTCCTGCGGCACGTAGGCGAGCATCCTCGCGCGTTCCCGTGCCTTGAGCGCGCGCGCGTCGACTTGGCCGACGGTCACCGTCCCCGTGTAGCGGACGAGTCCCGCCATGGCGCGGATCAGCGTCGACTTCCCCGCGCCGTTCGGGCCGAGCAGCGCGAGCCAGCCGCCGTCCGGCACCGCGCAGCTGACTCCGTGCAGCACCGGCGCGCGGTCGAGGGTGACGGCGACGCCGTCGGCGGCCACCGCCGTCATGTCCGTTCCCGGCCGGGTCGTTCGCGTCGTGCGGTCATCGAGAGGCGCTCCTTGCTTGTCCCCGTCAGGTACTGACGGGGCTGGTGCCGCGCAGCACCCAGACGAACGCGGGCGCGCCCACCAGGGCGGTGACCACGCCGATCGGCAGCTCCGCCGGGGCGAGCACGGTGCGGGCCAGGGTGTCGGCGAGGACGAGGAAGGCGGCGCCGCCGAGCAGCGACAGCGGCAGCACGCTCGTGTAGGACGGCCCGGCCAGCCGGCGCGCGACGTGCGGGATGACGATGCCGACGAAGCCGATCAGGCCGCTCACCGCCACGGCGCTCGCGGCCGCGAGGGCGCTCGCCGCCACGACGATCCCGCGGACCAGGCCGGGGCGCAGGCCGAGCGCCCTGGCCTCCTCGTCGCCGACCGCGAGCACGTCGAGGTGCCTGCCGTGCAGCAGGATGACGACCGAGCTGACCGCGGCGTACGGCAAGATCGTGGTCACCTGCTGCCAGGACGCGGCCGACAGCGAGCCGAGCAGCCAGCTGTAGAC
>DASWAE010000192.1:0-85012 GCA_036391275.1 Trebonia sp.
AACCGGGCCAGCCGGCCGAGAATCGGGGCTCCCATATGACAGCATCGGGCGGGATCGTTCTCGCCAGCACCGCGGGCCAGGCAGCGACGAAGCTGGGCGATGTCGTCGCTGTCGTCGCCGGATTTATCGCCATCCTGCTGATTATCTTCCTCGTCGCCGAGCGGGCCAGGGGCCGCCTGCAGCGGCCGCTGGCGATCGTCGTCTGCGTAGGGCCGGCGGTCGTGCTCGCCATGGCCGGGCTCGTCATCCCGGCCATCAACACGTTCTGGCTGAGCCTGACCAACACCCAGGCGAGCGGGCAGAAGTTCCAGATCGTCAACGGCAAGCTGGTCCCGCTCACCGCGAAGTTCGTGGGCGGGTCCAATTACGCGTACGCCTTCACCGACCCCTACACCCGCGGGACGCTCATCCGGACCGTGCTGTGGATCGTGATCGTGCCGCTGATGACCGTGGGCGTCGGGCTCCTGGTCGCGCTGCTGATGGACCGGATGAAGTACACCTCGTTCTTCAAGACGATGATCTTCATGCCGAACGCCATCTCGTTCGTCGGCGCCTCGCTGATCTGGACGCTGATCTACAACGCGCCGGTCTACCTGCCGAACGGCCAGCCTGGCAGCCAGACCGGACTGCTCTCCCAGATCGTGATGTCGCTGGGCTGGAAAAATCCGCCTGCGTGGATTCAGACGCCGCCGGGCAACACGTTCCTGCTCATGGTGATCTTGGTCTGGATCGAGGTCGGGTTCGCCATGGTGGTGATCGCGGCGGCCCTCAAGGCCATCCCGGACGAGGTCATCGAGGCGGCGCAGGTGGACGGGGCCACCGGCTACCGGCTGTTCACCAGGGTCCAGATCCCCATGATCCGCAGCACGCTCGTCGTCGTGCTGACCACGGTCACGATCATGTCGCTGAAGATCTTCGACATCGTCCGCACCGTGACCAACGGCAACTTCAACACCGACGTTCTCGCCCGGCAGATGTACGACGACCTGTTCGTGACGTTCCAGTCCGGCCGGGGGGCGGCGCTGGCAGTCATCCTCTTCGCCTGCGTCGTACCGCTGGTCGCTTACAACATCAGGCAGATTCGCAGGCAAAGGGCAATCGGATGACCTCGACCCCACCCATCCTCGACGCCCCGCTGCCCGGCGGGCATGCGGTGCCCGTGAACACGGTGCTGCGCGGCGGCGAGGCCCGCAAGGCCATCCGGGCAGCCTTCAGCAGCCCGGTCGCGTCGATCATCGTCGTCATCCTGACCATCTTGTGGACGATCCCGACGCTGGGCTTCTTCCTCAACTCCTTGCGCACCAGGCAGGCGGTCTACGCCTCGGGCTGGTGGACCTGGTTCGCGCACCCCAGCTTCGACCTGAGCAACTACAACACGGTGCTGTATGCCAACGGCGGCGAGGTGCTCCCGCTGGTCAACTCGCTGGCGATCACGATCCCGGCCACCATCATCCCGATCTTCATCGCCTCGATGGCGGCCTACGCGCTTGCCTGGGTGCGGTTCCGCGGCAGCGACTTCATCTTCTTCGGGCTTTTCGCGCTGCAGGTCGTCCCGTTGCAGATGGCGCTGGTGCCGCTCCAGCGCTTCTACAGCACGGGGGCACACCTCGGCTCGTTGACGGTCTTCCCGGGGCTGCACCTGGAAGGCTCGCTGGCCGAGATCTGGATCTCGCACACGATGTTCTCGCTGCCGCTGGCCGTGTTCCTGCTGCACAATTTCATCGCCCAGCTGCCGAGTTCCCTGATTGAGGCGGCGCGGGTGGACGGGGCGAGCTACCTGCAGATCTACCGGTCGATCGTGCTCCCGCTGGCCCGGCCGGCGATCGCGTCCTTCGCGATCTTCCAGTTCCTGTGGGTGTGGAACGACCTGCTCGTCGCCACGATCTTCGGCGGCTCGGATGCCTCCGGCCAGCCGGTGACGGCCCGGATCGTCAACCTGGGCGGCAACTACGGTGCGCACCAGGAGCTGCTGGCGCCCGCCGGGTTCCTCGCGATCATCATCCCGCTGATCGTGTTCCTGGCCTTCCAGCGCTACTTCACCCGCGGGCTGCTCGCCGGCAGCGTCAAGGGTTAGGCGTCCGGTAGCCCGCCTGGCTCGGGGCGCCTCGTGCCGCACCTCGGGGCGCCCCGGCCCGGTGATGCTGTGCCTGCGGCTAACCGGCGATATCGACCGCCCGCCATATCGCATCAGCGATGTCATCAGGGCTGGTCTTACCGGAGTCGAAGACGAGGTCGGAAGGGATACCGGGCATCAACGACCGGAAACGCTCATGGGCTGCTACATGAAAGTCGTACTGCCGGGATAGCCCGCGGGTCACGTCCGCGCGTGCCCGCTCCCACGTTACCGTGAGCCAGGTGCGCCGCGAACCACAGGCCGCTGGCAGGTGCTCCTGGTCCGGTGACCATCGCTGCCACGTCGTCAACATCAGCGATCACGACCGTGAGCCCTTTACCCGCACAGCGTTTGGCAAGAAGCTCGGCAACGGTGTTCTTGCCAGACGCAATCGGCCCGGTGATCGCTACGAGTGTGGGCATAAGGCCAGTGTGGCTCAGCTTGGCCAGCACTGGCTTACGGATCTGCGCTTAACATCGCTTAGCCCGCAAGGCCGCCTGGCTGGCCACGGCGACGAACGCGCGGCCTGCGTCGTGCCATTGGTCCACGACGCGCAGGTCGGCCGCCGCGGCGGCGTCCAGCACCGCGTCCGTGCCCAGGTGAGCCCACGGGAAGACCGGGCCGCGGCGGCCATCGGGGTGCTCGAGCCACGCGGTTAGCCGTTCGTCGACGTCGCCGGGCTCCGCCTCGATCAGGATCCGGCCGCCTGGCGCTAGCAGCTGCGCGCAGCGGCGCAGGAGCCGGGCGGGCACGCCGCCGATGCCGATGTTGCCGTCTGCGAGCAGCACCGTGGCCCACCGGCCCACCCCGGGCAGCGGGTCGAAAACCGAGCGGTGCAGTGCGGGTGCCCCTGCCTGCCGTACCAGGTCAATGGCGGCGCGCGAGATGTCCACGCCCAACGCCTGCACCCCTCGCTCGGTCAGCGCGATAGTCAGTCGGCCGGGGCCGCAGCCCACGTCGAGAACTGGCCCGCGAGAGCGCTGGAGCAGTGCCTCGTCGGCGGCATCGGGCCGCCCGCACCATCGGTGGATCTGGAGCGGCAGCCCGCGGCCGTCCGCGGTTCGCATGACCAACACCGGTGCCTGCTCGTGCAGCGCTTCCTCGTACAGGGCGATCGCTCCCGCGATCATGCGGTTTCCCGCAGGAGATCGTCGTCAGCCGAGCGCAGCACCGTCGCCAGTTCCCGGGTCCGGGCGGCGAAGCGGCTTCGCGGCATCTGCCGGGCCACGGCGACGGCGTCCGCCGCGGTGTCCACGTCGCGCAGCACCGGCAGGTCGAGGACGCGGAGCCCGGCCGTGAGCAGCCGGGCGCGCTGGATCGCGCCGGTGGTCGCGGTCGACATCGGAACGCCGCGCAGCAGGGCGGGGTCCGGCGCGCGCAATCCGAGGGCCCAGAATCCGCCGTCGGCGGCCGGGCCGAACGCGGCGTCCACCGTGCCTAGGTCAGCTGCGCCCCAGGCGACCGTGAGCAACGCGGGAGTGACCTGCGGCGTGTCCATCCCGATAAGCAGTGCGGGACCGCTCACCGCGGCGAAGGCAGCGGCGAGGCGCTCGTCGAGCGGCCCGGCGCACTGGGGCACGATGTCGAACCCGGGAGGCAGCCAGGGCCCTGGCTGGCCATCGAGGACCAGGACCCGGCGCCTGGCCGGCGTCATGAGGACGGCGCGCAGGGTGTCGGCGAGCGCGGCCTCGGCGAGCGATGCGGCTTGCTCGTACGTGCAGGGCGGCGCTAGGCGGGTCTTGACCCGGCCAGGCACCGGCTGTTTCGCGATGACGAGGAGGGTGGTGTCCGATGCTGGCGGGGCGGTCACCGGGCGAGCACCCCGCTCATGTCGCGTACGGTGCGGACGCAGCCGCGCACGGTGCCGGTGACCTTGGACTTCCCCACCCGGGGCAGGTAGGCGACCTCGACCTCGGACACGCGCCAGCCGACGGCCGCCGCGTTCATCACCATTTCGAGCGGGTACCCGAATCGCCGGTCGGCGAGGTTCAGGCTGAGCAGTGCCTCGCGGCCTGCCGCGCGCGTCGGTCCCAGGTCACGGATGCTCAGCCCTGTCCGGCGCCGGACCCGCCTGGCGAGTTCCCAGTTGGCCAGCCGCGCCGCCAGCGGCCAGGCGTCGCGCCGCACCGGGGCGCGGCGGCCCAGGACCAAATCGGCCTGGCCGGCCAGCAGGGGCCCGGTGATGAGGGGAAGCTGCCGCGGGTCGAGGCTGCCGTCACAGTCGCAGAAACACACCAGGTCGCTGGTCGCCGCCAGCAGCCCGGCGTGCGCGGCTGCCCCGAAACCGCGGGCCGGCTCGGCCACGACCGTCGCGCCGAGCGACCGCGCGATCTCGTCCGATCCGTCGGTGGAGCCGTTGTCGACCACGATGGGGCGGAAGCCGTCGGGCATCCTCTCGAGCATCCAGGGCACAGCCGACGCCTCATTGAGGCACGGCAGGATCACGTCAACTGTCACGGCAGTGACGTTATAACCGATGACGGCACCGTTATGGCCAATAAGCCTTACGAAATGGAGAAATAACCCTCTGAGCGGGATTTGGGCGGGCTGCCACGCGCGGGTGCGGCATTTATTATGGAATTCTTATGGAGCGTTGAAAAGGCAGCGGACCGCCCGGACCGCGTTCCCTAGCCCGGGCTGGTCTGCCAGTAGACGGTGAACGGCTCGTGCGCCGCCCGGGCGACCGGGACCAGGGTCACGGGGTGGCTGTCGGCCGTCGCGGTGAACGCCATCGGCGCGGTGGCGGTCCGGCGCACGGACGCGGCGTCGAGCAGCGGCAACGAGGGCGGCCGCGGCGCGGTTTGCGCCGCGGCGGGGTGCCTGATGCTGTTCAGGATGGCGGCGTTGTCGATGTCGTCGGTCACGGCACCGGGAGCCGCGTAGGCGGCGCCGACGCCGCGGCCAGCGAGAACGACCGGGCCGTAGCTGACCGCCTGCACGGACGGAGCGTCCGGTGCCGGGTGGAACGCCAGCCCCATGGGCAGCGTGACCTCCAGCCGGTCGCCCTGCCGCCAGTGCCGCAGGATGCGGACCCAGCCGCCCGCGGCGGTCCCGGCGAGCGGTGCACCGTTGAGTACGACCCCGGGTGGCCCCGCGGTCCAGGACGGCACTCGTACCCGGAGGGTCATCGCGGCGAAACCGCTGGTCACGGTGAGCCGCACCAGGGGGTCGTCCGGGAAGCCCGTCTCCTGGCGGATTGTCACGCCGTGATCGGCGCAGCGGACCTCGGACGGGATGAACAGGTTGACGTACACGCCGCGGGAATCGCGCGAGTAGATCGTGTCCGCGAACTTGGCCTGGGTCTCAAGCTCGGTCGCGGTGTCGCAGGTGAAGGTGCCGTAGTCGGTCGCGTAGGCATCCGGGTTGCCCCGGGGAAAGTAGTTCAGCGGCTGCTGCTTGACGGCGCCCGCCGACAGCCCCGTGTAGTAGACGGTGAAGCCGTGCGGGGAATCCGGGTCCTGGGCGCCGAGCATCTGGTTGAACAAGGCGCGCTCGTAGTAGTCGAGCACGTCCGTCCGGGCCTGGTCCTGGAAGTGCAGCAGCCTGGTGAGCTTGAGCATGTTGTAGGTGACGCAGCCCTCGCACGTGTAGTTAGACAGGGCGGCGGCGATCACGCCGGGCGGGTCCCAGTGCTCGTGATTGCCCTGGCCGCCGATGACGTAGCTGTGCTGTCCCGTGGCGAACTGCCAGAAGTTTTCCGCGATATCGCGGTACATCGCGACGCCGGTCACCTCCCACATCCGCAGCGCGGCGAGGATCTTCGGCGTGTTCACGTTGCACTGCTCACCCGCCAGGTGATCCTCGCCCGCCGCGAGCGGATCAAGGAACCGCGCGTGGTAGAACCGCTGCGCTACGGTCAGGTACCGCTGTGCCCCGGTGATGGCGTACAGGTTCACCAGCGACTCGGGCAGTCCGCCGTACTCCACGGCCAGGATCCGCTGCATGTGCTCCTGCGACAGCGGGGCGGTCCGCCGGTCCACCCAGTCGGCCAGCCGCGTCGCGACATCGAGTGCCTGGTCGTTCCCTGCCAGCTCGTACTGGTCGATCATGCCCGCTATGTACTTGTGGATCATGTAGTAGGGCGACCAGACCCTGCTCGTCTGGCCGGCTTCAAGCCAGTCGAAGAGCTCTTCAGGGAACGCTGACAGGTAGCCGGGCGAGTACCCGGCAAGCGGAGCCGCCCGCTGCAACTTCGCGAGTTCGCCGACGAGGTACGCCCCCGTCGCCTTGCTCCCCGGATCCCCGGTGTTCGCGTAGCTGATCGCGAGGCTGGACAGCAGGTGGCCGACCGTGTGGCCGCGCACAAGCGAGCCCGGGCTTTCCCAGCCGCCGCACGGGCTGGCGGCCGACGGGCGCCCGTAGTTCAGCCGGAACGTATGGAGCATCCGGTCCGGATCGAGGAACCGCAGGTAGCTCAGGTTCCGCAGCTGGTTGTCCCGGAACGGTGAGTCAAGCAGCCGCACCGCGGACAGCGGGTACGCGGCGGCACGGCCCGCCGTGCCGTCCGGCGTGTAGCCGCTGGCACCGAGCTGGTAAACCGGGCCCGCGCTGCTGTCACCCCACCACGCGGAGGAATGCCCGCCACCGAGGTAGACGGCGCCGGCTGCGAGCACGCCACCGCCGCCAAGCACGGCCAGCGCCTGCCGCCTGGTGATCTCCCGCACGAGAACGCCGCCTTACCGCGGCCGCCGCTCGACTTACCGGTCAAGGCGGCCGGCATATATCCCGACGCTTATCACCCGTCCTTTCACTGTCTGTGCAGTCTCTTACTCAAGTCAAGCCCGGCCCGCCTCTTGGCGTAAGAATCCCGAAATAACATGGCTGCGGCGTCGGCACCGACCCTGGCGGCCGGCCCGGCGAAGGCGGTGCGGCCGGCGGGCGCCGACGCGAACTCCGCCACCCCCGCGGCAAACGGAACGGAGGCCCGCCATCCCAGCTCCCGCCAGATGCGCTCGCTTGACGCGGTGATGTGCCGGACGTCACCGAGCCGGTACTCGCCGGTGACAACGGGGTCGGGGCCACCGCAGGAGTCGGCGAGGACGGAAGCGAGCTGGCCGACGGTGCGCGGGGTGCCGCTGCCGACGTTGTACGCGCGCAGGGTTCCCCGCCCGCCGTGGACGCCCGGGCCGGCGACCGCCTCGAGCGCGGTAGCGGTCGCGCCGGCCACGTCACGGACGTGAACGAAGTCCCGTCGCTGCGCGCCGTCCTCGAAGACCCGCGGCGCGCGGCCCGCTTCCAGGGAGGAGCGGAAAAACGACGCCACCCCGGCGTACGGGGTGTCCCGCGGCATGCCGGGGCCGTACACGTTGTGATAGCGCAGCGCCACCGCCTGCCCGCCGGTCGACCTGGCCCACGATGCGGAGAGGTGCTCCTGGGCGAGCTTGGTGTCGGCGTAGACGTTGCGCGGCCCGAGCGGAGCGTCCTCGGGCACAAGCTCAGGGGCCAGCGGGTCGCCGCAGCCTGGGCAGCGCGGCTCGAACATGCCCGCGTCAAGGTCGGCCGCCTGGCGCGGCGGCGGCGTCGCGGCAGGCCCGTGCGCAGTGCACGACGAGTTAGCGCATGAGTAGCGGCCCTCGCCGTAGACGACCATCGACGAGGCCAGCACGAGCCGGCCCAGGCCCGCCCGGGCCATGGCGGCGAGCAGTACCGCGGTCCCCAGGTCGTTGCAGCCCGCGTACAGCGGCGCGTCGCTGAAGTCGACGCCAAGCCCGACCATCGCCGCCAGGTGGCACACCGCGCTGACGCCGCGCAGCGCGTCGTCGACCGCGCTCGCGTCACGGACGTCGCCGTGCACGAACTCGAAGCCCGGGTCGCCGGAGAACGGCGGCACCCCGCCCGGGTGGACGCACGGGAGGAGGGCGTCAAGCACCCGCACCTCATGACCGGTGCCCGTGAGCGCTTCGACGACATGGGATCCGATGAAGCCGGCACCGCCGGTAACGAGGACGCGCATGGGCCCGAGACTATTCACGTTCCCGGCCGGCCCGCCTGCGGCGCCCGCGCGATTTCACTAATCCGTAAGATTTACTGTTCCGGGCGCATTTCGCCGCGCGGCCAGGTCCAGATTGACCCTTAATTCGTAAGATGAATCTCCGCTTCATGGCCTGCCGGATGCCGTGTAATACGTGGCATGATCCTCAGCAGTCCGCGCATCGCGTCCCTTCCGCGGAACGCCGCCGAGCAGGCACCTGACAGGCCCAGGCAGTGGGCGCCACGCGCCGCGCGGCTGGCTGCGGCGCTGGCCGGCCTGGTCGCGATCGGCGCCTACCTGCTCGTCGCGCTGCGCCGGCTGGACTACCCGTTCGCCCTGGAGCAGCTGGAGGGCAACTCGCTCGTCGAGGTGCACCGCATCCTGGCCGGGCAGGCGCTGTACCCGGCGCCGTCCGTCGGGTACGTTCCCGACGGGTACCCGCCGCTCTACTTCTACGTGTCGGCCGTCGTGGCCCACGTCTTCGGCACCTCATACCTGGCGCTGCGGCTGGTGTCCGTGGCGTCCTCGCTCGCCTGCTTCGCGCTGCTCGCCCGCCTGGTCCAGCGGGAAACGGGAAGCATCGCGGCCGGGACCGGCGCCGCGGGCGCCTTCGCCGCGACCTACTTCGTGGCGGGCGACTGGATGGACATCGGCCGGGTCGACTCGCTGTTCCTCGCGCTCAGCATCGGCGGCCTGTCCGCCGTCCGGTGGATGCGCGGCCCGGCGGGCGCCATCGCCGCGGGGATCCTGCTCGCCGCCGCGGCCCTCACCAAGCAGACCGGTCTGGCCGAGCTGGTCGCGGTGCCCGGGGTGCTGCTGCTCGGCCCGCGCCGCGGCCTCGCCCGGCTCGTCCTGCTCACCGCGGTCGCGGTGGTCGGCCTCAGCACCCTCGTGCTCAGGCTGACCAGCGGCGGCTGGTACTTCTACTACACCTTCAAGCAGATGAGCGGGCAGTCGCTGACCGCCGCCAACTTCGGCTGGTTCTGGACGGCCCTGGCGACCGCGATGGGCCTGGCCGCGTGCGCGGCCCTCATCGGCGCGCGCCGGGTGCCCCGCGAGCTGCTGGCCGGCTGCGCCGCGCTGGCGGTCGGGGGCTACGCCACCCTCGTGCACAGCGGCGGCGCCATCAACGACGTGCTGCCCGCGTACCTTGCCGTGGCGCTGCTCGCGGGCCTGGCACTCGGCAACGGCACGGGTCAGTCGAGCACGGGGCAGCCGGCCACGGGCCGGTCGACGGCGGGCCGGCCGGGCACGGGCCGGCTGGCTACCACCACCGCGGCGGGCGTCCTCATCCTCGCCCAGTCCGTTTTCCTGCTGGCCAGCTCCCACCCGTCCCGGGCGCTGCCCGCGAGCACCAGCCGCGCCGCTGGGATGAGGCTGATCGCGGGCATGCGGGCGCTCGGCGGTGACATCGCGGTCCCCGGCGACCCCGCCCTGAGCCTGCAGGCGGGGATGGCGCCGGCCGCGGTTCAGGGCGCGGCGTACGACGTCATGCGGGCCACCAACAAGGCCGGGATCGCGAGCTACATGGACAGCGCGGCCGCGGCGGTCAAGGCCGGGCAATTCAGCGCGATCATCAGTTCCGGTGACGGGAGGGCGCTCTTCAATCCGCCGGGCCTCCTGCAGTATTACCAGGAGTGCCTGCAGGCGCTGCCCGCGGGCCCGGCCACGCTGCTCTTCCCGATGGGGAGGAGGCAGCCCGTCCCCGCCGTCGTCTGGATCCCGCGCGGCGGTTCCTGCCAGCACGTCCTCAGCGTCCTGGCCGACGGTCAGGCGGCCGGCTCGTGAGGTCGTACACGAGAGAGCCCCCGGTCATGAGGGACCCGTCCGGTCCCCCCGGGCCGTTCCGCCGCTCGTTCTGGCGCAGCCCCATCCGCGGCCCGTGGCTGACCTCGGTATTCGGATTGCTGCTGCTGGTCTCCATCCCGGTGATGTTCGGGACCGGCCTGCTGTCCTACGCCGCCTACAACCCGAACCTCAGCCCGTTCAACGACACGACACCGGGCAAGGGCCTGCTCGGCTTCTACCTGTTCTCCTGGCCCACCCACCCCTACTGGCTCTACCGGCTCACCCAGGGCGTGCACGTCACCCTGGGAGTGACGCTGGTGCCCATCTTGCTGTTCAAGCTGTGGTCGGTGCTGCCGAAGCTGTTCGAGTGGCCGGCGCTGCGCTCGTTCGCGCACGCGTTTGAACGGTTCTCGCTGTTCCTGGTGGTCGGCGGCGCTGGGTTCGAGTTCGCGACGGGGGTCTTGAACATCCAGACGTGGTACCCGTTCCCCACCTCCTTCTACACGCTGCACTTCTACGGCGCGTGGGTGTTCATCGCCGGCTTCGTCGTGCACGTGGCGGTCAAGTTCCCTGTCATGATCAGGGCGCTGCGCAGCCGGAGCTTCATCGCGGAGATGCGGACGAACCTGGCCCGCACCCGCCCGGAGCCGCCGGACGCGGGGTACCTGGCCCCCGTCGCCCCCGCCGCCCCGACGATCTCCCGGCGCGGCGTGCTGGCCTTCGCCGGCGCGGGCGCGGCCCTCGTCGCGGCGCTGTCGGCGGGCCAGTCCCTGGGCGGGGTATTCCGCAAGACCGCGCTGCTCGCGCCGCACGACCAGCCCGTCACCGGCGCCGGCGCCGGCGCCGTGGGCGATTTCCAGATCAACAACACCGCGCGCAACGCGCGGATCAACGCGGCCGAGACGGGGGAGACCTGGCGGCTCACCGTCGTGACCGGCGACCAGGCGAGTAAAGCCCCCGTGAAACTGAAGCGAGCTGACCTGCTCCGCATGGAACAGCACACCGCCAGCCTCCCCATCGCGTGCGTCGAGGGCTGGTCCACCGACAACCAGGCCTGGTCCGGCGTCCGGCTGCGCGACCTCGCCGCGCTGGCCGGCGCCGCGAACCCGTCGAGCGTCCTCGTGCAGTCACTGCAGCACGGCGGGGGGTTCAACAAGGCGGTGCTGTCCGGGACGCAGATCATGGACCCGGACTCGCTGCTCGCCCTGCGGGTCAACGGCGCGGACCTCTCGCTCGACCACGGCTACCCGGCCCGGGTGATCGTGCCCAACAACCCTGGCGTGCACAACACCAAGTGGGTGTCTGCCCTGATCTTCCGGAGTTGACATGCGCTGGTTCAGGCGCTGGTACGGTTCCAGCCCGCTGCACCTGCTGGTCATGCTCGGCTGCGTCCTGCTCAACGGGTACGCCGCGGGCAGGCTGCTTGAGGTCAAGCCCGCCGCGGTCCTCATCTGGTTCGCCGGCGCGGTCGTCGGCCACGACCTGATCCTCCTGCCGCTCTACGTGGTCGCCGACCGGTCGGTCATGACGGTGTTCCGGCACCGCCCGCCGCAACTGCCGACGGTGCCGTGGATCAACTACCTGCGTGTCCCCGCGGCCCTGTCCGGCATGCTGCTGCTGATCTGGTTCCCGCTGATCTTCCGCATTCCCTCGCACTTCCCGCGCACGACGGACCTGTCGCTTAACCCCTACCTCGGGCACTGGCTCACCGTAACGGGAGCGCTGTTCCTGCTGTCCGCCGTCTTGTTCGCCGTACGCCTGCGCCCGGGGCACCGCGGGCGCAGGACCGCCGGCCACGCGCGCGACACCGGCGGCCACAGGCGCGACATCATCGGCGAGATGCCAGCGCAGCGGCCGCCCGTCCGGGGGCTGAGGATCTCCAGGTTCTTACCGCCGGCGGCCTTCAGCGCGGTGGCGACCGCTTCCCCGATGTCACCGGCGAGGTACGCGACACCCGCTCTGCGGCCGGCGCGGGGCGCCGTCGCCGGTATCCTGTTGGCAGCGTCGCGTGCCGATGACGGGCTGCGTCAGGCATGGAGGCGCCGGATGCGGAAGGCGGTCGCGATGACCCTTTCCCTGTGCCTCACGCGTGAGTGAGGGCGAGAAGAACAGGCTCATTGCCTGGGACCGTGAGCTAACGGCCGCTCACCAGCGGCTGCGCCAGGCGCTGCGCGTCGCGCGGGATGCGCTCGGCGCGGGTGAGGCCGCGCCGCCAGGTGCCGACCTCCTGCTTTACTGCCACGGGTTTTGTGCCGCGCTCAGCGAGCACCACCTCAGCGAGGACACGGCCCTGTTCCCCGAGCTGTCAGCACGCCAGCCGGGGCTGAGGCCCGTGATCGCGAAGCTCGCGCAGGACCACGAGATGATCGCCGCGCTGCTCGCCCAGTTCGGCGAGGCGCTCACGGCGGCGGCAACGCCCGGCGACCTGGCGCGTCATCTCGACGGGCTCAGCGCGATCATGGAGTCGCACTTCGCCTATGAGGAACGCCAGCTGCTCGGAACGCTCTCGGCACTCGACGTGGGTCAGGCCGTGCGCCGGATGGCATGATATGTCTGGTTGGGGGACGTGGCCCGACCGCGGTCCGTGTCCGGCACGACGACGAGGAACGGATCATGCGGGACGGCGCGATGCTTTCCTGTGCGGGACCGGCCGAGGAGCCAGCCTCGGCGGTCGGGGCCGTGACCGGCCGCCTGCCGCCTGCGTTCGCTGACTGCCTTCTCGACAGCGCCCTGGAGCCGGTGCTCGACGCCGCGGTCCAGCGGGGCGAGCAGGCCGCGAAGCGGAAGAAACACGCCGACGATGCCGCGGAAGTCGCCCGGGCCCTGCTGGCGGTGACCGTCTGCGACCCGGCCTGCGGCTCCGGAAGCCTCCTGGTCGCGGCGGCCCGCAGGATCGCGCGCCGCGTCGCGGAGGCCCGCGAGGAGACCTCGTCACCGGACGCGTTGCGGCGCGCGATGCGCGAGGTGACAGGCAGCTGCGTCTACGGCGTGGACGTCAGCGGCGAGGCGGTGGAACGGGCGAAGGACCGCCTGCGGCAGGCGGCCGGCGTCCCGGGGATGGGGCCGCCTTTCCTGGAAAGTCGGATCAGGCAGGGCAACGCGCTGATCGGCGCGAGCCCGGAGCTGATCGAGAGCGGCGTCCCCGACGAGGCGTTCCGGCCGGCCGGCGGCGACGACCGCGGATACGCCCGCTTCCTGCGCCGCGCCAACGCCAAACCGGACCCGGGGCAGGCCACCCTGTTCAGCGAGCAGGGCGGCTACGCCCACTCCAACGAGGAACTGGCGAAGTCGCTGGCGAAGATCGGGCAGCTTTCCGGCGGGACGCCGGCCGGTGAACGCCGTCAGGCGGCCGAGTACCGGAAATGGCGCGACTCGCCCTCGTTCCGTGCGAAACTCCTGGTCGCCGATGCCTGGTGCGCGGCCTTCGCCTGGGCCAAGACGCCGGACGCGCCGCCCGCGATCGTCAACCGGGTCCTGCGGGACCTGCGGGAACAGGGGGCCGAAGGGATCCTGCCCGCGACCCTGGCGGAGATTGACCGGCTACGCGGCGAGCACCTGTTCTTCCACTGGCACCTGGAGTTCCCTGACATCTTCCAGGTTCGCGAGGACGAGACACGGTGGCGGGGCGGCTTCAGCTGCGTGCTGTCCGCCCCGCCACCGGAAGAGATCGGCCGCCGTACGGGGAACGCCGTCTTCGGGTTCGCCACCCGCTCGGGTGCGTACCCCGGATGCGCGGCGGGCCTGGCCGAACCCGGCGTCTCGGCGCTGCGCGCGGACCTGCTCTTCGCGGAGCGCGCCGCGGCGATCCTCGCGCCCGAGGGCCGCGCTGGGTGCGTCGCCGGCCCGCGGACCGCGGCCGACCCCGGCGCCAGGCACCTGCTCGGCGGCCTGATGCGGCGCGGCGCGCTGGCGTCCCTGTATGACTTCGCCGGTCCCGAAGCGCAGCTCACCCTGGTCACCTTCGCCGGCCGCCCTGTGCCCGCCGGCCCTGTGCCCGCCGGCCCTGTGCCCGCGGGGACGGCTCACGGCGGGGCCGCGAGGTTCGCGTTCCGGCTGGACGGCCCGGCCGATCTGGGCGACGACGGCCGGTCGTTCACGCTGACGCCGGACGAGGTCGCCCTCATCAACCCGAATACGGGCACGCTGCCGGCCTTCCGCGGCGCCCGGGACGCGGCGCTCACGGCGGCGATCTACCGCCGTGTGCCCGCCCTTTCTATCGAGACGCAGGCAGGCGGGAACCCGTGGAAGATGAGGCTGGTAACGGCGTTCCCCCGAGCCGCCGCCGACACCGGGCTCCTCCGCGGTGAGCGGGAACTGCGCGGCGACGGCTGGGAGCTGGCGGGGAGCACCTTTACCCGCGACGGCCAGCGCATGCTCCCGGTCTATGAGCCCCCGATGATCGACGTGTACGACCACGAAAGCGCGAAGCCGAGGTACTGGATGGCCGAGTACGGGCCGGTCTCCGTCCAGCGCGGGGGCGAGACCACCGAGCGCCCTGGCGTCGCGGACCGCCTCGCGGAACTCGGCTGGAACTGGGAATGGCTGTGCGCCTGGCGCGTGCCCGTGCGGGACCGGCCTGTGCTTGATCGGGTAGCCGTCGCGGTATTCCTGCCGCGCGCGGCCGTCGCCGGCTCCCTGCCCTTGATGCTGCCGCGCGTCGTTCCGCCGTTCGCCGCCGCCCTGATCGCCGCGCAGAGCTCGCTGGTCTTCGAGTACGTCGCCCGGCAGAAGATCGACGGCCCGGTCATCCGGGCCGGCCACTGGAAGCAGCTTCCCGTGCCGACCCCCGACATGCTGGAGCCCCACCTGCCGTTCATCGTCCCCCGCGTGCTTGAGCTCGTGTGCACCTCGTCCGACATGAGCCCGTTCGCCCGTGACCTGGATGATGCGGGGGACCCGTTCGCCTGGGACCCTGACCGCCGGGCCGAGCTGCGGGCGGAACTGGACGCGTTCTTCTTCCGCAGGTACGGGATCGACGGCCGCGACGACGTGGAGTACGTCATCGACACGCTGCGGGAACGCGCCGACGGCGTCGATTGGGGCGAGCGCCAGGGCGGTGACGGCCGGCGCGCCAGGAAGCTGGTCCTGTCCGCCTACGACCGCATGGCCGAAGCCGATGCCGCTGGAACGGAGTACGAGACCAGGATCTTCCCGCCGCCTGGCCACGGGCCCCGGCGCCAGCCCGCCTGACAGCGGTTCCCGCCCCAGCCCGGCCGGGCACGGCGACAGGGTGCCCTAGTCTTGTCCGGTGAACGCTGTACTGACGGCCAAGGGGCTGTCCGCGGGGCACGCCGACCGGGTCATCTTCTCCGGGGGTGGACCGGCCTCGTCGCTGTCGCCAGGGGAACGGACCCGGGCCGCGCTGGCGCTGCTGCAGGCGCGCGGGGTGAACCTGCTGGTGCTCGACGAGCCCACCAACCACCTCGACCTGCCCGCCATCGAGCAGCTGGAGTCGGCGCTTGACGGGTATCCCGGGACGTTCCTACTGGTGACGCACGACCGCAGGATGCTGGAGTCGGTGTCTGTTACCCGCCGGCTCGCGGTGTCAGACGGCCACGTCGTCGAGGTTGACGTGGCCTAATGCGGTGTCAGCGGGCGAGACCGGCTTCGGCCCCGCGCGACCGTGTTGAACGACTGCGCCTGACCAGCATCGCGATCGCGACGACCAGAGCCGCGACGAGGCCGATGACAGGCGACAAGAGCACCGCCACCAGCAGGCCGATGACCAGCGCGATCGCGAGCATCGTCACCAGCCACCAGAACCCGAATCCGCGGTCCTTCCCGATTGTGGCCATGAAGAGCGCCTTGATCGAGCCAATCGAAGGCCGGAGTTTCGCGCGCAGCCAGTCGACGGCGCGCGGCACCAGCGACTTGATGACCGAGCGCGCCGTATCCCGTACCTGGGCGTACACCCGGGCGACACCCTCGGAAAGCTTCGCCAGCAGCCCGCGCCGTGGCCCCGAGGAGGTACCCTGGCGCGTGCCCGCTGCTTCCGTGAGGTCAGTCATCGGCTGCCTCCCACCGCTGAGATCCTAATGCCGGCCTGACCCTCCTAACCCGTCCCGATCGGCATAAACATCGTGAGTGAGGACGAGAAGAACGGGCCACGGCTCCGTCATCGCATCACTCCGGTATGCCCCAGGGAGTAGCGCCCGGGCTGCGGCCACACGCACAGCCCGTGCGGCTGCAGCCCGACGGGGATCTCGGCCAGAAGGCGCCCGCTCACGGTCGAAATCGCGTAAATCGCGCCGCTATAGCGCCCAGACACCCAGAACACGCGGCCGTCAGGTGACACCCCGCCCCACCGCTTAGGACCTGTGCCCCTACCGTCCTGCATCACACCTCGTGCATCCTGGGTAAATGTCGCCTGTGGATTATGACGTGATTGTGATCGGCTCCGGCTTCGGCGGCTCGGTGAGTGCCCTGCGGCTGACCGAGAAGGGCTACCGGGTCGGGGTGCTCGAGGCGGGACGCCGGTTCGCGGACGCCGACTTCCCCCGCACCTCGTGGAGCATGCGCAGGTTCTTGTGGGCGCCGCGGCTCGGCTGCACCGGCATCCAGCGGATCCACGTGCTGCGCGACGTCATCGTCCTCGCCGGCGCCGGGGTGGGCGGCGGGTCGCTCGTCTACGCGAACACGTTGTACCGGCCGGGGTCGGACGCGTTCTACCGCGACCCGCAATGGGCGCAGATCACCGACTGGCGGGCCGAGCTCGCGCCGTACTACGACCAGGCGGAGCGGATGCTCGGCGTGGTGGCGAACCCGACGATGACGCCGGCGGACGAGGTCCTCAAGAAGGTGGCCACGGACATGGGCGTGGCCGCCTCGTTCCGGCTGGCCCGCGTCGGGGTGTTCTTCGGCGCCGGGCCGGGTGCCGAAGCCGACGACCCGTTCTTCGCCGGCGCCGGCCCGCGCCGCCGGGGATGCCTCGAGTGCGGGGAATGCATGACCGGCTGCCGCCACAACGCGAAGAACACGCTAGTCAAGAACTACCTCTACCTGGCCGAGAAGGCAGGCGCCACCGTCCACCCGCTGACCACCGTGACCGAGGTGCGGCCGCTGCCCGGCGGCCGGTACGCGGTGCGCGCCACGCGCACCGGCCCCTGGGGGGCAAGCCGCGAGTTCACCGCGGACCAGGTGATCTTCGCCGCGGGAACATGGGGCACCCAGCGACTCTTGCACCGGATGAAGGTCGCGGGCGTGCTGCCGGCGGTCTCCGCGCGGCTCGGCACGCTGACCCGCACCAATTCCGAGGCGCTGGGCGGCGCGATGACCAGGCTGCGCAGCCGGCAGGAACACGACTTCACCCGCGGGGTGGCCATCACCTCATCGATCCACCCGAACGAGAACACGCACATCGAGCCGGTCCGTTACGGCAAGGGCTCGAACGCGATGGGGTTGCTCAGCACACTGATGACGAACGGAGGCGGGCGAGTGCCGCGCTGGGTCAAGTGGCTCGCGCAGGCGGCGCGCCATCCCGGGCGGCTCGCGTCCCTATACCTCGGGATCGGTCACTGGTCCGAGCGGTCCGTGATCGGCCTGACGATGCAGTCGCTCGACAACTCCATCACGGTCCGTCCGGGCCGCACCCTGCTCGGCCGGTTCAAGCTGACCTCCGAGCACGGGCACGGCGAGCCGAGTCCGACCTGGATCCCCGCGGCCAACGAGGCGATGCGCCGGGTCGCGTCCGCTATCGACGGCTTCCCGCTGAGCAGCATCGGCGAGCTGGCCGACATACCGATGACCGCGCACTTCCTCGGCGGCTGCGTCATCGGCGCTACCGGCGAAGACGGCGTGGTGGACGCCTACCACCGGCTGCACGGGTACCCCGGCCTGCACGTCGTCGACGGTTCCGCGGTCTCGGCCAACCCTGGCGTCAACCCGTCGCTGACCATCACCGCCCAGGCCGAGCGGGCGATGGCGATGTGGCCGAACAGGGGAGAACCCGATCCCCGGCCGCGGCCGGGCGACCCCTACCGGCGTGTCGCGCCGGTGCCGCCACGCAATCCGGTGGTGCCGGCCTCGGCCGCCGGGGCGCTGCGCTTGCCCGCCTCGGCGCCCCCGCGCTGATCGAGCACCTGGGCCACGTGATCGCCCAGGGCGTCTGGTACGTGCCTGGCCATGGCCTGGGCGAGCATGGCGTCGAGCACGATCTGGGCCAGCGGCCGCAGCCGCCTGATGATGGCCGCGGCCTCGGCGACGTCCTTGCCGAGCGGCGTGCCGTCCCGCAGGTAAGCGGCGACCACGTGGCCCGCCACGGTGGCGGCCATGTCGTGCGCGGCCGCGTCCACGTGCACCCGGATCCGTTCGGCCAGGTCGAGCACGTCAGGCAGCGTCATCCCCGCCGCCACCATCTCGGCGCCCGCGCTCAGCAGCCGGGGACTTGGCACCCGGTAGCGCTCGCCGTCCGGCTCCAGCAGGCCGAGGGCCACCGCCCTGGCCCGGTTCGCCGCGGTGTCCTGCGCGCCGAACGACTTCCGCAGCTCATCGGCGGTCAGGTGGCCGGGAATCTCGTCGGACCACGGGTGCCCGACGGCCGACTCGAGGTCGAGGACATCGGCCAGGTTGCCGCCGCGTTCCCAGACAGCCACCATCTCGCCGATGTTGGCGAACGTGTAGCCGCGCTTGAGCAGCCGGCCGATGAGCTGCAGGCGGGCCAGGTGCGCGTCGGTGTAAATGCCCACCCGCCCGTCGCGGCGGGGCGGCGCGAGCAGCCCGCGGTCCTGGTAGACGCGGACGTTGCGCACGGTGGTCTCCGCGAGCCGTGCCAGCTCGTCGATGCGGTACTCGCCCATGAGCGGGACATTACTCCGTTGCATTGAGACAATGCACATTGTTGCATTGAGACAATGTTCATTGTAACGTTGGCGTGCCGCCTGCGGCTAGCAGATTGTCGGCGGCGAAAGGTGAGTACCGTGCCTCGTGAGACCCTCCGCAGCCTCACCGCGCGCTCGGCCTACGCCGGCCGCGCGGTGCTCGTCACGGGCGCCGCGGGCGCGTTCGGCTCGGCGACGCTCCGTGTCCTGCGCTACCTCGGCGCCGAGGCCATCGGCATCGACCGCGCGCCGGGAGCGGGGGTGGTCAGCTGCGACGTCACCGACGACGAGCAGGTCCGCGCCGCGGTCACCGAGGCCGTCAAGCGGCTGGGCCGCCTGGACACGCTCATCCACTACGCCGGGGTGGGTCCGGTGGCGGACGTCGGGCAGCCGGCCGACGCGGCGGTCAGGGAGGCGCTTGAGGTCAACCTGCTCGGCACCTGGCGGGTAACCGCCGCCGCGCTGCCCGCCCTCCTCGACGCCCGCGGCCGGGTCATCATCACCGCGTCCCTGCTCGCGGGCGTGTCCATGCCGTTCAGCGCCGCCTACACGGTCTCCAAGCGGGCACTGACCGCGTACGCGGACGTGCTCCGGGTGGAATACGGCACCCACCTCGGCGTGACGACCGTCTACCCCGGGTACGTCCGCACGCCCATCCATGACCGCGCGCGCTCCGCGGGGGTGACGCTCGAGGGGGTCGTGCTGGCGGAAGGCGTCCGTGACACGGTGCTCACCGTGCTGCGGGCCGGCGCGGCGCGCAGCGCGCCACGGGACGTGGCGTCAACTCCGGCGGGAACGGCCGCGCTCCTGCTCGCCAGGCACGCGCCCGGACTCCTCGACCGCGCGGTGGTCGCGCGCGTTAGCCACCTGGTCCGCACGCATAAGCTCGACGGGGCCGACCTGGCCGCGGGCCTGCGCACGCGAGTCGCGAATGCCTGACGTCACCGTCGCGATCGTCGGCTCCGGGTTCGCCGGCATCGGCATGGCCGCGTCGCTGCTGCGCGCGGGCATGACCGACATCGCGCTGCTCGAGCGCGCCGCTGACCTCGGCGGAACGTGGCGGGACAACTCCTACCCCGGGGCAGCCTGCGATGTCCCGTCCCACCTGTACTCCTTCTCGTTCGCGCCCAACCCCGGCTGGAGCCGCAGCTTTTCCCCGCAGCCCGAGATCTGGGCCTACCTGCGCCGGGTCGCTGATGCCGAGGGGGTTACCGGGAAGATCCGGTTCGGCGCGGAGGTCATCAGCGCCCGCTGGGACCCGGCCGGCTGCGCGTGGCGCGTCGAGACCGCCGCGGGCACGCTGACGGCACGGTTCCTGGTGTCCGCGACGGGTCCGCTGAGCGACCCGATGATCCCCGACATCCCCGGGCTCGCCGCCTTCACGGGCGCCGTGTTCCACTCCGCGACCTGGAATCATGACCACAACCTGGCCGGCCGGAACGTGGCGGTCATCGGCACCGGCGCCTCGGCGATCCAGTTCGTGCCGCGGATACAGCCGCTAGCCGGCCGGGTGACGGTGTTCCAGCGCACCCCCGCCTGGATCATGCCGCGCCACGACCGCCGGATCTCAGGGCTTGAGCGCTGGCTGTTCCGGCACGTGCCCGTGACCCAGCGGGCCGCCCGCGCGGCCATCTACTGGGCGCGGGAATCTTACGCGCTCGGCTTCGTCAAGGATCCGGCCATCATGCGCGCGGCCCAGTCCATCGCCCGGCGCCATTTGCGCCGCCAGGTCGCCGATCCTGGCCTGCGGGCCAGGCTCACCCCGGCCTACCTGCTGGGCTGCAAGCGGGTCCTGCTGTCCAACGACTACTATCCGGCGCTTACCCAGCCGAACGTCTCCCTGGTCACCGAGCCGATCCAGGAGATCCGCGAGGATTGCGTGCTGACCGGCGACGGCACCAAGCACCCCGTCGACACGCTCATTTTCGGCACCGGCTTTCACGTCACCGACTTCCCGTTCGCTCACCGGGTCTTCGACGCCGACGGCGTGAGCCTGGCCAGCCGCTGGTCCGCCGCGCCCGCGCAGACCGCGTTCCGCGGCACGACGACAGCCGGCTTCCCGAACCTGTTCGTGCTGACCGGACCGAACACCGGGCTCGGCCACAACTCGCAGGTTTTCATGATCGAGGCGCAGGTCCGGTACGTCGGCGGCGCGCTCGCCCACGCACGGCGGCACGGGATCGACCGCATCGAGGTTCGCCCCGAGGCCCAGGCCGCCTACGACCGGATGGTGCAGCGGAAGATGCGCAAGACCGTGTGGCTCACTGGCGGCTGCAAGAGCTGGTACCTGGACGCCGGTGGCCGCAACATCGCCCTGTGGCCCGACTTCACCTGGGCCTACGCCTGGCAGGCCAGGCGGTTCGACCCGGCTAGCTACGATCTCGCCCGTAGTGGCGCAGCGTATCCCGCAGGGTCTCCAGCGCGGTGAACTCAGGCGCCCAGCCGAGCTCCGCCCTGGCCCGGGTGGTGTCCATGATCGCCGGATGGCAGGCCGCCTCCACCCACTGCGCGACCGGAGGGAGGAAGGGCAGCGCGGCGATCGCCCTGGCGGCCGACTGAGTCAGGCGCGCGGGAACGGGAAACGACGGCATGCCGAGCTCACGCGCGAGATCGCGCGGGGTGACGATCCCGTCGGCCGCGATGTTGTAGGTACCCGGCGGGCCGGCGGCGACGATGCACCGCAAGAGCGCCTGCCCCGTGTCCGCCTCGTGCACGAGCTGCACCGGCAGCTCCGGGGCGGGCACCGGGAAGGGCAGCCGGCCGGCCCACCGGACGGGAACGCGGCCCAGCGCGCCAAACAGGCCGCGCGGTGCGCTCTTCCCGCCGACGACGTGCGGCCCGAGCACGACGCACGGCCGCAGCAGGTACAGGTCGGGTCCGTCGGCCGTGGCCCTCGCCTGCAGCAGGTGCTCGATCTCGGCCTTCTCCCTGGCATAGAACAGCCGGGCGGCGGGGCGAGTCGGCCAGTTCTCGGTCATCCCGACGGGGTTGTCCCGGTGGAAGCCGTAAGCGGCCACCGAGGAAGCGTAGACGAACCGCCGCGCGCCCACCGCCGCGGCGGCGTCGAAGGCGTTGAGCGTGCCGTCGATGTTGACCGACTTGATGGCCTGGCTCGAGGCGGCGCCGGTCACCTGGAATGCCAGGTGCACCACGACGTCGGCATGGCGGAACGCGTCGCGCAGCAGCTGTGCGTCCCGGACGTCGCCGCGCTGGTACTTCGTCTTCGTCCAGCCGTGCGCCGCCGGGTCGAACGGGCGGCGGGCGACGGCGGTCACGTGCGCCACCCGGTCGTCGGCCTCGAGCAGGGGCATCAGGCCGAACCCGAGGGTGCCGGTCGCGCCGGTCACCGCGACCGTAAGGCCCGTCGATGTTTCCGGTGTCACCTGACATCGCCTCCCCGAATCGCCTGACGTCTCAACGATACGGCGGCCGGGGCCGCGCGATCCGCCCCTAAAGTCCTCAACTTCGGGGACAAAAGCCCAGTTCAGGTGGTGGTGCCCGCGGGTTAGGCTCGTTGCTTGGAGCGGGAAACGGCCGGATCGGCACAGGTGAAGAGGGGCATCATGGACAGGCTGCAGCCACTGGACGCCGTGTTCGTCGATGCGGAAGACGAAGACAAGAACACGTCGATGGCGATCGCGTCGATCGCCGTCTTCCAGGGGCCGGCGCCGGCTCAGGAGGAGGTCCTGGCGCTGATCGCGGAGCGCCTGCCAGCGGTGCCCCGCTACCGCCAGAAGCTGCGCACCGTGCCGCTGCGCCTGGGGCGGCCGGTTTGGGTTGACGACCCGGGCTTCGACCTCGGGTATCACGTCCGGCGTGTCACCGTGCCGGAACCAGGAGAATACCGGCAGCTCGCCGACGTGATGGCGGACGTGATGTCGCAGCGGCTCGACCGCGGCCACCCGCTCTGGGAGTACTGGGTGGTGGACGGGCTCGCCAGGGGCCGCTGGGCGCTGATCTCCAAGGTGCACCACTGCATGATCGACGGGATCGGCGGCGCTGACCTGTACCGCGTGCTCATGGAGGCACCGTCACCAGCCGCGCAGCACACGCCAGGCAACCCCCCGGCGGGCGAGCCCTCGGCGATCGCGCTCGCCGCCCAGGCCGCCGGGGACATGATGTGGCTGCCGCTGCGGTCGGCGCGGGCGCTTGGCGCCGCCATGGCCGACCCGCGCGGCACCGCCAGGCAGGCGGCTGGCGCGGCGCGGGCGGTCGCGCGGTTCTCCGGGTCGCTGCGGCCCGCGCCGCAGTCCTCGCTGAGCGGGAGCATCGGCCGGCAACGGCGGTACGCCTGGACGCGGGTGTCCCTGGAAGACATCAAGACCATCAAGCGCGAGCTCGGCGGCACGGTGAACGACGTCGTGCTCGCCGCGATCAGCAGCGGCTTCCGCGCGCTGCTGATCGAGCGGGGGGAGCGGCCCGAGCCGCACGAGGTTCCGTCCCTCGTCCCGGTTTCCGTGCGGGCTCCGGGGGATCACGGCGGCTTCGGCAACGAGGTTTCCGCGACCATAACCGACCTTCCAGTGCACATCGCCGACCCGGTGGAGCGGCTCGCCACCGTCCGGGCGGTACAGGACGCGCTGAAGGCTGACCACGAGGCGATGATCGGCCAGGCGCTCGTCACCTTCGGCCGGTACAGCGCCTACCCGCTGGCGTCCTGGCTGGTCCGGAAGTTCTTCGCGTTGCCGCAGCGAGAGATCGTCACGGTCACCACGAACGTGCCGGGACCCCGCGAGCCGCTCTACTGGATGGGACGCCGGCTGGAGGAGATCATCCCCTACGTGCCCATCGCCAGCACCGTGCGCACCGGCATCTCGATCTTCAGCTATGACGGCGAGATCACGTTCGGCATCACCGCCGACCACGACGCCAATCCCGACCTGGAGGTGCTGGCCCGCGGCATCGAGCACGGCGTGTCCGAGCTGCTGCTCGCGGCCAGGCAGCACGCCATGGCGGCGGCAAGCTGACGGGGCCGGGGCTGGCCGTCAGGCGACGCTGGGCTGCTCACGGTCCTGCGGCCGGCCTTCTTCCCACACGTCGTCAAGGAACCGGGCTATCTCCGCGGTCAGCCGGGCGGGGCGCACCCACAGCTCGGCGAACGTACGGGTCCGGATGAGCCGCGCGTTGGGCAGCTGGCGCGCGAGCCGCTTCGCGTCGGGCCACGAGTGGATGAGGTCCATTCCGTGCCCCAGCACGAGCGCCGGCGCGGTGATGGCGGACCGCTGCTCGACGGACGGCGCGATCGGGCCCACCAGCATCCCCCGCAAGATGGCGGAGATCGCGTCCGGGTCCGTCCCCATGGTGGCGACCACCGAGTCGACCGGGCCGATACCCAACTCGGGCAGCCGGGAGAAAACCTGGGAGAGCAGCCGCAGCGGGAGGCGGGCGTACCGCACCTGCAGCAGCAGCGGGACGAAGGTGAGCGCCGCCGCCGGGGCGGCGGTCTCGAGTACCGGCATCTCCAGGACCAGGCCGCGGATCCGCTCGGGCGCCTGCGCGGCGGTGAGCAGGCTCACGTTGGTTCCCAGCGAGATACCGCCGAGCACCGCCTTGTCCAGGCCGAGCTCGTCGAGCAGGGCCAGCACGTGCTTGGCGTACAGGTCCATGCGGTGCGCGCTTGGCTGCGCGGGCTTGTCGCTGTGACCGTGCCCGAGCAGGTCGAGCAGGACGACGCGGTTCCCCCGGGCCGCCAGTGCCCGGGCCAGGCCGCGGACCAGCTTGCTGTCGAAGAGGATCGGGTTCAGCCACACGAGCACCCGCTCACCCGACCCGTAGACCTCGTAGCTCAGCCGGTGCTCGCCCACGACCAGCGTGCGCGGCGCACCCTCGGCCGCAAGCGGCCGGCACTCCTCCGGGAACCGGGTCCTAAGACTCTTTACCGATGCCATTCGTCCGTAGACACCACTCACATAACATCGACAACCTTTATAGAGGAGCATACTGCCCGGTAACAAACGGGGAAAACACAAGCACGCGGAGAGCCTGATGACCGAGACCAGGAACGAGCGAACACCCCACCGGCTGACCATCGAGTCGGCCGCGTCGGGCGCTCCCTGGGGATGCCGCATCGACAGCGTGGGCGTGAAGCTTCCCGCCCAGCGGCTGACCACCAGGGACCTGATGAGCAGGACCAGCCACGACACGCACATCCAGCTCGAGCGGCTCACCGGCATACACGAGCGCCGGGTGGTCGGCCCCGGCGAGAACTCATTCACCCTGGCGACCGGAGCGGCGCGGGACTGCCTGGCTCATTCGCAGCACCGGGCGTCGGACATCGAGATGCTGATCAGCACGAGCATCACCCGTTCCAGGGGCCAGTACGCGCAGTCCTTCGAGCCCTCGCTGAGCCTGGCCATCAAGCAGGCGATCGGCGCCACGCAGGCGGTGAACTTCGACATATCGAACGCCTGCGCCGGCATGCTGACCGGGGTGTTCATCCTGCAGGACTTCGTGGCACGCGGTGAGATCAGCCGCGGCATGGTGGTGTCCGGCGAGTACATCTCCCACCTCGGCTGGAACGCCGCCCGGCAGATCCGCTCCCTGTTCAGCAAGCAGCTCGCGTCGCTGACGCTCGGCGACGCCGGCGCCGCGGTGATCGTGGAGCGGGCGCCCAAGGGCACCGGCATCGACGTCATCGGCTTCACCACCCTCGCCGAGCACGCCCGGCTGTGCCTCGCCTACCCCAGCTCGCTTGGCCCCGGCGCGCAGATGTACACCGAGTCGCGGAAGCTGCACCGGGTGGCGATCGAGGACATGCTGCCGCTTGTCGCCGAGGCGCTCGGCGAGGCGGGGATCTCGCTGGCCGACATCGACTACCTGATTCCCCACCAGACCTCGGCCCGGGCCATCCACGCGGCCACCGGCGAGTTCGTCCGGAGGCTCGGCGCGCGGCCGAGGCACGTGGTGACGAACCTCGAGGAGTTCGGCAACACGTCATCGACGACGCTTTTCCTGGCGCTGCACAAGTACCTCGAGGAGCAGCGGATACACAAAGGCGACCGGGTGATGCTGCTCGCGCTCGCCTCGGGCATCGAGATCGGCACCGCGATCTTCACGGTCGACAATCTGGCGGACGGCTATGGGCACGCACATTGAAGCAGTCTGGGCGCAGGCAGGCAAGGGACCGAGAAGGGCAACCGCGCGCGGCCTGGCCGACGCCGCCGCCCGCAACTGCTTCGCGCTGGCCGGGTGCCAGCCCGGTGACGTGGACATGCTGATCAACGTCGGCATGTACCGGGAGGACAGCATGGGCGAGCCCGCGCTGGCCGCCCTGATACAGCACGACATCGGGGCCAGCCCGGTCCGCCGCCCGGCCAGGCAGGCCGGGCAGGCCGCACATGCCGGCACCTTCTCGTTCGACGTGCTCAACGGGACCTGCGGGGCGATCACCGCCATTCAGATCGAGTCGGGCTTCCTCAAGTCTGGTGCCATCCGCCTCGGCGCGGTGGTGTCAAGCGACGTGCAGCCGGACGTCAAGGATCCGGGCTCCGCGTTCCTGCGGCCGGCCGGCGGCGCCCTGCTGCTGCGCTGGCGCGAGGGCGACGCCGGGTTCACCGACTTCGGCACGGAGACGTTTCCTGAGTACCAGGACCTGTTCACCAGTGGCCTCGTGTGGCACCGACGGCACGGCATCCCCGCTCCCCGCCAGGGCGCCGGCCGCAACGAGATGGTCGTCACGGTGAATCCCGGCTACCACGCCCGGCTGGCCGACTGCGCGGAGGAGGCGACGCGCCGCTTCCTGCGCCGGCTGGGCCTGGGCACCAGCGACATCGACCTGCTCGTCCCCGCGCCGGCCGACCCGGACTTCGTTGACCGGCTGCGAACGCGCCTGCACGTCCCGGGCGACCGGGTGGCGTACACTCCGGAGGACCTGGCGGGCGCCTACACCACCGGGCCGATCGCCGCCCTGCAGGCGGCCGTCAAGTCGGGGCGCCTGGCGGAGGCCCGCAGCACCCTGCTGCTCGCCGCCGGGCCGGGCGCCACGGTTGCCCTCGCCCTGTACCGCCAGGCGGACGTCGAACCGGAGTGATACCGATGAACAGCACCGCGCGGACCGCGCGCACCGCGCTCGCCGCCGTCACCGCCTCCGCCGCCGCGGCGCTGGCCGTCCGGGCCGCGGTGCGGCACCGGGTGCTGCAGCTGGCGGGGCCCGCCCAGCCGCCGCGGGCCGGGGCTGCCCCGGCGCCGTCGGCGGCGCCGGTGCCGCCTGACCTGCCGCCGGGCCGGGTGATGAACCTGCCGGGCCGCGGTGAGGTGTTCGTCCGCGACTTCGGCGGCACGCAAGGCGGCCCCGCGGTGCTCCTGCTGCACGGCTGGACCGCCAGTGCGGACATCAACTTCTGGCCTGCCTACGCCAGCCTCGCCGAGTCCTACCGGGTGATCGCGCTTGACCAGCGCGGCCACGGCCGGGGGATGCGGTCGACCGAGCCGTTCAGCCTCGAGGCCTGCGCCGACGACGCCGCCGCGCTGCTCGAGCAGCTTGGCGCCGGCCCGGTCATCGTGGTCGGCTACTCGATGGGCGGGCCGGTCGGGCTGCTGCTCGCACGGCGCCACCCGGGAACGGTGACGGGCCTGGTCTTGCAGGCCACCGCCCTGGGGTGGCGGCACACCGTACGCGACCGGGCGGTGTGGCACCTGCTTCCCGTCATGGACGTCGGCCTGCGGGCCGGCGCCGGCGTCGGCTTCTTCGACCGGGTCATCCGTGAGGCGGCCGCGGCGGATCCCGGACTCGGCGGCTACTACTCCTGGCTGGCGGCGGAGTTCCAGCGCGCGACCGCGAGCGACCTGGTGGCCGCGGGACACGCGCTCAGCCGCTATGACGCCCGGCCGTGGGCGGGGCAGCTGGGCATCCCGGCCGCGGTGCTCGTCACGACGCGGGACCGCCTGGTCCGGCTGGCCAAGCAGCGCGAGCTCGCGGAGGTGCTGCGCGCCCGCGTGTTCGAGATCGACGCGGATCACGACCTGCCGCTGGCGAACGGCGCCGAGTACGCCCGCCTGACCAGGCTTTCGGTGGACAGCGTGGCGGCGAGCGGGCTCGCGCGGCCCGGGGGAGAGCCGGACGACACGGAACGGAATGCTCCCCGTGACCAGGTATGACGTCTCGAACAGCGCGACCATCGCGGCCACGCCCGGTGAGATCATCGGTGCCTTCATCGAGGAGGCGGCCGGCCGCAGCCAGTGGTGGCACCCCTACCTGCGGATGCGCCAGCGCGGCGGCAGGTCCCTGCCCGAGATCGGGGCGGCGGTGGACATCGCCGTCGCCGTTGAGGGCGGCCTCAGCCAGGTATGGTCCGCGCGGATCGCTGGCCGGGTGGCCGCCTTCGAGCCGGATTGGCGGCTCGTCCTTGAGTACTTCGAGGGTGACTTCCGCGGCACCGAGGAGTGGACCCTGGATCCGGTCGACGTCGCGCACACGCGGGTCACCACCCGCTGGCGGACCGACCCGCAGGGCGTGGTGCGGCTGGCGGCCAGGTTCGTGGACGTGCCCGGCAGCTACTCGAAGGTCATGCACGAGGGATTCCGCGCGATCGAGCGCTTTACCGCCAGCAGGAGGGCGCAGCCCGGGGCATAAGCCGCCCGCGCCGTCCGCCCGCGCCCGTCCAGGCGCGGGCAGCCCGCGCGGCCACTCCCAGGCGCGGGCTACCCGCTGCTTTCGCTGTACAGGGACGCGATCTGCGCCGCGTACTGCTCCATCACCACGACGCGGCGCACCTTGAACGTCGGCGTCAGCTGCCCGTCGGCCTCGGTGAGGTCGCTGTCGAGGATGGTGAACTTCTTGATCGCCTCGGCCCGCGACACCGCCCGGTTGGCCTCGTCGATGCCGGCCTGGATCTCCGCCAGCAGGTCAGGGTCCTCACGCAGCTCGGCGACGGTCGCCGTTTCCGGCTTGCCCTTGTCCGCCTTCCACTGGGCGAGCGCCTCCGGGTCCGCGGCCACCAGCGCGGCGACGTACGGCTTGGCGTCCCCCACCACCAGGCACTGGCTGACCAGCCAGTGGGCACGCAGCCGGTCTTCGAGCACGGCGGGCGCGACGTTCTTGCCCGCCGCGGTGATGATGAGGTCCTTCTTGCGGCCGGTGATCGTCAGGAATCCCTCGTCGTCGAGCGCGCCGATGTCACCGGTGTGCAGCCAGCCGTCATCATCGATCATCTCCTTGGTGGCGGCCTCGTTGTGCCAGTAGCCCTGGAAGACCATGTGGCCCTTGATGAGGACCTCGCCGTCGCGCGCGATCCTGATGGTGGCGCCGGGGATGGGCCGCCCCACGGTGCCGATCTTCTGCGAACCGGGCGTGTTCGTGCTGGCCGCCGGGCTGGTCTCGGTCAGCCCGTAACCCTCGAGTACGGTGATGCCGCAGCCGCGGAAGAAGTGCCCGAGCCGGATGCCGAGCGGTGCGGCCGCGCTCCACGCGTACTCGACGTTGTCACCGAGCGCCGCGCGCAGCTTGCGGTAGACGAGCCGGTCGTACAGCAGGTGCTTCAGGCGGAGCAGCGGGCTGGGACCGCCGGCGTCCAGCGCCTGGCTGTACGCGGCGGCCGTCGCCTCCGCGCTCGCGAAGATCTTGCCGTGCCCTTGGGCGATGGCCTGGTGCTTGGCGCTGTTGTACGCCTTTTCCCACACCCGCGGCACGGACAGCACCGCGGTGGGCCGGAAGGCCGGCAGCTCGGCCCCGGCCTCGGCCATGTCGGCCAGCCCGAGCACGGTGCGCGAGTAGACCGCCCCGTACATGATGAGCTGGGCGTAGCTGTGCGCCAGGGGCAGGAACAACAGGCTTGAGGTGCCGGCGTTGAATACCCGCGGGAACCCGTCGTTCTGCATGCAGTTACGGGCGTTGGCGACGATGTTGCCGTGGCTCAGCATGCAGCCCTTCGGACGGCCGGTCGTGCCGGAGGTGTAGATGATCTCGGCGAGGTCGTCGGCCCCGCGGGTCCGGCGGCGTTCCTCGACCCGCTCCGGCGTGACGCCGGCGCCGAGCGCCTTGAGGTCGGCCAGCCCGCCGAGGCGGTTCCCGTCGATCTGCCATGCGCGGGTGAGCGCCGGGAGCCCGTCCCGCAGCGCGGCGATCATCTCCGCGTGCGCGTCGGTCTCGACGATGACGGCGGTGGCGCCGGAGTCGCCCAGGATCCACTCGACCTGCTCGAGGGAGGAGGTGGGGTAGATCGGCACGAGGACGCCGCCGGCGGTGAGGATCGCGAAGTCGAGGAGCGGCCACTCGAACCGCGTCCGCGACATCAGCGCCACCCGGTCGCCCGGCTTGATGCCGGCACCGATGAGGCCGGCGGCCAGGCCGCGCACCTCGGCGGCGAAGTCCCGCCAGGTCACCGGCACCCAGCCACCGCTGGTACGCCGTCTCAGGCCGACTGTGTCCGGCCAGTTCGCCTCATTGAGGAAGACGTCATCGGTGATGTTGTCATCCGGACGCACGATGTATGCCGCTGGTGCGGAAAATTCCTGCATGGCGGCCCCCCCAGACAGATCGGAGCCTGCTTCTACAATTAGATGGATACTCCGCGCGGCGGCGCCGTGGTCAGGGCCGAACGTCCCCTTGGCACGGTCCAGCAGCCCCTAGGTTGGCGGCGGGCTCGTCAGCACCTCCGGTTGCACCATCATGGAGCGATGGACGTCGCTCTCCTGCTGTTCACCCGTGACCTCCGGGTGCGGGACAACCCGGCGCTCGCGGGCGCATGCGCGCGGGCCCGCGCGGTGCTGCCCCTGTTCGTGGTGGACCCGGTGCTCGCGGTGCCGCCTAACCGGGCCCGGTTCCTCGCCGAGTCGGTCGCGGTGCTGCGGGAAGAGCTGCGCGGGCTCGGCGGCGACCTGGTGATCCGGCGGGGCGACCCGGTCGCCGAGGCGGTCAGGCTGGCGACACGGGTGAAGGCGGAGGCCATCTTCGTCGCCGACGACGTCTCCAGGTACGCGGCCCGGCGCAAGGAACGGCTCGCGCGCGAGTGCGCCAGGCACCGGGTGGCGCTCGAGGTCACCCTCGGTCACGCGGTCGTGCCCGCGGGGGAGCTGCGCCCGGCGGGCGGCGATCACTACCGGGTGTTCACGCCGTACTGGCGCGCCTGGCAGGCCGCCGCGTGGCGGCAGCCGTATCCGGCGCCGCCCTCGCTCCGCGTCCCGGCGGGCACCGAGCCTGGTGAGCTGCCGTCCGCCGGCGAGGGCTGCTCGCCGGCCCTCGCGCCTGGCGGGGAGCGGGCCGGGCTTGACCGGGTCCGCGCCTGGCTGGACGGGCCGGCCGCGGACTACGACGGCCGGCGGGACGACCTGGCCGCCGACGGCACGTCCCGGCTGAGCGCTTACCTGCGGTTCGGCTGCGTGTCGCCGCTTGAGCTCGCGCGGTCCGCGCTGGCGGTGCCCGGCGGCGCGGAGTTCGCCAGGCAGCTGGCCTGGCGTGACTTCTTCCATCAGGTCACCGCCGCGTTCCCGGACATGGGGAGCGCCGACTACCGGCCAGGGGCGGCGGGGCCGCGCCGCTGGGCGCAGGACCCGGACGCGCTGGACGCCTGGCGGGCGGGACGCACCGGCATCCCCGTCGTCGACGCCGGCCTGCGGCAGCTCGCCGCCGAGGGGTTCATGCATAACCGGGCCCGGATGATCACCGCCTCGTTCCTCACCAAGACCCTGGGCATCGACTGGCGGCACGGCTACCGGCACTTCGCCGGGCTGCTCGCCGACGGCGACGTGGCGAACAACGCGGGCAACTGGCAGTGGGTCGCCGGGACAGGCAACAACCCGCGGCCCGGGCGGGTACTCAACCCGCTCCGCCAGGCGGCCCGGTTCGACCGTGGCGGCGACTACGTGCGCCGGTACGTCCCGGAGCTGGCGGACCTCGACGCGCCGCTCGTCCACACGCCATGGAAGCTGCCCGCGGCGCGGCGCAGGCAGCTCGGCTACCCCAGCCCGATCGGCGGCGTGGCCCCGGCATGATCGAGAAGATCTTGCCGCCGACGGCCGCGTGCGCGGAGGCGTTCGCCGACCCGGCCGGCACCGTCCTGTTCCCTGAGGAAGAGGCGCTGCTGGCCGGCGCGGCGGCCAGCCGCCGCCGTGAGTTCGCGACCGGCAGGCACTGCGCGCGCACGGCGCTGGCGGCGCTCGGGGTGGCGCCGGCGCCCGTGCTGCGCGGTGCGAAGGGCGCGCCGCTGTGGCCGCCGGGCATTGTCGGCAGCATCACGCACTGCGCCGGGTACCGGGCCGTCGCGGTCGCGCGCGCCCGCGACATGCTGGCCATCGGGGTAGACGCCGAGCCGGACGAGGACCTGCCACACGGCGTGCTCAACATCGTCTCGTTGCCTGGCGAGCGGGAGCGGCTGCGCGCCCTGGCGGCCGCGGCGCCGGGCACCTGCTGGGACCGGCTGCTGTTCAGCGCCAAGGAGTCGGTGTACAAGGCGTGGTTCCCGCTGACCGGGCGCTGGCTCGGCTTCGAGGACGCGGACATCACCGTCAACGCGGACGGCACCTTCGACGCGCGGCTGCCGGCGGACGCCGCGGACGCCGGCGGCTTCCCGCTGACCCGGTTCGCCGGCCGCTGGCTGGCCAGCGGCGGGCTCATCCTGACCGCGGTCACCGTGCCAGCCGCATCCGACGGGTGATGCCCGCCGTCCGGGATGAATGACCTGGCGGCCGCTGTCGCCAGGTGACTACCGGAGCGGCGAAACGCTGAGCGCCGGCCCATTAACCGCGGGCGCGGCGCTGCGTCAGTGTGGTACCTGTTGACCACCGTGACCCTAAGGAGCAGCCGTGCCGGTAACCGCGATTCTTGACCTGCAGCTCAAGCCCGAAGCGCTGGAAACCGCGTCCGAGGTCATCCACGAGACGCTTGTCGCCACCCGCGCCTTCCCCGGCTGCTACCACGTCGCGGTGCTTGTCGACAGCGACGACCCGGCGCACGTGGTCTTCTATGAGACCTGGGAGTCGGTCGAGCACGACCGCGCCTACCGCGCGTGGCGGGCTACCCCCGAGGGCGCCTCCAAGCTCGGCTCCATCCTCGCCGCCGCGCCCAAGCTCACCCTGTTCACCGTCGCCGAAGGCGTCTAGCCACCCGCGGCGACGGCTACCGCTTGAGCAGGTCGCCGACGACGCCGGCCAGCTCGGCTAGCTGGGCGACGTCGAACTGGCCGGACGCGCCGAGCGGCTGGATGACCACGTGGTCGGCGCCCGCGTCGAGGTGCGCCCGCACCGCCGCCGCGACCGCGTCGGCGCCGGCCGGGATGACCGCGTCCACCAGGCGGTCGCTGCCGCCGCCGGCGATGTCCGCGTCGGTGAACCCGTAGCTTTTCAGCATCCGGGTGTAGTTGGGCATCTGCAGGTACCTGGCCGCGTACGCGCGCACGCCGCCTGCCGCCGCGGGATCGAGCGACACGGCCTGCTCCGGTACGAGCAGCGGCCCGTCGCCGAGCACCCGGCGGGCGGCGGCGGTGTGGTCCGGCGTCGTGAAGTAGGGGTGGGCCCCGGTGTACCGGGCGGACAGCTCCAGCATCTTCGGGCCGAGCGCGGCGAGCACGATCGGCGGCAGCGGGTGCTCGCCGCCGTGCTGCGCGGGGTGGTCGAGCTCGTCGAGGAACCGCTCCATCTTCCGCAGCGGCTTCTCGTACGCGTGCCCGAGCTGCTCCACCAGCGGCGCGTGGCTGACGCCGAGCCCGAGGATGAACCGCCCGGGGAAGCCGGCCGCGAGCCGTTCCGCCTCTGCCCGGATCGCCGCGGGCTGCCACGCCCAGACGTTGGCGATGCCGGGCGCCGCGACCAGCCGCTCGCTGGCGGCGAGCAGCGCGCGCAGCACGGCGAAGTCCTCCGGTTCTCGGTTGCCGCCGCCGACCCACACGGAGGTGAACCCGGCCCGCTCGATCGCCCGCGCCGCGTCCTCGGGCGCGAGCCCGGTCGCCGCCGGCGCGCCCATCCAGATCCCTACCCGCCCGAGCGCCGAGCGCAGCGCGTCACGCATCTCGTCAGTCGCCATGCCCGTTGTCATCTCCCGGACGCGGCGTTTCATGCCATCCCGGCTAGGCGAGCCGCCGCCCCGCCCCCCACACCGCGCGCACCTCGCCCGCGCCGCTCAGCAGCACCGCGTCCGCCGCGTAGCCGGGAGCGAGCCGGCCCAGGTGGTCGTCGAGCCCGAGCGCCCGCGCCGGGACCCAGGTGAGCGCGGCGACCGCGGCGGCCAGGCTCATCCCGGCCCGCTTGGTCGCCGCCCGCAGCGCGAGGTCGAGGGTCAGCGTTGAGCCCGCGATGGAGCCGGGGGAGCCGTCCGGCAGCACCACCCGTGCCACGCCGTCCGTCACGGCGACGTCAAGTGAGCCGAGCCGGTACGCGCCGTCGGCCGCCCCCGCGGCTGCCATCGCGTCGGTGATGAGCGCGACCCGGCCGGGCGCCGCGTCGAGCAGCAGCCGGGCCACGTCCGGGTGCACGTGCACCCCGTCGAGGATCAGCTCCGCGGTGACCCGCTCGTCCCTGATGGCGGCCACCACCGGGCCCGGCTCGCGGTGCCCGATCCCGGGCATGGCGTTGAACGCGTGGGTGAGCAGCCGGGCGCCGCGGTCGAAGGCGGCCCGTGCGAGTGCCTCGTCCGCCTCGGTGTGCCCCACCGCGACGACCGCGCCCGCCGCCGTGAGCGCGCCGATGGCGTCGAGCGCCCCTGGCAGCTCCGGTGCGAGCGTGACTTGCCGCAGCGTGCCGCGCGCCGCCGCCACCAGCCGCTCCACCGCGGCGGGCGACGGGGCGGAGAGGAAGTCCGGGTTGTGCGCCCCCTTGCGGGACGGCGCGAGGAACGGTCCCTCCAGGTGGGAACCGAGCACAAGCGGGTCCCGTTCCGCGAGGTCAGCGATCACGGTGAGGGACCGCTCAAGCGCGCCGACCGGGTTGGCGACGAGGCTCAGCACGGAGCGGGTCGTCCCGTGCGCGCGGTGCACGGCCAGCGCGCGCCCGATCGCCCCGGCGCCGTCGTCGAAGCTGGCGCCGCCGCCGCCGTGACCATGCAGGTCGATGAAGCCGGGGGTGAGCAGCCCGCCCGCGGCGTCCGTCACCGCGGCGCCCGCGACGGCGTGCGCCGCCCAGCCCGCCCCGGTGCCGGCCGCGGCGATCCGGTCACCGTCGAAGACCAGCCAGGAGTCGGCGGCCTCGCCGTCGACATCGCACTTGCGGGCACTGTGCACGATCACGCGGGCACCAGCCACCGGGCCGGTCACCGCGAATCCGCCACGTTCACCCGTTGTCGCACGTCCGGCAGCCTAACCTACGGGCCCCTTATGGGTAACTTACCTGGCTGAAGCCAGCGGGCAGTGAGCACGGCTGTAAAGCGGGGCACTCAGTGCGGCAGAAAGTCGAGTAGCAGGGCATTGACCCGGTCGGGCGCTTCCAGTTGCATCCAGTGACCGGGGCCGTCCAGCCGCTCGTACCGCCACGGGCCCGCCACGTGCTCGGCCGAGTCCGTCATCTGCGCCTCGGTCAGCGCGATGTCGCCCGTGCTCCACATGCCCATGACCGGGGCCTGGACCGGCGGCAAGGCCGGGGGCGGCGCCACCCAGGACTCCGGCGGGACGTTGGCCCGGTACCAGTTCAGGCCCGGGGTGAGCGACCCGGTCGCCTCAAGCTCGGCGATCACCTGGTCGGCATCGGGGTGCCCGGCCCAGTTACGGAAGTTGGCCCAGTTGTCCTCGCTTAGCCACCGCTCCGCGATGCCGGGGAACTGGAACAGCAGCATGTACCACGACTTCTCGCGCTGCCGCGGCGTGCGGCGGAAGGTGGCCGGGTGGCCGACCGACAGCACGGCCAGGTGGTCAACGGTGCCGGGGGCGAGCGACGCCAGGCCCCAGGCCAGGGCGGCGCCCCAGTCGTGGCCCACCACGTGCGCCCGGGAGCGGCCGAGGTCGCCGAGCACCCCCATGACATCACCGGCCAGCGTCATCAGCGAGTAGGCCTCGACGGCCTCCGGCTTGTCCGAGCGCCCGTAGCCGCGCAGGTCGGGCACGATCACCTGGAACCCGGCCTCGGCCAGCACCGGTACCTGGTGCCGCCAGAGCCTGCCGGAATCGGGGAAGCCGTGCAACAGCACCACCGGCCGCCCCTGCCCGGTGACCTCGTACTCGATCCCGACGCCGTTGACGTCCACCCGTCCCATGAGGCCTCCCCGAAGTCCCGCGGAGATCAGCTTATGGCCCGGATACCAGCGAGAGAAGCTCTTCCCGGGTGGGACCGAACGCAGGCGTGTCGCGCCAGCCGGCGCCCACTCAAACGCCCCTGCTGTTCCCTTCCAGCCGCTTGCGTGCCCGGGGAACAGAACGGGGGCGTGCTTCGCGTACCGGCGGCAGGGTGAGGCCTTCCACGACGCGGTTGCGCACGGTCCCGATCCCCTCCACCGTCAGTTCCACCACGTCGCCGGGCCGCAGCGGCGGCGGTTCTGTCCGCCCCCGGCGCCCCCACAGCTCCATCAGGCAGCCGCCGTTCCCGCAGGTGCCGGAGCCGAGCACGTCGCCCGCCCGGACCTCGGTGCCGCGCGCGGCGTAGGCGATGAGCTCCTCGAACGGCCAGCCCATGTTGGACAGCAGGTCCTGGCCGATCAGCTCGCCGTTCACGTGCGCGCGCAGGTCGAGGGCGAGGAACCCGTCGGCGTCCCGGTACGGCTCCAGCTCGTCGGCGGTGACCAGCCACGGGCCGAGCGTGGTGGCGAAGTCCTTGCCCTTGGCCGGGCCGAGCCGTACCTGCATCTCGCGCACCTGCAGGTCCCGCGCCGACCAGTCGTTGAGCACCGTGTAGCCGAAGACGTGCTCCCGCGCCTGTTCCGGCGACAGCGACGCCCCGTCCTTCCCGACCACCACCGCGACCTCGAGCTCGAAGTCGAGCTGCTGCGAGCCCGGCGGGACCGGCACGTCGTCGTGCGCGCCGATCAGCGCGTACGGGTTGGTGAAGTAGAACGTCGGCGCCTGGTACCACTCTGGCGGGACGTGGCCCGAGCTCAGGCCGTCGACGTGCTCCTCGAACGCGACGAAGTCCCGCACCGTCGGCGCCTCGAGCGGCGGCAGCAGCCGCACCGCAGCCAGCGGGACGGCCGGCTCGCCCAGCGCGCGTTCCCCGGCCGCCAGGGCGGCGGGCAGGCCCGCCCGCACCAGGTCAAGGACCGTGACGCCCTCGTTCAGCGGGTGCACGCCCGCGTCGCTGACCACGCCGGCCCGGGACGGGCCGGCGTCCTGCTGATATGTAGCAAAGCGCATCCGTTCCTCCAATCACACCGGGGGAGCGCTGAACAGGCCAGGGTCCGGCTCGTTGAACGACTTGCGGGCGACGAACTCGTTCATCTGGTTCGCGGTGCCCCACTGGTCGGCGACCTCGGGCTGGGTGAAGTCGTACAGGCGCGGGTGCCAGGTGTCCTCATCGACCAGCTCCAGCTCCGTGGTGTACTCCACCGTGTTCCCGTGCGGGTCGAGGAAGTAGGAGAACGTGTTGTTCCCGGCCAGGTGCCGGCCGGGCCCCCAGATCTTCTCCACGCCGGCCCGCAGCAGCCGGCCGGTGCCGCGCATGTACTCGTCGATGCCGCGCAGCTCGAACGAGGCGTGGTGCAGCGACGGGTGCGGGCAGCGGGCGATGGCGAGGCTGTGGTGCCAGCGGTTGATCCGCATGAACCACATCATCTCGCCCATGTGCGGGTGCGTGAGGGTGTCGGAAAGCGCGAAGCCCAGGTGCCGCTCGTACCAGGCGCGGGTGGCCTCGGGGTCGGCCGAGTTGACCACCACGTGCGACAGCCGCACCGGGACCGACTCGCCTTCCTCGACCTTGCGGTGCGGGCGGACCGCGACGTCGGCGCTGACCTCCACGGTCCGCCCCTCGTTGTCGAAGAACCGGAACCCGTACCCGCCGCCCGGCGTGCTCATGGCGCCCGGGTCGCTGACCAGCCGCACCCCGTCGGCGGCCAGCCGGGCGGCGAGAGCGTCCACGTCGGCGGCGCTCGCCGCGCCGAACGCGATCAGGTCGACGCGCTTGTCGGCCGCCTGCCGCAGCCGGACCACGTACTGCTCGGGTGACCCCTCGGCGGCGAGGAACGCCAGGCCGGTATCGGTGTGCTCGGACTTCAGGCCCCACACGCCGGTGAAGAAATCCAGCTGCTTACCGAAGTCGGGCACTGCCAGGTCGACGTGCCGCAGGTGGGTGATGAGGCGTTCAGGCATGAGCGGTGCTGCTCCTTCGTTGCGGTCAGATCTCAGGCCGGCTGGCTGACCAGCGCGGTGACCTTGCCGATAAGGCCTGGGAGGTCGCCCTGCACGTGGTCGAGCAGCCACTGGCAGAGCTGGTTGGAGGCGTCGACGACGGTCTTGGCCCGCTCGTAGCGCCGGGCGGTGAACTCCGCCCACAGCTCCTCGTCGAGCGCGGGCCGTGACAGCAGCAACTCGGTCAGTACGGCGGCGTCCTCCAGGGCCTGCGCGCCGCCCTGGGCCAGGGTGGGCGGGCAGGAGTGGGCGGCGTCGCCGATCAGCACCACCCGCCCGCGGTGCCACGGCGCGGGCACCACGTGCGTCTCGAACCAGGTGTAGTTGACCAGCGACGGGTCGGTCAGCCCGGGGCGGATGTCGTCCCAGGGGCCGTGGTAGTTGCCGGCCAGGCCGAGCATGACGGCGAGCCGTTCCTGCGGGGAGAGCGCGCTGCGGTCCTGCGCGTCCTCGACGATGTACGCGTACAGGGTGTCCTCGCCGGTCGGGCAGAAGCCCGCGATGTAGGCCGGGCCGCCGTAGATCAGGTCGGTCCGGGTCACGCTGGCCGGACGGGGGCCGAACGCACGCCAGATGCCCATCCCGATGGGCCGCGGCTCGGCCTCGATGCCGAGCATCCGGCGGGTGGCCGACTTGATGCCGTCCGCCGCGACGACCAGGTCATAGCGTCCGGCCGAGCCGTCGGCGAAGGTAACGTCGACGCCGGCCGCGTCCTGGCGCAGCGCCGTGTAGGAGGTGCCGAGCCGGATCTTGGCGCCCGCCTGCGCTGCCCGGTCGACCAGGATGCGGGCGAGCGCGGGCCGCGGCATCCCGCAGGTGGACGGCAGGTCGGACCCGCCGCTGCGCGCGTCGGGCACCTCGGCAAGCAGCGTCCCCGCCGGGTCGGGCGCCCGCAGCCCCAGGCTGCTGAAGCAGTAGCCTTGCGCGCTTACCTGGTCCCAGACGCCGAGCTTGCGCAGCTCGCGCAGCGCGTTGCCCTGCAGCGTGATGCCCGAGCCGAGGGCGGCGACGGTCTCGCTGACGTCGATGAGGTCGACGGCGACGCCCGCCGCGGCCAGGCGGATGGCGGTCGCGGTGCCGGCCAGGCCGGCCCCGGCCACCAGGACATTGCCGACCGCGGCGGGCGGCACGGGGTTGGGCAGCGTTGCCACGGCAGGACCTCCACGCTCTCGTTTGGACCACTATGAAGGCGGCGCCGTGATTTGGGAAATCGATTGTTAAGATAATGTCATTCATATGTCAAATACCTGCCATTGGCCGTGGCGGGCGAGCGCGGCGGGGGAGGTGGCGCCGTGAACCTGGCCGGCCTCGACATGAACCTGGTCGTCGCGCTGCGCGCGCTGCTGGCGGAGCGGAATGTCACCAGGGCGGGGCAGCGAGTCGGCCTCAGCCAGCCCGCGATGAGCGCCGCCCTTGCCCGGCTGCGCCGCCACTTCGGCGACGAGCTGCTGGTCAGGAGCGGCTCCGGGTACGAGCTGACCGCGCTGGGCACGGTGCTGCTCGACCGTGCGGCCGCCGCCTGCGAGTTGCTCGAGCGGGTCTTCGCCAGCCAGGCGAGCTTCGAGCCGGCCAGCGAGGAACGCGAGTTCGTGATCCTCACCTCCGACTACGCCGTCGCCGTCTACGGCACCCGGCTGGCCCGCGAGGTCAGTGCGCTGGCGCCCGGCATCCGGCTGGTCTTCCGCACCGTCCCCGCCACGGTCACCGAGAGCCCCGAGGCGCTGCTGTCCACCGTCGACGGGCTGCTCATGCCGCACGGCGTGATCAGCGGCCTGCCCGCCGCCGACCTGTTCCGCGACACCTGGGTCTGCGTGGTGTCAAGCGATAACCCCCAGGTCGGCGAGCACATCTCGCTGGAGCAGCTGGCCGAGCTGCCCTGGGCCGTCTACCAGCGGGTACTCGACGCCTCGGTCGGCCGCCAGCTGTCCACGCTGGGCGTCGAGCCGCGCGTCCAGGTGTCCGTCGACAGCTTCCAGCTGCTGCCCGGCCTGGTCGCCGGCACGGCCCGCGTCGCCATGGTGCACGCCCGTCTCGCCCGCCACCTCGGCCTCGGCCCGGCTCTGGGAGTCCGCCTGCTGCCGTGCCCGTTCGACGCGGTCCCCGTCCAGGAAGCCCTGTGGTGGCACCCCGTGCATACCCACGACGCCGGGCACATCTGGCTGCGCGACACCGCCACCCGCGTCGCCGCCACCCTCAGCCCAGCTGCCGAGGACGCCGACCCTGACCGTACCGTGGTCACGTGGATTCCGTAGTGCTGAGGTCGCGCGGCACCCGCCTCGCCGTGATCGGCGTAGCGGCCTTGGTGCTGGCCACCGACCAAGCGACCAAGTCGGCGGTCCTCGCCGCGAACCCGCACGGCGAGGGCAGCGGCCTGGTCTCGCTCCGGCTGGTGCGCAACACCGGCGCCAGCTTCGGCATCGGCGCCGGCCACCCGCTGGTCATCACGCTAACGGCGGCCGCGATCCTCGCCGTCGCCGTGGCGGTGCTCGCCCGCACGTCAAACCGAACCGTGGCCCTCTCCCTCGCCGCGGTGGCCGGCGGCGCCGCGGGCAACCTAGCCGACCGCCTGTTCCGCGGCCCCGGCCTCGGCCGCGGCCCCGTGGTCGACTGGATCCACGTCGCCTTCTACCCGCCCGCGTTCAACCTCGCCGACCTGGCCATCCGCGTGGGCGCCCTCGTCGCCGCCATCGTGCTACTCGCCGCCGCTCCGCGCCATCACAGCACGGGCCTCGCTTCCCGCACCCGCCACAGCACGAAATCATCCCAGTCCCGCCGGGGCTCGATGTGACGCTGCGGAGCGCCGTGTGACTGGAGGGATGCTTCCGGCGCTCTTTCAGCTGCCTAGAAGCATGATCCGGAAGGGTTTTCGGTGTGATAGCGCCCATAGCCCTTCCGGACAACCAAACCCTTCATGATCTTGCCGCCGCCAGGCTGGGGAAACCGGTACCTCTCGCCTCACCATGAGATAACAGCAAGAAGCGGCTAAGCTGGGCCGGCTGGCCAGCGCCGCGCCCGGGTTACGGGCGCGCCCGTTTCGCCCTCCGGGACGCCGTGTACCAACGCGGCGAACGGCGGGTTATAGTCACCGGGATGTCTGGATTGAGCGGTAACGGCTGGGTGACCTGTGAGCAGGGCCACCGGCACTGGGGGCTGTACGGCGCGGCGGGGCTGCTCGCCTTCGCGCCGGACCCGGCGGACCCGGCCGGGTGCCTGGTGCTGATGCAGCACCGCGCCGCGTGGAGCCACCAGGGCGGGACCTGGGGACTGCCGGGCGGCGCGATGGACAGCGAGGAGACGCCGGCCGAGGCGGCGCTGCGCGAGGCCGACGAGGAGTGCATGCTCGACCCGGCACTGGTCCTGGCGCGCGACATGTACACCGACGAGCACGGTGGCTGGCGGTACCACACGGTCCTCGCGCAGGCGGCGCAGGCGCTCCCCGTCCGCGCCGATGCCTACGAGACCACCGATGCGCGGTGGCTGCCCCTGGCCCACGTCGACCAGCTTGAGCTGCATCCCGGGTTCGCCGCGACCTGGCCCGCGGTGCGCGCGGTGCTGCTCCGGCTGACCGGCGGCACCTCCTCGCGGTTACCGGCGTCCCGTCCGGCGGCCGTGCCCGCCGGTCCCGTGGCGGCGCGCCACGCTGCGGTGACGGCCGCAGGTCAGCATGGGCGCATGGGCAGTGGGCCGAGTATTCCCCGGTGAGGGTGCGCGCCGCGCTGCCCCGGCTGGCCGTACCGTCACCACAGGCGGTCACCACAGGCGGCATAGGATGGCCGGACGTTCAGTCATCACCTAGCGCAGGGGACACATGGCGCAGCCCGCTGGCCAGCCCGGCCAGGTAGAGCCCGGCCCGGTCGAGGCGATGCTCGCCGCCGACGCCGCCTCGCGGATGCTCGGCATCGAGCTTGTCGGCTACGGCCAGGGCTGGGCGCGCACCCGGATGACGGTCCGGGACGACATGGTCAACGGGCACGGCATGTGCCACGGCGGCCTCATCTTCAGCCTCGCGGACACCGCGTTCGCCTGCGCCTGCAACAGCTGGGGCCCTGTCACCGTCGCGGCCGGCTGCGACATCGTCTTCGTCGCCCCGGCCAGCCGCGGCGACGTGCTGACCGCCGACGCCCGAGCGCGGGCCAGGTACGGCCGCAATGGCATCTACGACGTCACCGTGACCAGCGGCGACCAGCTCATCGCGGAGTTTCGCGGCCGCAGCCACCAGAGCCGGAGCTAAGGGCACAGGCGGGCTCGTGCCCGCGCTGGCTCGCTTCCCCTACGGGCGCCGTTACCTTGCTGACCGATGCCGTCAGCTGCCGATCTTGCCCAGCTGCGCTTGGGCCTGCTGGTCGATGCTGGAGGGCAGCGGCGCGTAACCGAGCTGGGGGAGTAGTTCCTGGCCCGCGCCGAGCAGGTACCCGAGGTAGGCCCGGAGCATGCTGGCGCCGTTCGCGTTCGGCTGCTTGGCGTAGACCAGGTCCCACGTCTGGTAGGTGATCGGGTAGGAGCCCGTTCCGCCCGCCCAGACCGCGCTGAACGTCTCGTTGGGCTTGAGCGTGACCTGGCTGGCGGCCAGGGCGGCGGATTCCGGTGCGGGCGTTATGTAGTTGCCGTCCTTGTTCTTGACCGAGGCGAAAGTCAGCCCGGCACCCTTGGCGGTCGCGTAGTCCACGTACCCGATCGCCCCGGGGGTGGACTTGACGATCTGCGCTACCCCGCTGTTGCCCTTGGCGCTGCGACTGTCAGCCGGCCACTTGACGGTTGAGCCGGTGCCGAGCGGCCACGCGCTGCCCACGGCCTCGGCCAGGAACTCGGTGAAGTTCGCAGTCGTGCCGGACGAGTCGGAGCGGACCGCGAGGGTGATCGGGGTGGCCGGCAGGGTGACACCGCGGTTGTCAGCCTCGATCGCGCGGTCGTCCCAGGTCTTGATCTCGCCGTCGAAGATGCCGGCGATGACCGGGGCCGACAGATGCAGCCTGGGCACGCCGGGCAGGTGGTACGACAACGTGACCGGGCCGGTCGCGACGGGGAAGTAGAGCACGCTCTTGCCCTTGAAGCTGGCTTCCTCGGCGGGCGGGATCGGCGAGTCCGAGCCGGCGAAGTCGACTCTGCCCGCGGCCAGGTCGGCGCGGCCCCGGCCCGAGCCGGTGCCTTGGTAATTGACCGTGATGCCGGGCTGAACCGACCTGAAGCCGGAGATCGCCACTTCCTGGAAGGTGAGCTGGAACGTCGATCCGCTCGCGTTGATAGTCCCGGCCAGGACGGCACTGTCAGCAGCCGTGCCGCCGCCGGCCGGGGAGCCACTGGCAGGGGCGGCGAAGGAGCATCCGGCGAGTGCCAGAACCGCCGCGGCTAGGACGGCCCCCGCCACGCCGCCACCCCGACCGGTCATGGCCTGCCGGGCCGGGCGGCGGCGTGGCGGGGGTCCCGGGTGGCCGGGGTGATCATCCGTCCGGCCCGCTCGACCAGCAGGGCCATCTCGTAGGCGATAAGGCCCATCTTCCCGTCGGGCCCGGCGAGAACGGCCAGGCTCGCGCCGTGGCTGATGGTCACGACCGCAAGCACGCCGCTGTCCATCTCAACCACCGTTTGGATTGCGCTGCCGGCCTCGAACAGCTGCGCGGCTCCGTGCACGAGGCTTGAGAGCCCGGACGTCACCGCCGCCAGCCGTTCGGCGCGGTCTTCCGGGAATCCGGCGCTGACCGCCACCACAAGCCCGTCAGAGGAGACGATCACTGCGTGGGCCACGTCGGGAACCCGTCCGACGAAGTCCGTGACCAGCCAGTTAAGGTCCTGCGCCGGATACCCCAGGGTGCTCACGGGCTTTCCTCTCGTGTGCCTGCCGTCGTCGTCACTTCTCATCGGCTCCAAAGTCCCGCGGTACGCCCGAGCGGCCATGGCGTGCCCCCTGCTGGAAATCCGTCAGCCGGCTGCGTACTTCTCCCGGCGACCGGCGGCGAGCGATTGCGGCTTGCTGGCCGCTTTCCGCCCGCCGCACTGGCTGCTCGGCCTGCTGATCTTCTCCCTGGCGGATAGCGCCGGGGAGAAGGTTCGCGTTCGGCACCCGCTTCGGCAGCCCGGCCGCCGAAGTCTCGCCGGCGGCCGGGGAAGCGACCGTGCGGGCCGCGCGGAGGCCGTCGTCCGCGGCCGATGTCCAGTAGTCCGCCGCTGACTGCCCAGCGGCGGAACCGACGGGCATGTCGCGGCGCTGGAACCAGCCCGGCCCGGCGGGGTGCGCCGCCACCGCAGGTGCCTGGGCACCGGTGGCGCGCAGCGATGACGGGACGGGGATCGGAACCGAAGAGACCGAGGCAGGTGAGACCCCGGCGGCGGCCCGGAACGCGCCGGTGCTCGCGCGCCGCCGCCGTGAGCTGAACGACGCGGTATCTGGTTCGGCCACTGCCTGCGGGAGCCACACCAGGGCCGTCAGGCCGCGGGGCTGCGCGTGCGTTAGCCGCACCCGGATGCCGTGCCGGGCCGCCAGGCGCCCCACCACGAACAGGCCCATCCGGCGTGAGACCCCCACGTCGATCACCGGTGGATGGTCCAGCCGCCAGTTCGCGGCCGCCAGCTCTGGCTCCGCGATACCCAGCCCTTCGTCGGTGATCTCGATCAGCACGCCGCCGCTGTCCAGCAGCTGACCAGTGACCTGTACCTGGGCCGAGGAGAACGCCGCCGCGTTCTCGATCAGCTCGGCGGTGAGGTGCACAACGTCACTCGCAGCGCGGCCGGTGATGAGGATTCCCGGCTGGATGTTCACCGCGATCCGCTCGTACTGCTCGATCTCCGAGATGGCGGCGCGCACGACGTCAAGCAGCGGCACCGGCTGGGTCCACTTGCGTGGGTCTTCGTGGCCGCCCAGGACCAGCAGGTTCTCGGAGTTGCGGCGCATCCGGGTGGCGAGGTGGTCCAGCCGGAACAGGCCGCTGAGCCGGTCAGGGTCCTGCTCGGACTGCTCGAGAGACTCGATGATGCCGAGCTGCCGTTCAGCTAGCATCTGACTGCGGCGGGACAGGTTGACGAGCATCGCGCTCAGGTTGCCGCGCAACCTCGCCTCGTGGGCCGCCAGTCGGACCGCCTCGAGGTGCACCTGGTCAAAGGCCCGCGCGACTTCACCGATCTCGTCGGCCGATGTGACGCCGATGGGCTCGATCTCGGCGTCCTCGCCTTCGCCCCCGCTCTCGCTGAGCCGGGTCACCAGCTCGGGCAGCCGGCGGCTAGCCACCTCAAGGGCGTCAGCGCGCAGCTTGCGGAGCGGGAGGATCAAGGACCTGGCCACCACCGTGGTGACCAGCACAACCAGGCCGAGCAGTAGCACTGTCAGAGCGCTGGTGACCAGCAGGCCCGAGGTAGCCTGCGACCGTAGCGCGCTGGCCCGCGCGGCAATCACCCCGGCCAGCTGGTTCCCCACCCGATGCGTGCCGTTGATGGTGACCGACATCGCGCTGTACCAGGCCGGTGCGGTCAGCTTCGGGCTGCTGACGCTGTTCAGCGAGGTCAGCGGGACGTTGCTGAAAGCATTCGTCAGCGCCAGCGACTCCTCCGCCCTCGCCGGGCCCGCCGCGCTGCCCGCGGCCGCGCTGCTGAAACTCGCTTGTTCCGACTGGCTGGCAGAAGCGCTGAATTCGGCCTGGTCCGCGGCCTGCTGCTGCTGGGCCTGCAGGAGCGCGGCCAGATTAGCGGGGGTGAGCGCGGGGGGCGAGGAGCCGAGGGCAACGAGCAGGACGCCCCGCTGCACTGACATCTGGTTCTCCACCCGCAGCAGGGCGCCGAGAGCAGTCTGGCTGCCGTTGAGGTCCGCGTCGCTGGTCCCGTTGCCGACGGAGGCGCTGAACGTGTCCGCCGCCGCGATGGCCTGGTCGGCGTACGTTTGCACGATCGCCGAGGCCGACGATGCGAGCTTCGGCGACGCGGCCAGCATCACCGGGCGGGCACGCTGCAGGTTCGCCAGGGCCTGCGAGAGCGTGGCGAGGTCCGCCGCGATGGTCGCCTGGTATCCGCCGCTGGTCCCGATCCCGGCAGCCCCGGCCCGGACCGCCTGCCCGGCGCTCGCTGACGCCTCCTGCGCCCGCCTCAGCTGCCCGGCCAAGTCCGGTACCGCCACCCGGTTCGCCGCGTACCCGAGCGACAGGTCGCGCTCGTTTTCCAGCGCCTGGGCCAGCCGCACCACCGACCGGTTCAGCTGCGCCAGGTTCTGCACCCGGCCGGCCGCGAGCCAGTCGCTGGCATCCCTGTAGATGGTTATCCCGCCGAGGAAGGTCGCGGTCACCGCGGGCACCACCACCAGGGCCACCAGCCGCCAGCGGACTCGCCACCTCGACGGCGCGAACCCGGACCACGGCACCCTCGCCCTCGTTCGCGACGCTCCGTGCCGTGGCGTGCTGCGTGCCGCCGCCGGCCCGGCAGGCGCATCTCCCGGCACCGGGTCGGCAGTCTCCGCCTCCGTCTCCCGCCAGGCCGGTGCCCAGGTCCCCAATGAGTGCTCACCCTCGGCGGCGGCTCCTGGCTGAGGCCCGGAACCATCCCCGTTAACGCGCCGCGATACCGGTCGCCTAGACACTGCGCTTCCACCTCACATTAGCCAGCGCCGCCTGGGCGTACGGCGGCGCTGAGAAGCCCGAAGTCTCAGGACAATGCACCACTCTTCACTCCGCAGATAGCCCGTCCGTGAGGGATCACAGCCAAGACCTTTCAGAGCCGCGAGACAGCACCGGCATATTGAGGAATGTCGCATTACTTAATAGCAACCCCGCAGAACACGGCTTCTGATCCTCTCAATTATCTGCGGATCTGTACCTGTGTTATTGCTCACAAAATGATAACTATGCCGTTTATTTATGCGATGTCTATAAGTCGAGTTCCATTACACTAGTATTTACCTGATGTTCACCAATGATTTATCGGTGCAGCTAACCCTGGCTTTTCACGAAGCCTGACGGCTGAGCGGCCTGGCCCAAGAGCACGCGGGTCTTCGCCCGCCGCGAGATCGCGGCCACCTGGCCCTGGGCCACGGGGCCCGTGGAACCCCCGGCCTGCGCCCGGCGGCTACCTGCGAACCCGCAGCCCGTCAAAGGTGATCGCGCACACCGCGTCTGCGAGCGCGACCGAGGCCCGCCCCGCGCCGTCCGCGCCGGCGGGAACCGGCCGGTACCACTCGACGACCGAGTTGACCGTGCCGAACAGCAGCCGCGCGGTGAGCCGCGGGTCGATGTCCGCCCTGATGTCCCCGTCCCGCTCCGCCTCGGCGACCAGGCTGGCGACCAGGGCGTCGAACGACCGGCGCCGGGCCAGCGCGGCCCGCTCCACCTCGGTGTTGCCGCGCACGCGCAGCAGCAGCGTGACGTACGGCAGTTGCGACTCGAGCACCGCTATCGCGCCCCTGACCAGGGCCTCAAGCCGCTCGATGGCCGGCGCGTCCAGCGCCCGGGCGCGCTCGGCGGCGTCCCACAGCCCGTCGAGCGCCCGGTCGAGCGCCATCCGCAGCAACTCCTCCTTGCCGGACACGTGGTGGTAGATGCCCGACTTGGCGATGCCGAGGCGGCGCGACAGGTCCTCCATGCTCGCGCCGTCGTAGCCGCGCTCGTTGAACACCTCGACCGCCGCCCGCAGCACCGACTCCAGGTCGTAGCCCGGCCGTCCCCGGCGGCGCTGGACCTCGCCGGCCGTGGGCGTCACGCGGCGTAACCTGGTGCTGATGACTGGTCAATTACCACGAACGGAGTGTACATTACCGAATGATCGGTATGTAAATAGGAAAGCCGAAGCCGAGGACCGCATGACCACCCAAAGCGACGAGGACCTGGACGCCCGTTTCGAGGACACGATCGCCGCCGAGCGCCGGATCGAGCCGCGCGACTGGATGCCCGACGCGTACCGGGCCACCATGATCAGGCAGATCGCGCAGCACGCGCACTCGGAGATCATCGGCATGCAGCCGGAGGGCAACTGGATCACCCGCGCCCCCAGCCTGCGCCGCAAGGCGATCCTGCTCGCCAAGGTGCAGGACGAGGCCGGCCACGGCATGTACCTGTACAGCGCGGCGGAGACCCTCGGCGCGGACCGCGGCGACCTCACGGGCCGGCTCATCTCCAGCCGCCAGAAGTACTCCTCGATCTTCAACTACCCCACGCTCAGCTACGCCGACGTCGGCGTCATCGGCTGGCTGGTCGACGGGGCGGCGATCTGCAACCAGGTGCCGCTGTGCCGCTCCTCCTACGGCCCTTACGCGCGGGCCATGATCCGGATCTGCAAGGAGGAGTCGTTCCACCAGCGGCAGGGGTATGAGCTGCTCCTCACCATGATGCGCGGCACCCAGGCACAGCGGGACATGGTGCAGGACGCCACCGACCGCTTCTGGTGGCCGTCGCTGATGATGTTCGGCCCGCCGGACGACGCGTCGCCCAACAGCGAGCGCTCCATGCGCTGGGGCATCAAGCGGCACAGCAACGACGAGCTGCGCCAGCGCTTCGTCGACATGACCGTCCCGCAAGCGGAGAAGCTCGGCGTCACCCTGCCCGACCCGGAGCTGCGCTGGAACGAGGCGCGCGGCCACTACGACTTCGGCCAGGTCGACTGGGACGAGTTCAAGGCCGTCGTGTCCGGCAACGGCCCGTGCAACGCCCAGCGCCTCGCCCGGCGCAAGGCGGCACACGACGAGGGCGCCTGGGTGCGCGAGGCCGCGCTCGCCTACGCCGCCAAGCACGGTGCTGGCGAGCACGGTGCTGGCGAGCCCGGTGCTGGCAAGCCCGGTGCTGGCAAGCCCGGTGACGATCAGCCCGAACGGGAGCGTGTTACACCATGACCGACCAGAGCTGGCCGCTGTACGAGGTGTTCCTGCGCGGCAAGCGCGGCCTCAACCACGTGCACGTCGGCAGCCTGCACGCCGCGGACCCGGAGATGGCGCTGCGGCACGCCCGTGACCTCTACACCCGGCGCAACGAGGGCGTCAGCATCTGGGTGGTCCGGGCGGCCGACATCACCGCGTCGAGCCCGGACGAGAAGGACCCGTTCTTCAAGCCGTCCGGCGACAAGGTGTACCGGCACCCGACGTTCTATGAAATCCCCGACGACGTCCCGCACATGTAGGCATCGCTGACATGAGCACTGGCGACACGATCATGCCCGGCTACGAACCGGACGACGACAACCCTTACGACCATCTATCCGAGGATCACGACCTCGGCCACCGGTGGGCGTTCGGCACCGGCTTCACCGACCCCCTCGAAGGCGTCGACACGTCGGTGCCCGACGGCCTCGACCCGGGCGCCCTGGTCCGCTACTGCCTCGCCCTCGGCGACGACGCGCTGATCTACAGCCACCGCCTCCAGCAGTGGGTGGCCCGGCTGCCCGAGCTTGAGGAGGAGACCGCGGTCGCCAACATCGCGCTTGACCTGCTCGGCCAGGCGCGCCTGCTGCTCGCCCGCGCGGGCGGGATCGTCGGCCAGACGGAGGACCAGCTCGCGTTCTTCCGCGAGGAGAAGGACTTCAGGAACGTCCGGCTCGCCGAGCACGCCGACCGTGACTTCGCCGAGCTGGTCGTGCGCCTGCTGCTGTTCTCCACCTGGCGGCTCGCGCTGTTCGAGTCGCTGGCAGGCTGCGCTGACCCGGTGCTCGCCGCGATCGCCGCCAAGGGCGTCAACGAGCTCGCCTACCACCGCGACTACGCGGCGGCCTGGGTGGTGCGCCTCGGCGACGGCACCGCCCTGTCGCACGCGAAGGCGCAGGCGGCACTCGAGGCCCTGTGGCCGCTGGCCGGTGAGCTGTTCCTGCCCGACCCCGACGCCCTCACCGCCCTCGACCGCGGCGCCTTCGACGCCATCGTGGACACCGTCCTGACCACGGCGGGCCTCGACCGCCCGGCCGCTGCCCCCTTGGCGCCCGTCGGCGGCCGGACCGGGCGCGACGGGGTGCACACCGAGGCGATGGGCTACATCCTCGCGGAGCTCCAGTCCGTCGCCCGCGCCCACCCGGACGCGACATGGTAGCCCCGGTCACCAGGCGCTCGCCCGCCTACGACGTCGCCGCCGCCACCCCGGACCCGGAGATCCCGACGCTCACCATCGAGGACCTCGGCATCCTCCGCTCGGTCGACTACTCTCCCGACCGGGGAACCGTCGTGACGATCACCCCCACCTACAGCGGCTGCCCCGCGATGCGCGAGATCGCCGCGGACGTCCAGGCCCGGCTCAGCCGGGCCGGCTTCGAGCGCGTGACCGTCGCCACCCAGCTCACCCCGCCGTGGAGCACCGACTGGATCACCGCGGAAGGGCACCGCAAGCTCGCCGCCGTCGGCATCGCCCCGCCGTCCGCCGCGCCGCGCCGGGCAGGCCCGGTCCCGCTGACCCTGGGTCGGCCCTCGGCGGTGGCCTGCCCGCGCTGCGGTTCGACCGACACCCGGCTGACCGCCCAGTTCAGCGCCACGGCCTGCAAGTCGCTGCACCGCTGCAACGCGTGCGGCGAGCCCTTCGAAGCGGTGAAGCCCCTATGACCGAGACTCCTGTAACAGCGCCCCGGCGTGCCAAGAGCCGTGACTTCCACCGGCTCACCGTCCGCCGCGTCGAGCCGCTGACCGGCGACTCCGCCGCGATCACCTTCACGGTGCCCGCCGACCTGGCCGAGGAGTTCGCGTTCGCCGCCGGGCAGACGCTGACCATCCGCCGCGGTGAGGACCGGCGCTCCTACTCGATCTGCGCGCCAGCCGGCTCGGCGCCGCGGATCGGCGTCCGCGAGGTCGAAGGCGGCGCCGTGTCCGGCTGGCTGGTGCACGACCTCAAGGCGGGCGACACCCTCGAGGTGCAGCCGCCGAGCGGCAGCTTCACCCCCGACCTGACCGTCCCCGGGCATCACGTGCTCATCGCGGCGGGCTCCGGCATCACCCCGATGATGTCGATCGCCGCGTCGGTGCTCGCGGCGGACGGCAAGTCCACCGTCACGCTGCTCTACGGCAACCGGCGCAGCGACACGGTCATGTTCGCCGACGAGGTCGCCGACCTCAAGGACGCCTACCCGGCCCGGATGCAGATCGTCCACGTGCTCTCCCGCGAGCCGCAGGAGGTCGAGCTGCACAGCGGCCGGCTCGACGCCGGCCGGCTGACCGCGCTGCTGCCCGCCACCGTCGACGTGCCTGCCGTGGACCACTGGTGGCTGTGCGGCCCGTTCGCCATGGTCAACGACGCCATCGAAGTGCTGCGCGGGCTCGGCGTGGACCCCGGCCGGATCCACCGCGAGCTGTTCTGGGTCGGCGACGAGCCGCCGGCCGAGGCGGTGCACGAGGACGCCCCGGTCGGCGCCGGCGCCAGCCTCACGGTCATCCTCGACGGGCGCAGCACCACGCTCACCCTGCCGGCCGGCACCCCGGTCCTCGACGGCGCCCAGCGGGCCAGGCCCGATCTGCCGTTCGCCTGCAAGGGCGGCGTGTGCGGCACCTGCCGTGCCAAGATCGTCTCCGGTGCGGCGGCCATGCGCCGCAACTACGCGCTCGAACAGCACGAGACCGACGCCGGCTACATCCTGACCTGCCAGGCCGTGCCGCTCAGCGACGAGATCACCGTCGACTACGACGCCTAACGGGAGACACCATGACCGCCGCCGCCAGCCCGCCCGGCGAGCTTGAGCCGATCGAGACCGCCTCGGTTGACGAGCTGCGGGCGCTGCAGCTTGAGCGGCTGCGCTGGTCGCTGCGGCACGCCTACGACAACGTGCCGTACTACCGGAAGATGTTCGACGTCGCCGCGGTCCACCCCGACGACCTCAAAGACCTGGCCGACCTCAGGCACTTCCCCTTCACCACCAAGGCGTCGCTGCGCGACAACTACCCGTTCGGGATGTTCGCGGTGCCCCGCGAGCAGGTGGCCCGGGTACACGCCTCGTCCGGCACCACCGGCCGCCCCACCGTCGTCGGCTACACCGCCACGGACATCGACACCTGGGCCAGCGTCATGGCCCGCTCCATCCGCGCCGCTGGCGGCCGCCCCGGGCACATCGTGCACGTCGCCTACGGGTACGGCCTGTTCACCGGCGGGCTCGGCGCGCACTACGGCGCCGAGAAGCTCGGCTGCACCGTGGTCCCGGTCTCCGGCGGCATGACCGAGCGCCAGGTCACCCTGATCCGCGACTTCCGCCCGGACGTCATCATGGTCACCCCGTCTTACATGCTCGCCATCATCGACGAGATGGACCGCCAGGGTCTCGACCCCGCCGAGAGCTCGCTGCGGTACGGGATCTTCGGCGCCGAGCCGTGGACCAACGAGATGCGCGCCGAGATAGAGGCCCGCGCGGGCATCGACGCGACCGACATCTACGGTCTGTCCGAAGTGATGGGGCCGGGTGTCGCGCAGGAGTGCGTGGAGACCAAGGACGGCCTGCACGTCTGGGAGGACCACTTCTACCCCGAGGTCATCGACCCGGCGACCGGCCAGGTGCTGCCCGACGGCGAGCGGGGCGAGCTGGTCTTCACCTCGCTGACCAAGCAGGCCATGCCGGTCGTCCGGTACCGGACCCGCGACCTCACCCGGCTGCTGCCGGGCACCGCCCGGACCATGCGCCGCATGGAGAAGATCACCGGCCGCACCGACGACATGATCATCCTGCGCGGCGTCAACCTGTTCCCCACCCAGGTGGAAGAGCTCATCCTGCGCGTCCCCGCCCTGTCACCGCACTTCCAGCTGCACCTGACCCGACCCGGCCGGATGGACGCGATGACCATCCACGTCGAGCGCCGCCCGGACGTCACCCCCGCCGACGCCGAGGCGGCGGCCGCCCGGCTGTCCCACCTCCTCAAGAGCACCATCGGCGTCACCGCGGCCACCGTCGTCCAGGACCCGGACACCATCGAGCGCTCCATGGGCAAGATGCGCCGCATCATCGACGAGCGCCCCCGCTAACCCGCACCGCACCGCGGGCAGCGGCCCCCATCATCGCCGTAAGCCACCGTCTCCTCGGAGTGCGCTGTTCACCCCTCATCAGGACCTGCGCTCCCAGGTGACACGTGGCTTCCGGTTCTCATAGGCGTCCCGGACCAGGGCGACGAGGTCGGCCGCCTTGACCGGACCCCTGAAGCCGCCGCCGACATCGGTGACCTCGGCACTCTCGGTGGCGATCTCGGCGTCGCCGATGACGGCCATGAGGTGGTCACGGCGCTGGCGGCTTGCACGCACCGGGGCGCCCACCGCCCCGGCTGTCTCCAGGCGGGCCCGCAGCCCGGCCGCGATCAGGTCGTCCACCAGTCGGCGGGCGGCGTCATCGTGCTCGGCGCCGACCGGCAGCACGCACACCTGGACCGGGGCGAGCCACACCGGGAGCCGGCCCTGGTAATGCTCGAGCAGCGCCGCCGTCACCCGCTCCATGGAGCCAACGGTGCCGCGGTGGATCATGACCACTCGCTGCCTGGTGCCGTCGGCGGCGTCATAGGTCAGGTCGAACCGCTCCGGCTGGTTGAAGTCGAGCTGCACCGTCGCGATGGTCTCCTCGTGGCCGCGGCCGTCGCGCACCTGCACGTCGAGCTTAGGCCCGTAGAACGCCGCCTCGCCGGGGGCATCGACCAGGCTCAGGCCCCGGCCGGCCAGGCCGGCGGCCTCGGCCGCCGCCCGGAGCGCTGCCTCCGCGGCTGCCCACTGCTCCTGGGCGCCAAGGAACACGGGGCTGTCGTCGCGCCGCGAAAGGCGTACGTAGTCCACCGGGAGCCCGAGGATCTCCTGGGCGCGCAGCGCCGACCGCAAGGCGCGGGCCGCCTCGCCGGCCACCTGGTCGGGGCGGCAGAACACGTGGGTGTCGTCAAGGTTGATCTGCCTGACCCGGCTCAGGCCCGACAGGACGCCAGACCGCTCGGCCCGGAACATGGCGGCGAGCTCGTTGAACCGGACCGGCAGGTCCCGGTAGGAGCGCTGCGCCGAGGCGTAGATCAGCGCATGATGCGGGCAGTTGGCCGGGCGCAGCACCAGTTCGTCACCGCCCACCGCCATCGGCGGGAACATGTCATCGCTGAACTTCGCCCAGTGGCCGGAGCGCTCGAACAGCGCCCGCTTCCCGAGCACCGGGGAGTAGACGCCCACACAGCCGTCGGCCCGCGCGAGGTCCCTGGCCAGGCGCTGCAGCTCATCGCGGATCACCGCTCCGTCAGGCAGCCACAGCGGCAGGCCCGCGCCAGCGAGCGGGTCCGTCGCGAAGACCGGAAGATCCTGGTTGAGGTCACGATGGTCGCGGCCGGCTTCATCATTCACGGGGTACTCCCTGGAAACAGGGCCCTGGGGAGCCAGGCAGCCGCGACATGATCCCGGAGCCTGACTCCGGGCGGGCTGGGCGGTCGCTAGTGCAGCAGCCAGACGCCGGAGATATCCGGCGTCGTCGTCTCAAGGAAGCGCTGCATGAAGGCGAAGATACCGCACCGCGAGTTCCGTGGCGAACCAGTTTCGGCCTGTCTGTCTAGACAGGACTAGACAGAATCTGGGGGAGTGCCGGTGACGTCGCCGGTTCCTGATCGCTGGCAGATTCAAGACGCCAAGCCGAGCACAAGGCGGACTTCGGGCGCGTGACCGACTTGGGGGCGGACCGGTGACCTATTTGCTCGACACGAACGTGCTGTCCGAGACGCGCAAACGCGAGCCGGACGCAGGCGTGACCGAGTGGATCGCGGATGACGCTGGTCACTCGTAACGTCAAGGACTTTGAGGAATCCGGCGCGTGGGTGCTCAACCCGTTCACGGCCTGACGCGCTGGGACTGGGCCGTCCGCAACTGCTGCACCAGGGGCAGCACCCGGTAGCCGACGCGCTGGTTGAGCGAGATCTCGGTCCTGGTGCGGGTCACGCCCGGGAGGGCGAGCAGGTTCTGCACGATCACCTCCAGGTGCAGGTTGCTGCGCGCCGCCACCCGGCAGAGCAGGTCACCCTCGCCGGTGGTGGTGTGCGCCTCGAGCACCTCGGGGATGGCGCTGAGGCGGGCGACCACGTTGTCGAGCTGGCCCTGGGCCAGGTAGAGGTGGACGAAGGCCTGCACGATGAAGCCGAGTCCCGCGGGGCTGATCGCCGGGGCGTGCCCGGCGATGACGCCCTCGCGTTCCAGCCGGGCGAGCCGGGCCTGCACGGTGCCGCGCGCGACGCCGAGCACCCGCGCGTACTCGCGCATGCCCGCTTGCGGCTCCTCGAGCAGCAGGTTGAGCAGGTCAAGGTCTAGCTGGTCCAGTTGCACAGGCTGATAGCTCCGCACTACCCCGGGTAAACGCTTCCTATTGAGCCAATGGCTCAATGAAGGTTCTTCATACTAGACCAATAGACCAGTGCAAATCTACAGTGGCAGCATGACGGCAGCCTTCAGCCCTCGCGTGGCCACCCTCGACGAGCGCTACCAGCGCCAAGACGGCACCATCTACCTCACGGGGATCCAGGCACTCGTTCGGATGCTGCTCGACCGGGCCCGGCACGACCGGGCGCGCGGGCTGAGCACGGCCTGCTACGTGTCCGGCTACGAGGGATCACCGCTCGGCGGTTACGACCTGGAGCTGGCCCGGCAGCGCGCCCTCATCACCGAGTACGGCATCGTGCACCAGCCCGGCCTCAACGAGGAGCTGGCGGCCACCTCCGTATCCGGCAGCCAGCTGGCCGGCCAGGTCGGCGATGCCAGGCAAGACGGCGTCACCGGCGTCTGGTACGGCAAGGCCCCGGGCCTTGACCGGGCGACCGACGCGCTGCGGCACGCGAACATGATCGGCACGGCGCCGGCCGGGGGAGCGGTGGCGCTGGTCGGCGACGACCCGGCCGCCAAGTCCTCCACCCTGCCGTGCTCGTCCGAGATGGCGCTCGCCGGCCTGATGATGCCGACGTTCTACCCGGCCGACCCGGCCGAGGCCCTGGCGCACGGCCAGCACGCGATCGAGCTGTCCCGCGCCAGCGGGCTGTGGTCCGCGATGAAGGTGGTTACCGCGATGGCCGACGGCGCGTCCACCGCGCTGGTCAGCCCGGACTGGCAGGCGCCCGACCTGTCGGACCTCCAAGACGGCCTGCGCGCCTACGCCCACCGGCCGCGCGCGCGGCTGCTCGGCGCGGAGCTCGCCGAGCTCGAGCGCAGCCAGCAGCTCACCCGGCTGCCGATCGCGGTGGAGTACGTCAGGCGCAGCGGGCTCAACGTCGTCACCGGGCCGCGCGACGCCAGGATCGGCCTGGTGGCCGCGGGCAAGACCTACCTGGACCTGCGGCAAGCCCTCACCGCACTCGGGCTGACCGAGGCTGACCTGGGACGGCACGGCATCCGGCTGCTCAAGCTGGGCGTGATCTACCCGGTCGAGCCGGCGATCGTCGGCGACTTCGCTGACGGTCTCGACGAGATCCTGGTCATCGAGGACAAGCGCGCCTTCGTCGAGGACGCGGTCAAGTCCGTGCTGTACGGGCGGGCCGGCGCGCCGGCCGTCTACGGCAAGCGGTCGCGGGACGGCTCACCGCTGTTCGCGGCCGTGGGCGAGCTCGACTCCGACGCGGTCGCCGACTCCCTCGCCCGCCACTTCACGGCCGCGGGCATCCCGGTCACCCAGCGGCCGCCCCGCGAGCGGGTCATGCTGCCGCTGGCACAGCGCATGCCGTACTTCTGCTCCGGGTGCCCGCACAACTCATCCACCAAGGTCGCGCCGGGCACCCTGGTCGGCGGCGGGATCGGCTGCCACGCCATGGTGGCGTTCATGCCGCCAGAGCAGGTCGGCGACGTCATCGGGCTGTGCCAGATGGGCGGCGAGGGCGCCATGTGGATGGGCATCGCGCCATTCGTGACGCAGCGGCACCTGGTGCAGAACCTCGGCGACGGCACGTTCGCGCACTCCGGCAGCCTCGCCATCCGCGCCGCCGTGGCCTCGGGGGCGAACATCACCTTCAAGCTGCTCCGCAACTCCGCCGTCGCGATGACCGGCGGCCAGCAGGCCGTGGGCGAGCTGCCCCTTGACCGGCTCCTCGCGCTGCTCGCCGCCGAGGGCGTCCGCAAGGTCGTCGTCACCAGCGACGACCCGGCCGGGCTCAAGCGGCAGCTTGGCGGGAGCGCGGACATCAGGCACCGCGATGACCTCCTCGACGTGCAGCGCGAGCTAGCCGCGATCGACGGCGTCACCGTGCTCGTCCACGACCAGGAGTGCGCGGCGGAGAAGCGGCGCAAGCGGCGCCGCGGCAAGGCGGCCGCGCCCGCCCAGCGCGCGTTCATCAACGAGCGGGTGTGCGAGGGCTGCGGCGACTGCGGCCGGGCGTCCAACTGCCTGTCCGTCCAGCCGGTGGCCACCGAGTTCGGCCGCAAGACCAGAATCCACCAGTCGTCGTGCAACCTGGACTTCTCCTGCCTCAACGGCGACTGCCCGTCGTTCCTGACCGTGACGCCGGCCGCGGCGACGGGCCGCCGCCCCTCGGTACCGGCTTCCCTTGAGTCGCCGGCCCTGACCGAGCCGTCGCGGCTGTTCGGCCCGGACGGGTTCACCATGCGGATCACCGGCGTCGGCGGCACCGGCGTGGTGACCGTCGCGCAGATCCTCGGCACCGCCTTCGCCGCCGACGGGCGCCAGGTGCGCTCCCTCGACCAGACCGGGCTCGCGCAGAAGGGCGGCGCGGTCGTGTCCGACCTGTCCGTCAGCACCGGGCCCGCCGAGCGGTCGGCCAAGCTCGGCTACGGCGAGTGCGACCTGTACCTCGGCTGCGACTCCCTGGTCGCGACCGACGGGACGCAGCTGCGCGCCGCGAGCAAGGACCGCACGGTCGCCGTCGTGTCCACCACCGAGGTACCGACCGGGCAGATGGTCACCGACGTCAGCCAGGGCTTCCCCGCGCCCGGCCGGGTCACCGCCGCGATCGAGGAACGAGTGCGCTCAGCCCGTTTCCTCGATGCGTCCGCGATCGCCAAGGACCTGTTCGCCGACGAGCAGTACGCCAACATGATCCTGGTCGGCGCCGCCTACCAGGCGGGCGCGCTGCCGGTCAGCGCCGCGGCGATCGAGCACGCCATCAAGCTCAACGGCGTCGCCGCCGACGCCAACATCCGGGCGTTCCGGGCCGGCCGCGCGGTCCACGACCAGCCCGCGCCGGCGCATGACCCAACCGGGGGCGCCGCCGCTGGCCAGGCCGACGCCACCACGGCCGGGCGGAGCCTCGCGGACCACATCAGCCTGCGGGCCAGCGAGCTGGCCGCGTTCCAGGACCAGGCCTGCGCGGACGACTACACCGCCTTCGTGGCGCGCGTCCAGGCGCGCGAGGCGGCCGTCACCGGCGGCGCGGAGCTCACCCGGGCGGTCGCCCGGTACCTGCACAAGCTCACCGCCTACAAGGACGAGTACGAGGTCGCCCGGCTCAGCCTTGACCCGGCCCTTGATGAGGCGGTCCGCACGCAGTTCGGCGACGGCGCCCGCTACTCCTACCGGCTGCACCCGCCGGTGCTCCGCGCGCTCGGCCTGAAGCACAAGGTCAGCCTCGGCCCCTGGTTCCGGCCCGCCTTCGCCACCCTGGTCGCCATGCGCCGCCTGCGCGGCACCGCGCTCGACCCGTTCGGCTACACCGAGGTCCGCCGCACCGAGCGCGCCCTGATCACCGAGTACCGGGAGGTCATCGACCAGCTCCTCGCCGGCCTGACCGCCGGCAACCACGACCTGGCGGTCGAGATCGCGGCCCTGCCCGACATGATCCGCGGCTACGAGGACATCAAGCTGGCCGCCGTCCGCGCCTACCACGACAAGCTGGCCGAGCTCCGCGCCGAATTCGCCACGTCAGGTGCCACCGCCCTGGTCAAGTAAACCGGCACCGCTGACCCGTCCCAATTAACCCCTTCTGGGAGTAGCCTGCGCCTATCGGCGCCGCGCTGCCGGGGGAGGACGCCAATGGAGGCACTGGGCCGCGAGATCAGGCGTATTTCGATGCCGGTCGAGCTCGTCAGGGAACGCTACGACGTAATCGTCGTCGGGTCGGGTTACGGCGGGGCCATCGCGGCCTCCCGGATGGCCAGGGCCGGGCGCTCGGTATGCCTGCTTGAACGCGGGAAGGAGTGGCAGCCCGGCGAGTACCCGGATACCGAGGCGGAGGCGGCCGGGCAATTCCAGGTCGACCTTCCCGGAGAGCACATAGGCTCGCGCACCGGCCTTTACGACCTGCGCGCGCACGCGGACATGAACGTGTTCGTCGGCTGCGGGCTCGGCGGCACGTCGCTGGTCAACGCGAACGTCGCGGTCGAGGCCGATCCCCGGGTGTTCGCCGACCCTGCCTGGCCGGAGGAGATCCGGGCGGACATGGCCACCCGGCTGGCCGACGGCTATCAGCGCGCCAGGGAGATGCTCAAGCCGAACCCGCTGCCGGACGACGTCATGCTGCCCAAGCTGGACGCGCTGCAGATGTCGAGCCGGGAATTCCCCGACGGGGTGTTCTACCGGCTGCCCGTCAACGTCACGTTCACCGACCCGCCCGGCGGCCGCAATCACGTGGGGGTATTCCAGCAGGCCTGCCAGATGTGCGGCGACTGCTGCTCTGGGTGCAACCATTCGGCCAAGAACACCACGGCGATGAACTACCTGCCGGACGCGGCCAATCACGGTGCCGAGATCTTCACGCTGGCCGATGTCCGGTGGGTCGAGCCGTCCGCGGCCGGCGGATGGCGCGTGCATTTCCAGCTGCTGCACACCGGGCAGGAGGCGTTCCACGCCCCCACCGAGTTCGTCGAGGCCGGCCTCGTGATCCTGAGCGCGGGCACGCTCGGCTCCACGGAGATCCTGCTCCGCTCGGCGGAAAAGGGGCTGCGCCTTTCCTCCCGCCTCGGCAGTCACTTCACCGGCAACGGTGACGTGCTCGCGTTCAGCTACAACGGCGAGGCGCGGGTGGACGGGGTCGGCTGGGGGGCGGCGCGGCCCGGCGGCCTGCCGCCGACCGGGCCGACCATCACCGGGGTAATCGACCTGCGCGGCACGCCCGACGTCAAGGAGGGAATGGTCATCGAGGAGGGCGCGATCCCCGGCGCCCTCGGCGGCATCTTGCCGCAGGCCTGGGCCGACGCGTCCGCCATGCTCGGCACCCACACCGAGCGCGGGATCGCCGAGCGGGTCAGGGAACGGGAACGCGAGATCGACAGCCTGCTGCGCGGCCCGCACGCGGGCGCCGACCGGAACACGCAAACCTACCTGGTCATGACCCACGACGCGGGCAACGGCAAGCTGCGGCTGGTGAACGACAAGCTGCTGGTTGACTGGCCGGCCGTGGGCAGCGAGCGGATATTCCAGCGCGTGCAGCAGAACCTGATCGCCGCCACCCGGCCACTCGGCGGCACGTACCTGCCCAACCCGATCTGGGCCAAGGTGATGGGCCACTCGCTGATCACCGTGCACCCGCTCGGCGGCTGCCCGATGGGAGCCGACGTCCGCCAGGGCGTGGTCAATCATGCGGGGCAGGTGCTCAACGCCGACGGCGGGGCGCCGTATGAGGGCCTGTACGTGACCGACGGGTCGGTGATCCCGGTGCCGCTCGGCGTCAACCCGCTGCTCACCATCTCCGCCCTGACCGAGCGGTGCTGTGCCCTCATCGCCGAGGAACGGCAGTGGACCATCGACTACACGCTGCCCTCGGCGCCCCCAGCTCAGGAGGCCGCCCCGCCGCGGACAGCCGGCATCGAGTTCACCGAACGGATGCAGGGCTTCGTCTCCAAGAACGTGACCAAGGTGTCGGCGGAGGGATACGCGCGGGGCGAGGAGGCCGGCCGGCAGGAGAACTCCACGTTCAGCTTCGTGCTGACCGTCGCGACGCAGGACGCAAACCAGCTCGTCGACGACCCCGCCCACGAGGCGCGGATGCTCGGCGAGGTCCAGGCGCCCGCGCTGTCCGCGGACCCGCTGGTGGTCACCGAGGGCAGGTTCAGCCTGTTCACCCGTGACCCGGTGCGCGTCGCCACCCGCGACATGCGCTACCGGATGCGGCTGACCGCCACCGACGGCCGGGAGTACTTCTTCACCGGCTACAAGTTCGTGCACGACGGGCCGGTGACGGACATGTGGCACGACACGACCACGCTGTTCGTCTCCATCACGGACGGCCCGGACGAGGACGGGCCGGTGGTGGCCACCGGGATCCTCCGCATCGAGCCCGCGGACTTCCTGCGCCAGCTGCGCACGATGCGGGTGCTGAACGCGACATCGGAGCTGCACCGGCTGCAGACGCTGGCCGAGTTCGCCGGTTACTTCGGCGGGGCGATCTACCGCGCCTACGGCGGGGTGTTCGCCAAGCCGGCGCGGTTCGACCCGGGCGCGCCGCCGCGGAAGACGCGGCAGCTTCGGCTGCCCGCGCCCGAGCTGCACCCGTTCCGCGCCGATGACGGCGTGGACCTGCTGCTGACCAGGTTCCGCGGCGGTGACAAGGGACCCGTCCTCGTCGCGCACGGCCTCGGCGTGTCCAGCAAGATCTTCACCATCGACACGATCGAGACCACGCTGGCGGAGTACCTGGTCGCCGCGGGGTTCGACGTCTGGCTGCTTGACTTCCGTGCCAGCATCGACCTGCCCGCGTCGGCGGCGCAGTCCACCGCCGACGACGTGGCCCGCCGCGACTACCCGGCGGCGGTCGCCGTCATCCGCGACCGCGCCGGCGCCGCCTCGGTCCAGGCGATGGTGCACTGCTTCGGCTCGACGACGTTCACCATGGCCATGCTGTCCGGGCTGCAGGGCGTCCGCTCCGCCGTGTGCTCGCAGGTCTCGGCGCACATGGTCGCACCCGAGCTCACCCGGCTGAAGTCGGGGCTGCACGTGCCCGGCCTGCTCGAGCTGCTCGGCGTCACGTCCATGACCGCGCTGGCCCGCACCGACGAGGGCTGGCTGGACAAGCTGTACGACCGTGCCCTGCAGCTCTTCCCCGGGCAGGCGGGGCAGGACTGCGACAGCGCCGTCTGCCACCGGATCACCTTCATCTACTCGCTGCTGTACCAGCACCAGCAGCTCAACCCCGCCACCCACGACGCGCTGCACGAGATGTTCGGCATCGCCAACATGTCCTCGCTCGACCACCTGGCCCAGATGGTCCGGGCCGGCCACGTGGTCACCGCGGCAGGGGAGGACGCCTACCTGCCGCACCTGGACCGGATGGCCATCCCGGTCACGTTCCTGCACGGCGCGGACAACGACTGCTTCCTTCCCCGCAGCACGGCGGAGACCTACGACGCGCTGCGCCAAGCCAACCCCGGTGTCCCGTACACCCGGCACGTCATACCGGGCTACGGCCACATCGACTGCATCTTCGGCGCCAACGCGAGCCGCGACGTGTACCCGCTGATCCGCAGGCACCTGGAAGAAACCGCCTGACCCTGCCCGTCGACCCGGAAGTCGCCCGGGTGCTTGCCCCATGTCGCGTGCGGCAGCCCAGTTCACCCGAGCAAGGCGCTGAACCGCCGGGCGAACAGGTAGGCGTCGCCGGGCCAGCGCGCGGACACGTAATTGCCGTCGGTCACCGTGAAGGCCGGCCCGTCGTCGGACGCGGTGCCCCGCGCGGCGAGCACCCGCGGGCCGCGCTCGAACTGGCGGGCCGGGTCGTCAAGCGCCGCCTTGACCTCATCCTCGACATAGGCGGGATACGTCCGGTAGTAGCGGCCAAGCCGCCAGCCGGTCGCCAGGAAGGCCGACCGCTCCATGTACTTGGGCAGGCACGTGGTGCGCCGGCTGGCCAGCACGCTGCGGCCGGTCGCCGGATCCGTCGTCCGCGCCAGCACCAGGACGCCATGGCAGATCGCGCCGACCGGCCTGCCGAGCGCCCAGAACCTGGCCACCTGGTCGCGCAGTTCCGCCGAGCCGAGGTACTGCCGCATCCCGGGGGCATGCCCGCCCGGCAGGAGCAGCCCGTCCAACGCGGCCGGATCCAGCGCCCCCCACGCCTGGGTGCCCTTGAATTCCGCCGCCCCGGTCAGTTCGCCGTACACGCGCTTGGCGTCGGGCGCGGCCCCCAGCTGCCCGAAGATCACCCCGGTCAGCAGCCGCGGATCGGCGGCGGGAACCGTGCCGCCCCGTTCGGTGGCGAAGACCACCTCATGCCCCGCGTCCCGCAGCACTCGCCAGGGCACCGCGACCTCGGTCACGTCGAAGTCGTGGTCGGGCAGGGGGATCAGCACGCGCACCCGCCCATTATCCCGCGCGCCGGCGGGCGCGCCACCTTGCCCGGGACGGCCGCAGCGCCCCGGCCGCCTGGTCTGCCCTGCCCTGGCCCGCCTCGTCTCCTCGCCTCCCACCCTTGTCTCCCTCCGCCACCTGACCGGTACCTGTTGGCGGCTGCTGCGTGCGCCCGCCGCGTGAGGCTGCCCGGCGGGATCCTCACATTTCCCGCCGGCAACGGCAGTCACGGGAACCTCCAAGGACGGCGCGGCCGTCCCCGTGGATGAGACTGCCTTTGCATAGCCGGTGACCACACGCGAGCAGCTTTGCATAGCTGGCGGCCCAAATAAGAGGACAAACCGGGCGCGATAGTGGTTACCCGCTATGCAAAGAGCGTTTTCCGTGGTCTCCGGCTATGCAAAGGCGTCATCCCGGGTGTGCTGGGCGGCGCCCGCCGACGAGACATCACGAGTGCTGCTGTCGGTGCGCTCCCGCGCCCAGAGCGCGGCCTGGGTGACCGAGCAGCGTCTCGGTAGTTCACCCGGCTTATCAGCGCGAAGCCATCGCTCCAGCCGGGGGAGACCGGGGAATTGCCGGTAGTTCGCCCGATGGCCGCCCCTCGACGGGCGGTCTTACTCTCGAGGCATGTCACACGCATCGCCGCAGGCCCGTTCGCCGGTAACCGGGCACCGGCAGCCGGCCGGCCCGCCCGCACTGGGCATCCTGGTGTACGCGGCAACGGCGTACCTGGTCTTCCTGGTGGTCCTCGGCTACGCGGTGGGCTTCTTCGCGGGTTTCGGCGTGCCCACGGGCATTGACCACGGGCCGCGGGTAGCCGCGCCGGCCGCGGTGGCCGTCGACCTGCTCCTGCTGCTGCTGTTCGCGGTCCAGCACACCGTGATGGCCCGCCCGTGGTTCAAGCGCCGGTGGACGCGCGTGGTGCCTGAGCCTGCCGAGCGCGCGAGCTTCGTCTCACCGAGAGCGGCGTCTACGGGCGTATCCGGCATCCCCTCATGGCCGCGTTCGTCGTCGTCTTCTGGTCGGCGCCCGCGATGACGGCCGGGCACGTGCTGTTCGCGGCCTGCGCGACCGGCTACATCCTGATCGGTATCGCCTTCGAGGAACACGACCTGGTGCAGAGCCTGGGCGATAGCTACCTCGCCTACCGGGCCCGCGTGCCTGCGCTGATCCCGCGCCTTTGGCCCCGGCGGTAGGGAAGCCGCTCCAGGTTGTAGTGGTACCACACCCGTCAATAAAGGGCCGGGGGCGAGAGAATCGCCGCAGAAGTTCCAGGTGGACAGGGGCGGCCGGCAGTGAATCCAGTGTGGTTGTGCGTTCGGGCGAGGCTGCGACAGGACTGGCGCGGCCTTGCCGTCCTGACGCTGATCACCGCGCTGATGGGATCCGTGGCGCTGGCCGGCCTCGCGGGGGCACGCCGGACCGACACGGCCGTCGGCCGGTTCCTGCAGTACGCCGGCCCGATGCTCGGGCAGGTACGGGGCGACCCCGCCACCATGGCCAAGATCGCCGCCCTGCCCGACGTCGCCTACAGCGAGATAGGCGCGCTGATGCTGGTTATCCCGGTCAACATCGACGGGCGGCCGATCAGCTCGCAGCAGAAGGGACAGGTGATCACGCAGGCGACGGTGACCCGCCCGCCGCAGGCCCGGGCGATCGTTTTGGCGGGCCGGTACGCCGACCAGTCACGGGCGGATGAGGTAACGCTCAACGAGTCCGCCGCGCAGGAACTGCACGCGCACGTCGGATCGGTGCTGCAACTGCGCGGCTACCGGCCCGACCAGCTGCAGCAGGTGATGAACGGCACCAAGATCCCCCCGCCGGTGGCACCGGGCGATGTCCGGGTAACCGGCATCATCAGGCTGCCCACCGACCTGACCGACAACCTCAACGCGCCCGCCGGCGTGACGTACACCGGTTCGGGTGACATCATCGCGACGTCCGCGTTCTTCCACCGGTACGCGGCCGCCATCGGCAGCTTCCAGGGCATCTCGTTCCAGCTCAAGGACGGTACGGCCGGCCTGCCCGCGTTCGAGGCGCAGGTGAAGCGGCTGGCCGGCACCAACGCGCAGATTGAGCTCGGGGACGACGCCATCGCCGCGGGCGCCTTCGCCCAGCAGAGCACCTCATTCGAGGCGCTCGCGCTGCTGGTGTTCGCGGTCATCGTGGGGCTGGCGCTGCTGGTGGTCGTGGGGCAGAGCCTGGTCCGCCAGGTGCGCCTCGTCACCGCCGACTTCCCGGCACTGCGGGCCCTTGGCACCGCTCCCCGGCAGCTGACCGTGACCGCGCTTGCCCCGGCGGTGCTGGTCGCCGTCGCCGGGATGGCGCTGGCGGTCCCCGTCGCCTGCGGGCTCTCGGTGTTCATGCCGATCGGGCTGGCGCGCCGGGCGGAGATCTCACCGGGACTCTCGTTCGACGCCGCGGCCGGGCTCGGCGGGGCGGCGGTGCTCGGACTCCTGCTCGCGGGGCGGGCGGCGCTCGCGGCGCCGCGGGCGGCACGGGCCGGCGCCCGCGACTGGACGGCCACCCGTCCCCGGGTGGGGACCGCGGGGCGGCGGGCCGGCTGGCGGCTGTCGCCGGCCGCGATGTCAGGGATCAGGCTGGCGTCCGAGCGGGGCGGGGGACGCGCGGCCGTCCCCGCTCGCGCGGCGGTCGCCGGCATCATCGCGGCACTCGCCGCGGTGCTCGCGGCGCTGGTGTTCGCCTCCAGCCTGTCTCACGTGATCGGTGACCCGGCCGTCGCCGGCTGGGACTGGGACGTGACCGTCGGCAACCCGCACTCCGGTGACGTCAGCGCGCAGGCCGTCCCCCTGCTCCGCTCGGACGACTTCGTCTCCGGGTTCACCGTGACGGCCATGGGCGACCTGGCCCTTGACGGCCACGACGACGTGACCCTGCTCGGCCTGCAGACCGTCAGAGGCCAGGTGGTGCCGCCCGTGCTGGCCGGCCGGCTGCCGCGCACCGGGAACGAGATCGCGCTCGGCGGCCGGGACCTGCGCACCCTCGGCAAGGCGGTCGGGGACACCGTGCTCGCCCGCGGCTCCCACGGCATGGTCGCGCTGCGCGTCACCGGCGAGGTGGTGCTGTCGCCGGAGATCACCAACGAGCAGACCCAGCTCGGCACCGGCGGCGTGATGACGTTCGGCGGCGCCACCGCGGTGAGCGATATACCGATGTACCGCAACGTGTTCCTCGTGAGCCTGCGCAAACCAGCCACCCCGGCGGCGCTCACCCGGCTCAGGCAGCAGTTCCCCGGTACCGTGCTGCCGGCCACCCCGCCGCCTGAGGTGCGAGACCTGTCCGGGGCCACCGCCCTGCCGCTCGCGCTCGCCTTGGTACTGATGCTGCTGGCCTGCGGCACGATCGCGCACACCCTGCTCACCTCGGTGCGCGAGCGTCGCAGGGAACTGGCCATACTTAAGACCCTTGGCTTCGTCACCCGGCAGGTCCGCGCGACCGTGGCCTGGCAGGCGACCGCCATCGCCGGCGTCGGCCTGGTCGTCGGCCTCCCGCTCGGCCTCATCGCGGGCCGCTACGCCTGGCTCCTGTTCGCCGGCCACGTCGCGATCGTCCCTGCGCCCGTCATCTCCCCGCTGACCCTGCTCGCGTTCCCCGTCGTCCTCGCCGTGGCCAACCTGATCGCGGCCATCCCCGCCAGGACCGCCGCCCGCACCCAGCCCGCCGTTGTCCTGCGAGCCGAGTAACGGCACCGGGGACCGGCTGATTTCAGTGGTGCGCGGCCCAGGGGCCTACGCCCGAGATCCTGTCCACTGTGATGTGGGTGATGTACCCGGGCGGCGGGCTGTCCATGGACGGGAAGCGGACCTCGGGACCGAGATAGGTGCGGGCGAGTCGCTGCAAGAGCTCGGCGGCACCTCCTTCGGTGATGCTGGCAGTGCCGTAGATGACCAGGTACTCCGTCAAGCCCGCGGCATTGTGCGCGCTGGTTTCGATCGAGAGCGCGACGCGGCTGTCGGTGCGGATATTGCGCACCTTGCGATGCTCGGGCAGGTGGCCTGCGACGATCTCGTCGCCGTCCAGGCCCACCCAGACCACGCTCACCTGGGGACTGCCGTCAGGGTTTAGTGTCACCAGGTGCGCCAGGGCCGCGGACTCAAGCACGGCCCGGGCAGTGTCGGGCAGCGATGTCATGAGCCGACGCTAGCAGCAAGCCGCCGGCCCGCACTCGGCCGACGCCGCTTCTGCCGGTGTCAGGGCCTTGGCTATCGTTGGCTGGTGGAGGGCGTGCTACCTGACCGGGTGGTTCACCGGAAGGCCCTGGCCGCGCTGGGACCGGGCTTCGCCGCTGACGGCTTTGCGTGCCGCGCGGCGTCGGCCGCCGCGGTCTGGCAACGCCAGGCGGGCCGGGAGTTCGTCGTCGCCTGGGTCCAGCCGACGCGCAGCCCTGACGCATCCGGCTGGTACGGGTCCAGGTTCATCATCGAGTTCAGGCGCGGCGCCCAGCCCAGGGCCGGCGTGCTCGGGCCGGGTTTCCGGTTCTGCCAGCTGCTAGATGACGAGGGGCGCGAGCGGGTGCGGGCCGTGCAGAACGCGGTCATCAGGAGGCTGCCGCCGCCGCCCGCGCGCGTGCTGCGCACCCTCGGCGAGCGCGAGCGGGACGCGTACCTGGCGCAGGGCAGGCAGGTAACGGCGGCCTACGGCCCTGGTCACGACGTCTGGTTCCGCTACCGCGACGAGCGCGACCTTGACGCCTGGTTCAGGTTGCTGCCCGTCCTGCTGCCCGGCGTCCTCGGCGCAGTCCGGCTGCGGCTCGGCTGAGGACCTGACGGAAACGACGCCCGCTTTCGCCGACACGAACGACCGCTCATGCATGAATAGCGGACGTTGCATTCCTCGCATACATATGCGCTGCCCTGAATGGCAGGCAAAAGGCGAATCACTGGCACCTGTTATGCGTGGGGATCCCGAGAATTAACCTCTACCGCAGCAGGCCGGTCGGGTCTAGGCTTGCGTCAGGTTTCGGCCCGATTGGGTCGCAGGCAGCAGCGTGCGGTTGCGAAGGAGGCGCTAATGCGTCGGTTCCTCTTGATCTTCACGGCTATGACGGCCGTCTTCTTCATGACGGTTCCGGCATTCGCCACCAGCAGTGCTACCAGTTCCGCCAGTCCCCCGCACAGCAACGCCGGGGAGGAGAGCCAGGCCGCGGCCCAAGCCGAAGACTGGTTCATGTCGCAGCGGCTCGCGCCCAACGGGGCGGTGGATCCGAACGCCTATGCGTCCGCCGCGGCCCAGGCCGCGGCGCTGCCGACCGTGGGCGGTGCCTGGACCGAGCGGACCAACCTGCCGGGCGCCGACGGTAACGACTTCTCGGATTCCCCGCAGTACATCGACCCGACGAGCAATTTCAGCAACTCTGGCGCGGGTGACCGCTGGGTAGCCGGCCGGATGACGGCGCTCGCCGCGGCGCCGGACGGGTCGCTGTTCGCGGGCGGTGCCGACGGCGGCGTCTGGAAGTCAGCCGACAGCGGTCAGCACTGGACGCCGGTGACGGACACGGAGGCCACGCTGTCGATCGGGGCGCTGCTGGTAACCAGCTCAGGCAACGGCTACACGGTCTACGCCGGCACGGGCGAGGCCAACACCAGCTCAGACAGCTACGCCGGTGTCGGCGTCCTCGCCTCTACCGACGGCGGCTCGACCTGGCAGCGGGTCGGCGGCCCGGAGCTCAACGGCGCCCTGATCTTCCGCTTGGCACAGGACGGGAGCACGCTGCTGGCCGCGACGTCGCACGGGCTCTACAGCTTCGACACCGCATCCAGCACCAACTGGACCCCGGTGCTCCAACCGGCCGGCCCGCCGAGCGACGGCAAGAACTTCAACCTCGTGGTCGGCAACATGATCACCGACGTCGTGGTCAGGCCGGGCACGGGCGGCAAGCAGGTGGTGGCGGTCGCCGGCTGGCGCGGCGGCGCGCCGACCAATGGCCTGTACGTCTCTAGCGACGGCGGAGCGCATTTCAGCTTCCTCGCCAACCCGCAGGGGTGGGTCCCGGCGAAGGCCGAGGGCAGGACGACGCTGGCCTATTCCTCGGCCGGAGACCGGGCATACGCGATCGTGCAAAGCCCGTACCTGCTGAACGTCGGCACCAACGGGCACACCCTGCTGCAGGGCGTGTATGAGTCGGCCAACGGTGACCCCAATGGCCCGTGGACGAAGATCGCCGATTCCAGCAAGCTCGCCTCGAGCGGCTCGGCGCAGTTCATCCCGCGCATCGGCACCGGGTACCAGCCGGGCGTCCAGGCCTGGTACAACCAGTTCCTCGCGGTCGACCCGGCCAACAAGGACCACCTCTACCTGGGCCTGGAGGAGGTCTACGAGACGCAGAACGGCGGGAGCAGCTGGAACACCATCGCACCGTACTGGAACTTCGGTTTCAAGTGCTTCTCTTACACTCCGTTCGAGGGCACCTGCAACCACAACCAGGCGCATTCCGACCAGCACGCCGCGATCATCGCGGGCGGCAAGCTCTATGTCGGCAACGACGGCGGCGTCTACGCCCGCGCCCTGACCGATCACGCGGTGGGCGACTGGACGGACCTGAACCAGCACCTGGACGCGTTGCAGTACTACGGCGCGCAGGGCAGCGGCGACTCGGTCATCTACGGCGGCCTGCAAGACAATGGGAGCAACAAAGTCTTCACCACGCCCACGTCGGTGCTCGACGACAACGGCAAGCCCATCAACGTCAGCTCCGTTCAGGTGTTCGGCGGCGACGGCGGCTACACGATCGTCGACCCGGCCAACTCGAAGGACGTGATCACCGAGTACACCGGCCTGACCGCGCTGAAGTCCACCGATGGCGGGGCCAACTGGCAATTCATCGTGCCGCCCGACCCCGACCCGCGGTTCATCGCCCCGATCGACATGGACCGCACCAACTCGAGCCATCTGGTGGCCGGCGGAGCGATCGTGTGGAACTCCGAGGCCGGCATCGCGGGCACAACGTCAGGCACGGGCGCCACCACCGACTGGCAACCGGTCTTCGATGTCCGCACCGCGCTCGGCGGAAACGCCGCGTCTCAGGTGACCGCCCTCGACGCGGTCACGATCAGCGGGACGCAGTATGTCGCCGCCGCGTGGTGCGGCCCCTGCAACCCAAGCTTCTCGACCGGAAGCGGGTTCCGCTCCGGCATCGTGATGCTCAGCAACAGCGGCGGCAGCTGGCACGCGACGGCGCAGGTGTGCACCGGCACCAGTGCGGCCTGCGTGGCGTCGGGGCTCCCGGGACGCTACATCAGCGGAGTCAAGATCGACACCGCCAATCCCAGCCACGCCTACCTGTCGCTGTCCGGCTACTCCCGCAAGTGGATGATCGGCCCGGACGACCCTGGCGTCGGCCACGTCTTCGAAACCTCGAACGGAGGCACAAGCTGGACTAACGTCTCGGGCAACCTGCCGGACGCACCGACGGACGACGTCGTCTACGAGGCCGGCCATCTTGTGGTGGGCTCGGACTTCGGCGTATTCGTATCGAAGAATGACGGCGCTGCCTGGAGCAGGGTCGGGACGAACCTGCCGAACGTAGTGGTCGGCCAGCTCACGGTGGACCCCCACGGCACGCTGGTTGCCGCGACGCACGGCCGGGGTATCTGGACGATTACCGCTCCGTGAGTTCTTCGGTGAGGCCGCCGCACGGCGGCCTCACCGAACCCGGACAGACGGGCGCGGTCAGGTGCCAGCCGCGATCGTCGGGGATAACGTGGGGAGCATGCGAGCGGCGCGACTTTACGGGCCCGCGGACCTGCGGGTCAAGGAGGAGCCGGCGCCGGCAGCAGCAGCCCGGCAGAGTCTCGTGCGGGTCACTGCGGTTGGCATCTGCGGCTCTGACCTGCACTGGTACTCCGAAGGCGCGATCGGCGACGCCAAGCTCGCCCGGCCCCTGGTGCCGGGGCACGAGGGTGCGGGCGAGATCGCGGACGGCCCGCGGCGCGGGGAACGGGTCGCGATCGATCCGGCGATCCCCTGCGAGCGGTGCCGGGCCTGCCGTGACGGGTACCGGAACCTCTGCTACAACCTCGCCTTCTCCGGGCACGGCGACAACGACGGGATGATGCGCGAGCTCATGCCGTGGCCGTCGCACCTGCTGCATCCGCTGCCGGACTCGCTGTCCGACGCGGGCGGCGCGATGCTTGAACCGCTCGGCGTGGCGCTGTGGGCGCTGGACCTGGGGCATGTGCCATTCGGCGGCTCGGTCGCGGTGGCCGGGGGCGGGCCGATCGGGCTGCTGCTCATCCAGTTGCTGCGGGCCGCCGGCGCGGCGCGGATCGTGCTGGTTGAGCCGTTGGCGCACCGGCGCGCGGCGGCGGCTACGTGGGGCGCGGACGAGGTAGCCACGCCGCGGGACGACATCACGGGCTACGGGGCGGACGTCGCGTTCGAACTGGCCGGGAACGACGACGCCGTGCGGATCGCGCTCGAGTCGGTGCGGCCGGGCGGCCGGGTCGTCCTCGGCGGGATCCCGGACTCGGACACCACCACGTTCCGGGCGTCGCTCGCACGGCGCAAAGGCCTGACGATCGCGATGGTGCGGCGCATGAACGAGGTCTACCCGCGAGCGATCGGCCTGGCGGAGCGCGGTGTCGTGGCGCTGGACCCGCTCGTGTCGTCGCGTACACCGCTCGCGGACGCCGCGCGAGCGTTCGCCGCCGCCGAGCGGCGCGCGGGCCTGAAGGCGATCGTCACCCCGTAGCCGGCGTGGTAGCTTGCCGGCATGGACGGCAATCGTGAGCTGGTGGAGCGCTTCATCACGAGCCTGGATGCCAGGGAGTGGGATGTCTGGGCGGGCCTGCTGCACCCGGCTGTGGTCTACGAGATCCCGCAGTCACGGGAGCGCATCCGGGGCCGTGACCGCTACCTGCGGTTCAATCAGGAGTACCCCGGTGACTGGCACCTGCGGCCGAAGGTCACCATCGCGGACGAGCGGCACGGGGTGGCGTGGTTCGAGTGGCTCCTCGACGGCCGTACCGATGACGCGATGGCGTTCTTCGAGTTCGCTGACGGGCTGATCACCCGGGTGACGGACTTCTGGCCCGAGCCGTACGAGCCGCCGCCGGGCCGCGAGCACCTGGTCGAGCGCTGGTTACCGGGGCCCTGATCAGTCCCAGGCGAGGCGGGCGATCGCGTCGAGGATGCGGTCGGTGCTTGGCAGGTGGTACTGCTCCAGGTGCGGGGGCGGGTACGGAATGTCAAGGCCGGTGACGCGCAGCACCGGGGCTTCCAGGTGGAAGAAGCACTGCTCGGTGAGCCTGGCCGCGATCTCGGCGCCGTACCCGGAGAACCCCGCGGCCTCGTGCACGACGACGGCGCGGCCGGTGCGGCGCACCGAGTCGGTCAGCGCCTGGTCGTCGACGGGGGACAGCGAGCGCAGGTCGATGACCTCCACGTCCCAGCCTTCCTCGGTGGCGGCCTCGGCGGCCTCCAGGGCGGTGGCCACCATAGCACCGTAGGCGATGAGGGTGACGTCCTTGCCGGGACGGCGCAGCATCGCGCGGTCGATCGGCGGACCCAGATGAGTCAGCTCGGCCGTCTCTCGTGACCAGTAGCGGCGCTTGGGCTCGAGGAAGATGACCGGGTCGGGACAGGCGATGGCCTGACGGAGCAGGCGGTAGGCGTCGGCGGGGGTGCCGGGGGCCACCACGCGCAGGCCGGGGGTGTGGGTGTAGTAGGCCTCGGAGGAGTCGCTGTGGTGCTCGACGCCGCCGATGCCGCCGCCATAGGGAATGCGGATGACCACGGGAAGGGCGACCTTGCCCCTTGTCCGGTTGCGGAGCTTGGCGAGGTGGCTGGTGACCTGCTCGAAGGCGGGGTAGGCGAAGGCGTCGAACTGCATCTCGATGACCGGGACGAGGCCGGCCATGGCCATGCCGATGGCGGTGCCGGCGATGCCGGCTTCCGCCAGGGGGGTGTCGAAGACGCGTTCTTCGCCGAACCGGGCGGCGAGCCCGTCGGTGACCCGGAACACGCCGCCGAGCGTGCCGACGTCCTCGCCGAAGACGACCACCCGGTCATCGGCGGCGAGGGAGTCGGCGAGCGCCTGGTTGAGCGCGGCGGCCATGGTGACCGGCGCGGGCGGCTTCGCCGGGACGGCGGGTGCCTGCCGGCCTGCGCCGGCTGGGCTGGTGCGGGCCGGTGACGTTACGGTGCTCATCGCCCCGCCTCCACTTCCTCTTCCGCCTGGAGTTCCTCCAGGAGCGCCGCGCGCTGGCGCTCGAGCGCGGCGGTCGGCCGCGCGTACACGTGCTCGAACAGCTCGGCCGGGTCGACGGTCACGTCGGCGTTCATGCGCGTCCGGACGTCGGCGGCGAGTCGCGCGGCCTCGTCGGCGATCGCCGCCACCTCCTCGTCGGAAAGCAGCGACCTGGACAGCAGGTAGGCCTCCAGCCGGCTGATCGGGTCCCGGGCGAGCCACGCCTGGACCTCTTCGGCGCTCCGGTAGCGGGTGGCGTCGTCGGCGTTGGTGTGCGCCTCGATCCGGTAGGTCAGCGCCTCGATCAGGGTCGGCCCGCCTCCGGCGGCGGCCCGCTCCACGGCGCCCCGCACCGCCGCGTACACCGCGGCGGCGTCGTTCCCGTCAACCAGCAGCGACGGGATCCCGTAGCCGATGCCCTTCGCGGCGAGGGTGGGCGCCGCGGTCTGCTTGGACAGCGGGACGCTGATCGCGTAGCCGTTGTTCTGCACCAGGAACACCGCCGGCGCGTGCCACACGGCGGCGAAGTTCAGCGCCTCGTGGGTGTCGCCCTCGCTGGTCGCCCCGTCGCCGAGCAGCGCGAGTGCCACCGTGTCCTGTCCCCGCAGCCGCGCGCCGCGCGCCAGGCCCACCGCGTGCAGCGTATTGGTCGCCAAGGGGGTGCACTGCGGCGCGACCCGGTACTGATACGGGTCATACCCGCAGTGCCAGTCGCCGCGCAGCAGGGTGAGCGCCTCCTCCGCGGGCACGCCGCGGGTCAAGATGGCGACCGTGTCCCGGTAGGTCGGGAACAGCCAGTCCTGGTCGCGCAGCGCGAGCACCGCGCCGACCTCGCAGGCGTCCTGCCCGCGCGAGGACGGGTACACCGCCAGCCGCCCCTGCTTCGTCAGCGCGGTGCACTCCAGGTCCACCTGCCGGCCGAGCACCATGCGGCGGTGCAGTTCAAGCAGGACGTCAGGCGCCGGCCAGGCAAGCGAGCCCGGGTTGCCCCCAGGCCGGCCGTCTTGGTCAATCAGCTGCAGCGGTGCCTCGCTTGGCAGCAGGCCGGGTGCGGCCGCCGTTCCGCTGGGGTGGGCGACGGTGGTCACGGCCACTCCCTTCAACATGCTCTTTTCCAGAGAATGCCTACCCCATGAGCAGGGTTTCCAGAGGAGAACCGAAATCAAAGACAAACTGTCAAACTTGCCGCGTTACGATGGCCATATGACTTACAGTGACCTCCCTGCCGATCCCGTCCTTGGACATATGGCAGCGATGGATGACACCGACCGGCAGATCGTCGAGGCGCTGCGCGCCGACGGGCGGCTGTCGATGCGGGCGCTCGCCGAGCTGGTGCACATCTCCCGGGCCAGCGCCTACACCCGGGTCGCCCGGCTGGAACGCGAGGGCGTGATCACCGGGTACGCCGCGCAGATCGACCCCGTGCGGGCGGGCTACGCGCTGTCCGCCTACGTTTACCTGGACATCGCGCAGCGGTCCTGGAAGGCCGTGCGCGGCCAGCTGCTCGGCATGCCCGAGGTGGACCATGTCGCGCTGGTCTCCGGCGGGCACGACATCCTGCTGCGCGTCCGTGCCCGCGACGCCGCGTCGCTGCGTGACGTGGTGCTGACCCGGCTACAGGACATCCCCGAGGTCAGGGCCACCCAGACCGTGCTGATCTTCGACGAGGCGACCCCGGCGCGAGCCCCGGTAGCATCGGGCTTATGGAACTCCACGTCGGGTGCGCGATGTGGAGCTACGCAGCCTGGCAGGGCCGCTTCCTGCCGCACCCGCTCGCGCCGCGCGACCGGCTGCGCGCCTACGCGACCTGGTGCAACGCCGTCGAGGGCAACACCACCTTCTACGCCACGCCCGCGCACGACACCGTGGCATCGTGGGCCGCGCAGACCAGCCCGGGCTTCCGGTTCATGCTCAAGCTGCCCAAGACGGTCACCCACGAGCGGCGCCTCGGTGACGTCGGCGACCCGATGCGCGCCTTCCTCGCCGCCATCGAGCCCCTGGGCACGCGCGCCTACGCGCTGTGGGTCCAGCTGCCGCCGTCCTTCGGCCCGTCCGGCGTGGAGGTGCTCGGCGGCTTCCTGCACCGCCTGCCGCGCGAGTACCGCTACTGCGTGGAGGTGCGCCACCCCGCGTTCTTCACCGACCCGCAGGCAACGCGGCAACTCGAACAGGTGCTGACCGGCGTCGACGCCGAATGGGTCGACCTCGACACCACCGTCCTGTTCGCCAGCCCGCCGTCCAGTGACGCCGAACGGGGCGCGCAGCACCAGAAGCCGCGGCTGCCCCGCCGGTCACGCGCCCTCACCGATCGTCCCGTGGTCCGCTACATCGGCTGCGACGACAACGAGCAAACCGCTGCGGGCTGGCAGCCGTGGGCCGACCAGGTCGCGGACTGGCTGCGCGAGGGGCGCTCACCGACGGTCTTCATCCACACCCCGGACAACGTCGACGCGCTCGTACTCGCGCGCCGGTTCCACGACGACGTGCGCGCCCGGCTCCCCGCGGTCGACAAGCTGCCCGAGCCGCTCCCCGCCGGCCCGCCGACCCTCTTCTAGACTTCCAAACGGAGCTGGTAAACCCGCAGCCCCCGCCACGATCGCCACGGCCTGGGCCGCCACGTCGGTGATGATCGCGGTGACCCGGGGGTCGGTAGCGTAGCGGCGGATCAGTTCGGGGGAGTTGACCGTCCACAGCAGGCACGGCAGCCCTGCCGCGGCGGCGCGGCGCAGCACGCCGAGCGCGGCGAGCCGGTAGTGCGGCGCCAGGTAGTCGGCCCGGACCCGCTGGGCGAGGGCGACCGGGTACAGCTCGCGCAGCCGGGCAGGCAGGTTGGCCAGCGACCCGCCGTCGCCGACCAGCAGCCCGGTCTTCACCTCGGGAAACGACTGCTTCGCCTGGGCGGCCACGTCCGGCAGGAACGACGTGACGACCAGCTGGTCCGGGTCGAAGCCGGCCCGCAGCACGGCCATCACGTCCGGTACGTACCCGTCCTCCTTGAGTTCGACGTCCAGCTTGATCCGGCCCGCGCACACGCGCAGCACCTCGTCGAGCAGCGGCGGCCGGACGCCGACGGTGGCCGCGATGTCGTCGCGGGTCAGCCCGTTGACCGGCGCGCCGCCCACGGTCGCGTCGTGAAACGCGATCAGCTCGCCGTCGCGGGTCCGGCGGACGTCGAACTCGATCATGTCGGCTCCGACGTCGATCGCGTTGGTGAAGGCCGCGATGGTGTTCTCGGCCGCCCCCGCCGCGACACCGCGGTGCGCGGCAACCATGGCACGGATCATGCCCGAAGTATGCCCTGCACCAGTGAGGATGCAGCGGCCAGGCCCGCACACACGCGGCACCGCTGCCAATCAAGTGTGATGACGTAGTTACTGACTGTTAAAATCCCTGTTCATGGTTGATATCACTGACTGTGGTCATGGAAGACTTGAACGTGGCCGGGCTGACCCGTAACCGCCGCACCGCAAGGGAGGCTGCGTCATGAGGAAAATCATCATTGACTACTCACCCGCAACGGGCAGACATGCCGGATTACGTCGCCGCCGTCGACCAGGGCACCACCAGCAGCCGGCTCATGATCTTCGACCATGCCGGGAACGAGGTCGGCAAGCACCAGCTCGAGCACGAGCAGGTCCTGCCGCAGGCGGGCTGGGTCGAGCACAACCCGCTGGAGATCTGGGAGCGGACCGTTGCCGTCACCCAGATCGCACTGGACAACGCCGGGCTGACCGCGGCGGACCTGGCCGCACTCGGCGTCACCAACCAGCGGGAGACCACGGTCGTCTGGAATCCCAAGACCGGGCGGCCCTACTACAACGCCATTGTCTGGCAGGACACCCGCACCGACCGGATCGCCGCCGCGCTTGACCGGGACGGGCGCGGCGACGTCATCAGGCGCAAGGCAGGGCTGCCGCCGGCCACGTACTTCTCCGCCGGCAAGATCCAGTGGATCCTGGAGAACGTCGACGGGGTACGCGCCGCGGCCGAGCGCGGCGGGGCCGTGTTCGGCAACACGGATTCGTGGGTCATCTGGAACCTGACCGGCGGGGTCGACGGCGGGGTGCACGTCACCGACCCGACGAACGCCAGCCGGACCATGCTGATGAACCTGGAGACCCTGGACTGGGATGAGGAACTGCTCGGGTTCTTCGGTATCCCGCGGCAGATGCTCCCCGCGATCAGGCCGTCGTCCGCGCCCGGCGGCTACGGCGAGATCCGCCTCGGCCCGGTGGCGGGCGTGCCGCTCACCGGCGACCTCGGCGACCAGCAGGCGGCTACCGTCGGCCAGGTCTGCTTCGCGCCCGGCGAGGCGAAGAACACCTACGGCACCGGCAACTTCATGCTGCTCAACACCGGCGAGGAACTCGTCCGCAGCAAGAACGGCCTGCTCACCACCGTCTGCTACCAGTTCGGCGAGAACAAGCCCGTCTTCGCGCTCGAGGGCTCCATCGCCGTCACCGGCTCGGCGGTGCAGTGGCTGCGTGACCAGCTCGGCATCATCTCCGGCGCCGCGGAGATCGAGCCGCTGGCCCGGCAGGTCGCCGACAACGGCGGCGTGTACTTCGTGCCCGCCTTCTCCGGCCTGTTCGCGCCGTACTGGCGCAGCGACGCCCGCGGCGCCATCGTCGGGCTGTCCCGCTACAACACCAACGCCCACCTGGCCAGGGCCACGCTCGAGGCGATCTGCTACCAGAGCCGCGACGTCAGCGAGGCGATGGAGCTGGACTCCGGCGTGCACCTGGAGACGCTCAAGGTCGACGGCGGCGTCACCGCCAACGACCTGTGCATGCAGCTCCAGGCCGACATCCTCGGCGTGCCGGTCAGCCGGCCGGTCGTCGCCGAGACCACCGCGCTCGGCGCCGCGTACGCGGCCGGCCTGGCCACCGGCTTCTGGTCCACCACCGATGAGCTGCGCGCCAACTGGAACGAGTCCAAGCGCTGGCTGCCGCGGTGGAGCGACGAGCAGCGGGCCAGCGGTTACGCGGGCTGGAAGAAGGCGGTGGACCGCACTTTGAATTGGGTAGAGGTCAACTGATGAACAAGGGGCAGCGGTTAACAGGCCGACGAGGGACGGGAGAACCCCTGCGGTGACTGCGCTATCGCCGGACGGGCGGCGCGAGGCGATCGCCCGGATGACCGAGAACGAACTGGACATCCTCGTCGTCGGCGGCGGCGTCGTGGGTGCGGGGAGCGCCCTCGACGCGGTCACTCGCGGCCTGACCACCGCGATCGTCGAGTCCCGGGACTGGGCGAGCGGGACCTCGAGCCGGTCGAGCAAGCTGATCCACGGCGGCCTGCGCTACCTGGAGATGCTTGACTTCGGCCTGGTCCGCGAGGCGCTGCGGGAACGCGGGCTGCTGCTTGACCGGGTCGCGCCGCACCTGGTGAAGCCGGTCCCGTTCCTCTACCCGCTGCAGCACCGGATCTGGGAGCGGGGGTACGCCGGGACCGGGGTCGCGCTCTACGACGCGATGGCCTACACCTCGGGCGCCTTCCGACCGAGCACAGGGCACGGGCTGCACCACCACCGGCACCTGACCCGCCGGGCGGCCCTGCGCGAGGCGCCCTGCCTGCGCAAGGAATCGCTCACCGGCGCCATCCAGTACTGGGACGGCCAGGTCGACGACGCCAGGTTCACCATGACCGTGGTGCGGACCGCGGCGTCGTTCGGCGCGCTCGCGGCGAACCGTGCCCGGGTGACGGGCTTCCTGCGCCAGGGCGAGCGGGTCACCGGCGCCCGGGTCACCGACCTGGAAACGGGAGCTGAGTTCGAGGTCCGCGCCAGGCAGGTGATCAACGCCACCGGGGTGTGGACCGACGACACGCAGGCGATGGCCGATACCCGCGGCCAGTTCCACGTCCGCGCGTCGAAGGGGATCCACCTGGTAGTGCCGCGCGACCGGCTGATGTCTAGCACCGGCATTATCTTGCGGACAGAGAAGAGCGTGCTGTTCGTCATCCCGTGGGGCCGGCACTGGATCATCGGCACCACCGACACCGACTGGACGCTGGAGAAGGACCACCCGGCGGCCACCGCGGCGGACATCGACTACCTGCTCGAGCACGTCAACTCGGTGCTGAGCTCGCCGTTGCGCAAGGAGGACGTGGAGGGGGTGTACGCCGGGCTGCGGCCGCTGCTGTCCGGCGAGGAGGAGTCGACGTCCAGGCTGTCCCGCGAGCACGTCGTCGGGCACCCCGTGCCAGGGCTTGTCGTGGTCGCCGGCGGCAAGTTCACCACCTACCGGGTGATGGCCGCCGACGCGGTGGACGAGGCCGCCCGCGCGCTCGACGCGCGGGTCCCTGACTCGTGCACGGCCGAGCTGCCGCTGACCGGCGCGGACGGCTACCGGCCGCTGTGGAACCAGCGGCGGGCGCTCGCGGTCAGCGCCGGCATCCACGTCGCTAGGGTGGAGCACCTTTTGAACCGGTACGGCGCCTGCACCCACGAGCTGCTCGAGCTGCTGCGGGCCGACCCGTCGCTCGCCGCGCCGCTGCCGGGCGCGGATGACTACCTCCTGGTCGAGGCCCGCTACGCGGTGACCCACGAGGGCGCGCTGCACCTGGAGGACGTGCTCACCCGGCGCACCCGGATCTCCATCGAGGCGTGGGACCGCGGCGTGGCCGCGTCGGTGCCGGTCGCCGACCTGATGGCGGACTTGCTCGGCTGGTCCGATGACGACAAGAAGCGCGAGCTTGAGCGCTACCTGGCCCGCGTCACCGCCGAGCGGGAGTCGCAGACCAGGCCGGACGACGACTCGGCCGAGGCCGCCCGCCTGGAGGCGCCGATATAGGAGCGGGTCACGGCTTCCTGGCGAACTCGGTCAGCTCCGGGTAGATGTCCGCGGTGTGATGTCCACGTAGACCACGCGGCTTTCCGGCGCGATCGACTGCGCCACCTCATGCACGTTCTGCACGGACGGCAGGCCCGAGCCGAGGTCGAGGAACTGCCTGACCCCCGCCTCGGCGGCCTGGCGGTCGGCCTCGAAGTTGTCCTTGCCGCCCAGCCAGTAGTCGTAAACGCGCGCCGGGTGCGGGACCTTCGAGTTGATCCGCGGTGGTTCGGCCACGATTCAGATGATAGTGTCCGCCGCATGCGGGCGACCCAGGGCTCAGGGACGACACCCGGCGGACGGCTGCGGCAGCTGCTTGACGAGGGTGAGCTGGTCATCGCGCCCGGCATCTTCGACGGCCTCACCGCGCACCTGGTCCGCCTGATGGGGTTCCGGGCCGGCTACCTGACCGGCGCGGGAGTCGCTGCCTCGGGGTTCGGCCTGCCCGACATCGGCCTGGTCGGCATGGCGGAGATGGCCGACCGGGTGGCGATGGCCACCCGGGTCCTCGGCCCGGTCCCGCTCATCGCCGATGCCGACACCGGGTACGGCCCGCCGATGTCGGTGGCACGGACGGTCCGCGCCTACGAGCGGGCGGGCGTGGCGGCCATCCAGCTTGAGGACCAGGCCTTCCCCAAGCGCTGCGGCCACCTGCCCGGCAAGGAACTGGTGAGCACGGAGGAGTCCCTGGCCAGGCTGGGCGCCGCGGTTGAGGCACGGACCGACGCGCTGATCATCGCCCGCACCGACGCGCGGGCGGTGCTCGGCCTGGACGCGGCGATCGAGCGCGGCAACGCCTACGCGGCGGCCGGCGCGGACATCATCTTCGTCGAGGCACCGCGCACGGTCGAGGAGATGGCCCTCATCGCCCGCGAGATCACCGCGCCCAAGCTCATCAACATCGTCGCGGGCGGCCTCACCCCGCAGGTCGAGCCGGCCGCCCTGCGCGACCTCGGGTACGCGGTCGCGATCTACCCGACCACGGCCCTGCTCGCCGCCACGAGCGCGGCGATCGGCGCGCTGCGGGGTATCGGCGGCTCGGACGCGGCGCCTGCCCCGGCCACCATGGAGGACTTCTTCCGCCTCGTCGGCCTTGACGAGTGGTTCGCGATCAGCGAGCGCTGGGACGCGAAGTAAGCCCGCGCCCGGTTCAGCTGCCGCTCATGAACACGGCGTACACGACCAGGCCAATCGTGACGGTGGCGAAGATGCCGTGGATAAGGACGACCGGGCGGGGGAAGTGGCGCTCCGGCGGGACAGCGATGACGGCGGTCGGCATCGAGCCCGGCGCGGCGTAGGCGCGGTAGACGCCAACCCAGCGCGCCGCCATGAGCGAGCCCAAGGTCGCGACCACGCCTAGGTCGGCGACGCTGGTCCAGGCCAGCGGCTCCGCGTCGGTTGCCAGGTAGAAGCCCCATATCACCAGGCCGCCGATGCCGAGCAGGGCATGCGTGGAGATCAACGGGACGGGCAGCCGGGTCGCGGCAGTGGACTGGAAGTCCCGGTCGTACTCCATGAGCCAGATGATCAGGAGAATGAGGCCAAGTGCTACCGTGGCCATCCAGGTGAACAGGGCGAATGTGCTCATTCTGACGTGGGCCTCTTTCGCTCGGGAGCCATCGCCGGGCAACGACGGCTCGAGATGATCACCGGCAACCGCGGGATCACCGATGACTACGGCCCCAGTAGGAAAACGGATTGATTCGACGCCGGCCGAACCTGACCGCCGCGCTCGCGGCCGCCTGGCTCAGCGGGTCATCGTGGTGACCTTGAACGCGATGTCCTTGGCTGGCAGCATGCCGAACTGGACCATCGTGTCTACGACCCGCTGCAGTTGCGCCGGGGCCACCGACAGCGGGAAGGCAGGCAGGTTGATCACCGCCGCCGTCTCGGGCGTGATGCCGAGGAACTTCTCCACCGCCGCCTCGACGGCGGTGCGGTCGGTGTCGGCGAGCTGCTGCGCCTGCGTCAGCGCCCGGTCGAACGCGGCCAGCGTCCGGGGGTACTTCCGCGCCCACGCCTGGCTGACCGCGTAGCCCTCCAGCGGGAAGTTCGTGGTCACGCCCTGGTCGACGTCGGCCAGCTCCTGCAGCCCGAACTGCTGCTCGCCCTCGCTGGCGAACGGCTCGGGGATGGGCGCGGCGTCGGCCTGCCCGCCGCTCAGCTGCTGCGCGACGTTCAGCAGCTGGAAGCCGAACCGGATGTTCACCAGGTTCGTGCCGATGCCGTTCTCCGTGAACAGTGCCCGGACCAGGAGCGTGTCGATGTCGTTCGGCGCCGTGACACCGACCGTGCGTCCCTTGAGCCCGGTCAGGGTGGTGATCGGCGAATGCGCGCTGACCAGCATCTCCAGGTCGTGCGGCTGTAGTGCGGATGCCTCGGCGATGATGCGCAGCCGGGCATCGTCGTTGAGCTCGTTGTTGATGTACGTGACGTAGTCGGCACCGGTGATGTCCGAGGTGCCGTTGAGCACGCTGGCGACCGCCAGCTGGCCGGCTGGCGCGAACCTGATCGTGACGTGCAGCCCCTGCCGCCGGAACAGCCCGTCCATCTGCGCGATGTACAGCCCGGTGAAGTCGATGGTGGGGGAGACGTCCACCGAGACGTCCGCCTTCTCCGGGGCGGGCGCCGCGTTCGCAGTCGCCGCCACCGAGCACCCCCCGGCAAGCCCCGAGACCGCGAGCGCGCACGCTACGCCTAGTGCTGCTGACCAACGAAAGCCCGGAAACCTCACCGCTACCCCAGACCGGTTACAGGATCAGTTGCGTGGCACGCCTGGATTCCGGACCACAATGCCGTGCCGGGGAAAGGAGCGGGTTCCGCCCAGCCGAACAGAACATGAACAATCGATTGTCAACGCGCTCCGCCGTCACCACCGTGAGGGGTTGCTTGTGTGACGAAAGATGCGATTTGGACGTCCGTTTAACGCGCCGGCGCTCGCCGGGTGATGATCATGAAGGGTTGTACGCCTATCGCACCGAAAAGGCTTCACAACATCAGAACCCTTCCTGATCACGGGCTCCCGGTGCAGGCTGACGCGTACCAGGTTGCTCAGTAGCCTCCTCAGTCCCAGTATCCCTCTGCCGGGAACCTCACAGCCACGGGATCTTGACGTGATGGCGGTAGGCGTCCCAGTCGCGACCGAACCGGCCGGCCAGGTCAGCCTCCTCGGCGGGTGCGAACAACCGCGACCCGATGTACAGCGCGACGCCGATGAGGACACCGGCCCAGGTGTTGAGCAGGAACCCGAGCCATGGCAGCACCAGCAAGGCGACCGAGACGTACAGCGGATGCTTGACCAGCGAGTACGGTCCCGTCGTGACGAGTTCGCCCGCCCGCACCTTCGTCACGATCAGCAGCACCGACCACGCCCAGATCACGACACCCGCGGCGAGAACGAGCGCGGATAGCACCAGCAGCCACAGCGGTGGCCCGCCGACGCCGAACGCCGCCGGGAACGCGATGTTCAACGCGATGCCGGCGAGCACGAACGGCAGGACGAACGCGCCAATGCGGTCACCGCTGCCGACGAGCGCGCCGAGCCGGAGCCTCGGTCGCCGGCCTGGAGACACTGGCTGTTCGATCGATGCCTTCCCGATGGTCACGGGAATCACCCCCTACCTCACGGTCAGTTGCAGCCTAGGGTCCGCCGCGGCCGTGTGCCCAGATGCGAAAGTCCCTGCTCAACGGGGCCGATCGGCCGCAGCGCCGTCACCGGCCGAGAGCCAGGCGTCGAGCTGGGCCCGGTCGGGGGCGGTGGCAGGGCCGCGGCGGGTGACCGCGAAGGCGGCCGCGGCGTTCGCCCGGGCGGCGGCGACGACGGGGGAGTGGCCGTCGGCCAGGGCGGCGAGGAACGCGCCGGAGTGCGCGTCGCCCGCGCCGGTCGTGTCGACCGCGGTCACCCGCGGGGAGCGCACGTGAACGGCGCCGGCGGAGCCGAGCTCGGCCAGATAGCAGCCGCCCGCGCCGGCCCGGACGATGACGTTCGCGGCGGCGCCGCGGGCGAGGAGGCGGCGGGCCGCCTCCGCCGGCTCGGTATCCGCGGGCGGCGCGCCGATGAGCAGGCCGGCCTCCCGGTGGTTGCAGCTGAGCCAGTCGCAGCGGGAAAGCACAGGATCGAGCAGAACGGAGGGGACCTGCGCCACCAGCGGGCCCGGGTCCACGAACAGCAGCACACCTGACGGGAGGTTCGCCGCCCAGCGGCTGAGCGCGGGCCCGGACTCCGGCGGGACCAGGCCGTAACCCGACACGTACACCGCGTCGCCCGGCCCGGCGGGCACCGCGTCCCAGGCGCCCGGGCCGCGCACCGTTTCCGCGCCGAGTTGCGTGACGAACGTGCGCTCGGCGTCGGCTTCGACGAGCGCGACGTCGAAGCCCGTGTCGCGGTCCGGGTCTGGCGGGCGGAGCAGGCCGATGCCCTCGGCGGCGAGGGCGGCGCGGATCACGTCGCCCCAGGGGCCGGTGCCGTGCCCGCCGGCGTAGCGCACCGGCAGGCCCTGGCGGGCCGCGGCGGCCATCACGTTGAACCCGCCGCCCGCCAGGATCTCGGTGGACGTCGCCAGCACGTCGCCGCCGCGCCGCGGCAGCGCCGGGACGCGCATCACCACGTCGACGATCGCCTCGCCCGCGAAGACGAGCCGCCGCGGGCCTGCCGGGCGGCGCATCATGACTGGCCCCAGATTCTCATTGACGCTGGGCGAGAAGTGAGTCGGCCAGGTCCGCGAGCCCGAGGCCGTTGGCGTCGATGACCTTGGCCGCGTGCGCCGGGAAGGCGCTGAGGCCGTGGCAGGCGCCGCCGATGGCGCCGGCCATCGCGGCGATCGTGTCGCAGTCGCCGCCAAGCGACGCGGCGAGCAGGCAGGCCCGCCACGGGTCGCCGGGCACGGCGCTGAGCACCGCGAACGCGGCGGGAACCGACTCCTGGGTGGCCAGGCTCGTGCCGACAAGCGAGTAGATCACCGTGGCGGCCTCCTCCGCTGGCAGACCCTTGACCAGGTCAGCGGCCCAGCCGATGCGGGCCGCCACC
>DASWAE010000193.1:0-24040 GCA_036391275.1 Trebonia sp.
GCGCTGGGCGGCGGGCGGCCGGGCGGCGGGCGGCCGGGCGACGGGCAGCCGGGCGACGGGCAGCCGGGCGACGGGCAGCCCGGCGACGGGAAGGCGCCTGGCGACCAGGCGGCGGACCACGAGACGGCGGAGCTGACCGCCAACTACTGGCGGGCGTACGACCAGCGGATGGCCACGGTCAGGTTCAAGGACGTCGCGCGCCGGTTCCCGGCCCTGATCGGCCAGGCGGTGAGCCTTGGCTGGTCGGCGAACCGGCGGGACACCGTCGCCACCATCGCGCTCAACCTGGCCTCCGGGGTATTCGGCGGGTACGCGCTGTTCGCCACTACGGGGGTGCTGCAGGCGCTGTTCGCCGGCGGCCCCACTCCGCACCGGGTGCGGGCGGCGCTGCCGTCGCTGATCCTGGTCGCGGTATCGACGGCGCTCCGCTCGGGCGTCGCCACGGCGGCCGGGTGGGCGCAGAGCCGGCTTGAGCCGCAGGTGGACCAGGTCGTCGAGGTGCGGCTGTACGACCTGACCAGCCAGGTGGAGCTGGCCGCCTTCGACGACTCGGACTTCCACGACCGGCTGCAGCGGGCCCGCGACCGCGGCACCTACTCGGCGTCGGCACTGGTCAACGACGTGATCAACTTCATTACCGCGTTCGCGGGGCTGGCGTCGGCGGCGGTGGTGGTCGGGGTGCTGCAGCCCATCCTGCTCGCGGTGCTGCTGCTCGCGCAGCTGCCCGGCGCCTGGTCGGCGGTGCGCTCGGCGCGGATCAGCTACCTGACCAGGTTCGCGCTGATCGACTCCTACCGGCGCAAGTACATCCTGGCCAACCTGATCGCCGAGCGCCGGACGGCCGCCGAGCTGCGCTCGTTCACCATGCGGGCGTTCCTCGTCGACCGCGTCGCGCGGCTCGCGGCCTACGCCAGGAGCGCCGAGATCCGGGCCGCGCGGCAGCAGACGATGACCAAGGTGATCGGCAGCGCCCTCGGCGGCATCGCCACCGCCGGGGTGTACGCGGTGCTCGGCGTGCTGCTCGCCACCGGCATCCTGGCGCTGTCGGTCGCCGGGACGGCGGTCCTCGCGCTCCGTTCGGCCGCCTCATCCCTCCAGCAGCTGATGTACAACGTCAACCAGTGCTACGAGGACGGCCTGTACTTCTCCGACTACATGTCGTTCTGCGAGGACGCCCGGGCCAGGATCCCGCCGCCCGGGCCGGCCGGCGCACCGCCCGGGTTCGAGCGGATCGTCGCGTCGGGCGTCACCTTCAGCTACCCGGACGCGGACGAGCCGGCGCTGCGGGAGGTGTCGATCGAGATCGGCCGCGGCGAGGTGGTCGCCCTGGTGGGGGAGAACGGGTCGGGGAAGACTACCCTCGCCAAGGTCCTCGCCGGGCTGTACCGGCCGCAGGCGGGGAGCGTGCGCTGGGACGGTACCGACATCGCCGACATCGACGGCGAGCCGCTGCGGGAGCGGATCGCGGTCATCGCGCAGGATCACGGCAACTGGCCGCTGAGCGTCAGGGACAACATCACCATGGGCCGCGCGCTCGACGACGCGCTGCTGGCGTCCGCGGCCACCGCCTCCGGTGCCGACACCGTGATCGCCGAGCTCGCCCGGGGCTACGACACGCTGCTCGCCCGCCAGTTCAAGGACGGTGCCGAGCTGTCCGGCGGCCAGTGGCAGCGCATCGCCGCGGCCCGCGGCTTCTACCGCACCGCGCCGCTGCTGATCATGGACGAGCCGACCGCCGCACTTGACGCGCGGGCGGAGTACGCCCTGTTCTCCTCGCTGCGCACCCTCGCCCGCGACCGCACGGTGCTGATCATCACCCATCGCCTCGCGTCGGTCAGGCACGCCGACCGCATCTACGTCCTCGCCCACGGCAAGGTCATCGAGACGGGCACGCACGCCGAGCTGACCTCCCTGGCCGGCCAGTACGCCGAGCTCTACACCCTGCAGGCCTCCCAGTACCAGGCCACGGCCTTAGCGCTGCCCGCCTGACCCGGGGCCGGCCGCGTCGAGCAGCGCGATGAGCTTGGCCGGGGCGACCGCGCGGTAGGCGTCCGCGCACAGCTCGGCGAGCTCCGCCCAGTCGACGTCGCCGTCGAGCCGGACGCCGACCCAGCCGCGGTGCCCGACGTACGGCGGCCGGAAGAAGCGGCCGGGCGACGCCGCGGTCAGCTCGGCCTGCGCGCCGGGCAGGCCGGCGCACCACAGGTGCGGGAAATGGTCGTCATGGTGCCCGTCGGCCCACAGCTGCGCGAACGACCTCTTGCCGCGCACGAACCAGGCCGGCACGCCGTGCGACGGCCGCTCGGTCACCTCGGGCAGCGCCAGGCAGATCGCCCGCACCCGGGCGGCCAGGTCAGTGTCACTGTCCACCCGGCCACCGTACCGCTACCCGCGGCGGGCGCCCCGGGTAGCGTGTGCCGTGAGTGTCCTGTGCCGCGAGTGTCCAGCGGGGGAGGACAGCACGCCGGGCCGGCCGTGTTACCTGAACGGCACCCGGGGTACGTGCCCGGAAACTGCCAGACGGTTATGGTTGGGGGATGAATCGGCCCGTGCTGGGGCGCTGCCGGCGGGGAGCTCCCGTTCGTACCGTTATATTTGATATAAATGCGGTCGGAAAACCCGGCTTTATGGCGAAGGGGCTGGCCAGAGCTTGATCACGTTCGAGGCAGTGACGAAGCGGTACCCGGACGGGACGGTCGCCGTCGACTGTCTCGACCTCGAGGTGCCGGCCGGCCAGACCGTGGTCCTCGTCGGCCCGAGCGGCTGCGGCAAGACCACCTCGCTGCGCATGATCAACCGGCTCGTCGAGCCGTCGGCGGGCACCATCCGGCTCGACGGCACCGACATCAGGACACGCAACCCGGCGCAGCTGCGCCGCGGCATCGGCTACGTGATCCAGCAGACCGGGCTGTTCCCGCACCGCACCGTCGAGGACAACATCGCCACGGTGCCGGTGCTCACCGGGTGGCCGCGCAAGAAGGCACGCGAACGGGCGCGGGAGCTGCTCACCCTGGTCGGCCTCGGCCAGGAGCTGGCCAGGCGCTACCCGCACCAGCTGTCCGGCGGCCAGCAGCAGCGCGTAGGGGTCGCCCGGGCCCTGGCCGCCGACCCGCCGGTGCTGCTGATGGACGAGCCGTTCAGCGCCGTCGACCCGATCGTCCGCGCCTCGCTGCAGGACCAGCTGCTGTCCCTGCAGGCGGAACTGCACAAGGCGATCGTGCTCGTCACCCACGACATCGAGGAGGCCATCAAGGTCGGCGACCTGGTGGCGCTGTTCCGGCCGCACGGCACGCTGGCCCAGCTCGCCCCGCCGGAAGAACTGCTCGCGGCGCCCGCCGACGACTACGTGGCCGGGTTCGTCGGCTTCGACCGCGGCATCAGGCGGCTGTCCTTCGTCCGGGCCAGCGGGCTGGCCCTGGGCACCGGCCCGGTGCTGCCCGCGGACGCGACCGTCGCCAAGGCCCTGGCGGCCGGCGAGCCGTGGATCCTCATCACCGATCCGCGGGCCGGCACCCCGCGCGGCTGGGCGGACGCGGCGAAGCTCACCGCGCTGCCCGGCGACGCCCCGCTTGGCCGGGCGGCGGCCGAGCCGCTCGGCCACACGTTCACCGTCGGCACCGACTCGCTGCGCGCCGCGCTCGACGCCGCCGTGCTGTCCCCGGCCGGCCAGGCGGTCGGCGTGGACGACGACGGCCGGGTGCTCGGCGTCGCCACCTTCGACCGGCTGCGCGCCGCCATCCAGGCGGCGGACAAGTCCGCCGGCCAGGCGGGCGCGGTCGACGGCCAGGCGGGATCACGCCCGTGATGTGGTCATGGATTCCCGGCAACGCGTCGCTCATCTGGCAGCTGACGTGGGAGAACCTCAAGCTCGGGGTGTTGCCCGCGCTGTACGGGCTGGTCATCTCGCTGCCGCTTGGCATCATCGCCGCCCGCTGGCGCTGGTTCTACCCGCCGGTGCTCACCGTGGTCAACATCTTGTACGCGGTCCCGTCGCTCGCGCTGTTCGTCGCGCTGATCCCGAAATTCGGCCTGACCGACACGACCGTGATCATCGCGCTCACGGTCTTCTCGCTGTGCGTCATCCTGCCCAACGTCGTCGCCGGGCTGCGCGGCGTGCCGCCCGCGGTGACGCAGGCCGCGACCGCGATGGGCTACGGCCAGCTGCGCCGGCTGGCGTTTGTCGAGCTCCCGCTCGCGGTCCCGGTGATCATCGCCGGGCTGCGCGTCGGCGTGGTGTCAAGCATCAGCCTGGCCAGCGTCGGCCAGCTCATCGGCGTCTCCAGCCTCGGCTACCTGTTCATCGACGGGCTGCAGCGGTCCTTCCCGACCGAGATCTACGTCGGCATCGCCGGAGTCATCGTGCTCGCCCTCGTCTGCGACCTGATCCTGGTCGCCGTCCGGCGGTCGCTGACCCCCTGGCTGGCACGCACGTGAGCGGGCACACGCTCGTGCGCCGGACGAGCGCCCGGGTGAGAGGCGGCGGGCGATGAGCTTCTTCTCCTGGGCCTGGGACTGGGTCACCACGGGCGCCAACTGGCACGGTGCGGACAGCATCCCGCAGCAGGTGCTCGCGCACCTCGGCTACAGCGGCCTGGCGCTGCTCATCGCCACGCTCATCGCGGTCCCGGCCGGCGTGGCGATCGGTCACCGGGGCGGCAAGGCCGCGGTCGTGGTGACCAACTTCGCCAACGCCTGGCGCGCCATCCCCACCCTCGGGCTGCTCACCCTGCTCGCGGTCTTCCTCGGCTTCTCCGCCCTCACCTGGCTGCTGCCGCTTGTCGCCCTCGGCATCCCGCCGGTCCTGGTCAACGCCTGCGAGGGGGTGGCCGGCGTCGACCCCGGTGTCAGGGACGCGGCCAAGGGCGCCGGCATGACCACCTGGCAGCAGATCGCCAGCGTGGAGGTGCCGATCGCGCTGCCGCTCATCCTCGTGGGCCTGCGCACCTCGGCCATCTTCGTGGTGGCGACCGCGACGCTCGCCGCGGAGATCGGCCTCGGCGGCCTCGGCCGGTTCATCATCGACGGCCTGGCGAGCAGCGAGTACGGCCCGGTGGCCGGCGGCGCGCTGCTCGTCGTCATCCTCGCGATCTGCGTGCTCGCGCTGTTCGCCCTGATCTCCCGGCTGGCCGTCCCGGCCGGCCTGCGCAAGCAAGGACGCCCCGAGTAACGCGGCGCGGCTCAGCGTGGAGCAGCGTCCGCGACGGTATGGAATGAAAACGAAAACCCGCTCGAAAGGACCCAATATGCCGATCAGAACCGCAGTCACCGCCGGGCTGGCCACCGTCTCGGTGGTCGCGCTCGCCGCGGTGACCGCCTGCTCGAGCAGCAGCTCTAGCTCGAGCAGCTCCGCGAGCAGCCCCGCGAGCAGCACCGCCACCGCGAGCGGCAACTCCAACCCGCTGTCGTCCAGCGCCCCGTCCGGGACGGTGGTCGTCGGCTCCGCCAACTTCCCCGAGAACGAGCTGCTCGCCGAGGTCTACGCGCTCGCCCTGCAGGCGAAGGGCGTCAAGGTCACCACCAAGCTCAACATCGGCGCCCGCGAGGCCTACTACCCGCAGATCCAGAAGGGCGCCATCTCCATCATCCCCGAGTACAACGGCACGCTGCTGAGCGTCGAGGTCGACAAGACCTCCACCGCTAAGACCACCGCCGACGTCGACGCCGCGCTCGCCGCCGGGCTGCCGTCGACGCTTATGGTACTGAACCCGGCCGCGGCCCAGGACAGCGACTCGGTGACGGTCACCGCGGCGACCGCGGCCAAGTACCACCTCAAGACCATCGCCGACCTCGCGCCGTATGCGAAGGACATGGTGCTCGGCGCCCCGCCGGAGTTCAAGACCCGCACCGACGGCATCGCGGGCCTCAAGGCCACCTACGGCCTGACCTTCAAGGGCTTCGACCCGCTCGACGAGTCGGGCCCGCTCACCCTGGCCGCGCTGAAGAGCGGCAAGGTCCAGGCGGCCGACGTGTTCACCACCACCCCGGCGATCATCACCGACAAGCTCGTCTCGCTCGCCGACCCCAAGGCCAACTTCGCGGCGCAGAACGTCATCCCGCTGGTCTACAAGCCCGCGGCGACCCCCACCATCACCAGCACGCTCAACGCCGTCGACTCCCACCTGACCACCGCCGCCCTGGTGCAGATGGTCAACGCGGTGGTCACTGACAAGCAGAACTACTCCACCGTCGCGGCCGCCTTCCTGCAGAGCATCGGCATGAGCAGCTAACCCGGATCCCGCCGCCCCCTGGTGCCCCGGCAGGAAGCGAGTAACGTCAGGGGGCGTGCGGATCACGGATATCACGGTCGTCCTCCACGAGCGCCAGGCCACCGCCTCGGCCAGCTTCGGTCCTGGGTCTTCAAACACTGGTCGCCCGGTGCCGCTCGGGGTGCTGCGGATCGAGACCGACGAGGGCATCGAGGGCAACGCCTTCCTGTCCAGCCCCGGCCCCGGCCCGGCGGCGATCGCCGACCAGATCGTCACCGTCGTCAAGCCGTGGCTGCTTGGCGCGGACCCGTTCGACATCGGCAAGCACTGGCGCCGCATGGAGGGCCTGGTCCACTACCTGTCGCCGCACGCCGTGGGCACGGTTGACATCGCGCTGTGGGACATCGCGGGCAAGGCCGCGGGCCTGCCGGTGCACCGGCTGCTCGGTACCTGCCGCGACCGGATCCCCGCCTACTTCTCCACCGCCCACCACCAGACCACGGCGCAGTACGCGGAGGAAGCCGTCTACTGGCAGCAGCAGGGCTGGCGCGGCTACAAGATCCACCCGCCGCGCAGCCCCTGGCTCCCGCCCCGCGAGGCGCCCCCGGTCGGCTTCGACATCGAGATCTGCGCCGCCGTCCGCGACGCGGTCGGCGACGACATGACGCTGATGCTGGACTCCTCCTGGTCCTACTCCTACACCGACGGCCTGCGGGTCGGCCAGGCGATCCAGGACCTGCGCTACCACTGGTTCGAGGACCCGTTCCCGACCCACGACATCAGCAGCTACGTCCGGCTCGCCCGGCACCTGAGCATCCCGCTGCTCGCCACCGAGATCACCCCGGGCGGCCTCGCCGCGCTCCCGCCCTGGATCACCAGCGGCGCGACCGACTTCCTGCGCGGCGACGTGGTCATCAAGGGCGGCATCACCGGCCTGATGAAGATCTGCCACCTCGCCGAGGCGTTCGGCATGAACTGCGAGGTCCACGACTCCTACAACGCGCTGAACAACGTCGCGGGGCTGCACGTGATGATGGCCGTCGACAACTGCGACTGGTTCGAGGTCCTCGCGTTCAACCGGGCCGGCGACCACAGCCTCGGCCACATGGACTACGGGCTCACCGAGCCCTTCACGGTCGACTCCCGCGGCGACGTGCACGCCCCGGCCGGCCCTGGCCTCGGCGCCGGCATCGACTGGGACCTCATCAACTCCGCCGTGCAGGCCGTCGCCTCCTGAGCAAACCGTCATCCCGAACGGGTGCGTGCTCCGCCCGGCCCGCCTAGTTCCGCTTGGTTCCCGGCGAGCCGGATCGTTGTGGCAACGCGCCGGCTGCAGGCGGCCCGTTGCCGCAACCAGCCGGCAGGGCGGAGCGGACCGCGGTGCTGGTCCCGTGCCGAGGCTTGATAACAGCAAGAAGCGTAATATCTGGGCCTGCGGGCCGGCCGGGCGGGGCGCCGATGTCGGCATGAGTCCGTATCCTGTGCCAGGTAACGGCGAAGGAGGACGGCGAGTGGTCGAGATCAAGACGGCGAGGGAGATCGACGCGATCGGCGCCGCGGGGCAGGTGGTCGCCGACATCCTCGCGGCGGCCCGCGCCACCGCCGCGCCGGGCGTCGCCCTCAGGGAGCTCGACGCCGCCGCCAGGGAGATCCTCGCCAAGGCGGGGGCGACCTCGCCGTTCTACCACTACCACCCCAAGTTCGCCCCGGTTCCGTACCCGGCGGTCATCTGCACGTCGGTCAACGACGTCGCGCTGCACGGCATACCCGGCGACTACCGGCTGCGCGAGGGCGACCTGCTCAGCGTTGACGCCGGCGCCACCCTGGACGGCTGGGTGGCCGACGCGGCGGTCTCCTTCGCCGTGGGGCCGGCCCACAACGGCGACACGGAGCTGATCGCGGCGACCGAGACCGCGCTCGCGGCGGGCATCGCGGCGGCCCGGCCCGGCGGCAGGCTCGGCGACATCTCCGCCGCGATCGGCAAGGTCGGCCGCGCCGGCGGCTACGGCATCTCCACCGACCTGGGCGGCCACGGCGTCGGCCGGACCATGCACGAGGACCCGCACATCCCCAACCGGGGCAAGGCCGGCCGCGGCCTGCGCCTGGTACCCGGCCTGGTGCTGGCGATCGAGCCCTGGTTCATCGCGAGCGGCAGCGACGGCATCTACCTGGACGAGGACGGCTGGACCATCCGCACCGCCGACGGCAGCCGCGCCGCGCACGCCGAGCACACCATCGCGATCACCGCCGACGGCCCGGTGATCCTCACCGCGGTCAACTGACAGGCTGCGGCCCTTCCCCAAGCAGGGCCGCGGTCTCTCGACCGGGTCACGATCAATCCTGACCGCTGCCCGGGTCTTCGGCTAGCCCGTAACCGGGACAAAGCCCGTGAAAACTGACGTCAGCGTGACACTACTGGTAGGAGATCATCACCGCCGCCGGCGCGTTGGCCATCGTCTGCTGCGGCGTCAGCATCGGGTGATCCTTGACGAGGAAGTCCTTCCACCCGAAGTACACCCCGCGCGGCGCCGCGCCCGTCACCGCGTTCCAGGTTTCCTGCTTGTCCGCGGGCGTGCCCTGCCCGTCCATGTGGATGACGATCGCAAGGTCGTCGGAGCTGGTGTCGAGGCCGGGTTCGCCGACGATCATCGTCAGCCGGAACTGATGCAGCACCAGCAGTTTCTGCGGCAGGTGGTACCTCGCGGTCAGCGCCGCGAGCCAGCGGGCGACGCTGTTGACCTCGTCGATGTTCACGTGCCCGATCTGGCGCAGTGGTACCTGCCCGGGCTGCAGCTTCCATTCCGGGTCAAGCGCCAGCCCGACGTCCGGCTGCCGCAGCAGCGACTGGTAGAGCTTAGCCTGGTCGAGCAGGCTGGCGCGCCCGGGCTGGAGGTCGAGCACGACATACAGGCCAGCCGCGGTCGCTCGGTCAACCCAGGGCCGCAGCGTTGAGACCGGCGACTCGTACGAGTAGTTTCCGTCCATGCCCGGCGACCCCTGCGCCACCGTGGCGATGATCTCGAGCGCGGGCACGACCGGCACGCGGCCAAGCGGCTGGTAAGCGGCGGCTGCCCGCTTCGCCCGGGCGAGGCTGGCCGTCAGGTCCTGCTGCCCGAGCACGCCCAGGCTCGGTGTCGCCGGGTACCCGTACAGCGCCACGAGCCGGCGCCCGGGAAACAGCACCTGCCCGCCGCCGGGAAGCTGACGGCCGGTCTCCGCCACGGCAATCCGGCTGCGCAGCGCGCTAGCGGGCCCGAACTGCGCACCCACCCCCACCACGCCAAGCGGGCGGAGGCGCGCCAGCGCGCGGATTGCCGCCGGGTCGGCCCGCGGGTCTCCGCCGCGTACGCCGACCACGACCGCGCCCGCCGCCTGGGCCGTCACGGTGACGGCGGTGCCCTCCGGACCGGTTTCCCCGTCGCTGACCAGCACCGCGACATGGCGCAGCGGCACCGCCGCCGCAGTCGCGGGAAGCCGGGCGGCGCGGCTGACAACCGGGACGCCGCGCAGCCCGGCTTCCAGCGCCGCCGCGGCCGCCGGCCGCAGGCCCACGGCAAGGACGGCTCGCGGGCGCAGTCGCCGCACGACGGCCGTGAGCTGAGGTGTGACCTGCGCGGCGAGCAGCAGCGGTGCGTGCGCCGCGCGGGCCGCCTTCGCCGCTGCCAGCGTCGTGTCGTCAGTGGCGACGACCACGACGGGCGACGTGACCAACAGCGTCACGGCGAGCTCAGCGGACAGCGCGCCGGGGACAGCGCCGGCCAGGACGGAAACCGCGGGCGACGGCGCGCGCGTCACCGCGGCAGGAAGCTGCCGGGCGCCGCCGGCCACGCCACCGGAGCTCCGGCTGGTGGCGAGGCGGGCCGACGCGGGCGGCCCGGAACAGCCCGCCGCCAGTCCCGCGACGACAGTGGCCATCACGGCGGCGGCCAGGCGGCGGGACACCGCGGCGCGCGGTATCGGCAATGGGCCGCCACACCGCGGCACGGTCATACGTAGCGCATGCACGCGTACTGGTCTATCGCAGGAAGCGCCGCACTGGAGGGATCTTGCGATAGCCGGCGCGCCGGGCCGGCGGAACACCGCTGACACTGCGGGGCGCGTGGAGCGATCCTCGCGACGTCGCGGCCGCATTCCAGGGGCGCGGCCTCGCCGCAGTGCCATTCCCGGGGGTGATCCCTGAGGTGTAGCTAGTACGCCGGAGGTCGCACGTGCAGTGCCGACAGTGGCTACCTACGGCGGTCGTGGAACCGGCTGACCAGTTCCTAGCGTGGTGGTGCGGGCATTCGCCGCCCCGTCGAGTCGCTGGTGGAGGGTCGCATGATCGAGGTCGAGAATCTCAGCAAGCGTTATGGCGACAAGGTCGCCGTGGACGGGCTGACGTTCACCGTTCAGCCCGGCGTGGTCACCGGGTTCCTCGGGCCGAACGGCGCCGGGAAGTCGACCACGCTGCGGATGATCGCGGGGCTTGACGTCCCGACGAGCGGCCGGGTCCGGGTCAACGGCCGCGACTACCGCTCCAGCCGGGCACCGATGGCCGAGCTCGGGCTGCTGCTTGAGGCCAAGTCCGTGCACCCGGGCCGTCCGGCCCGTGATCACCTGCTGGCCCTCGGGCAGACGGCCGGCATCGGCAAGGCCCGGGTGAATGAGGTCATCGAGATGGTGGGCCTGGCCGGCGTAGCGCGCAAGCGGGTGGGCGGCTTCAGCCTGGGCATGGGCCAGCGCGTCGGCATCGCCGCCGCGCTGCTTGGCCGGCCCCGGACGGTGGTGATGGACGAGCCGGTCAACGGCCTGGACCCGGAAGGGGTGCGCTGGATCCGGGCGCTGCTGCGCGCGCTGGCCGGTGAGGGCTGCACCGTCTTCTACTCCTCGCACCTGATGAGCGAGATGGCGCAGACGGCGCAGAACCTGATCGTCATCGGCCGCGGCCGGCTGATCGCCGACAGCACGGTCGAGCGGTTCATCGCCGCCACGACGGCTGCCTCGGTGGTGGTGCGCAGCCCCGAGACGGGCCGGCTGCGCGGCCTGCTTGACCGCCCGGGCGCCGCGATCGCATCGGAAGGGCCGGGCCTGCTACGCATCGACGGCATCACCCCAGAAGAGATCGGTACCATCGCGCTCCAGGCCGGCGTCCCTGTCTTCGATCTCAGGGTTGAGCGGGCCTCACTGGAGGATGCCTTCATGCGGGCCACGCAGGACAGCGTGGAATACGGTGCCACCGGGCTGGAGAACCTCTGATGGCGGCCGCCGCCGCTACCACCCGCCCGCGCATTCCCGTCGCCGGGAACCTTACCGTGAGGGGCGTGCTCCGCTCGGAGTGGACGAAGCTCCGCTCGGTCCGCTCGACCTGGTGGCTGCTGTCCACCGCCGTCATCCTCACGGTCGGGGTGGCGGTATTCGTGTCCCCCGGGGCGACGTCAGGCAAGCCAGCCCCGTACACGTTCGCGAGGAACACCGAGTACGGCAGCGTGCTCAGCCAGCTGGCGCTCCTGGTGCTCGGGGTCCTGTTGTTCACCGGCGAGTACCAGAGCGGCCTGATCCGGGCCTCGCTGTCCGTCGTGCCGCGCCGTCTGCTGCTGCTCTGGGGCAAGCTCGGCGCGTTCGGCGCGCTCGCGCTGACGCTCTCCCTCGTCACCTCGGTGGCGGCATTCGTGCTCGGGGAACTCGCGCAGCGGGCCCGTCCCGGCCGCCCCCACGTCTGGTTCGGCGACCCGCAGGTCACCCGGATTGTCATCGGCGCGGGGCTCGTCCTGGCTGTCACCGGGATCTTCGGGCTCGCGCTGGGGGCGATCATCCGCAACACCGCGGCCGGCCTGTCGATAATCACGGCGGTGTTCTTTGTGCTGCCCCTCCTGTTCCGGATCGCACTGCCGGCCAGCGACCAGGGCTTCCTCCGCTTCCTGCCCTCGAACGCGGGCGGCGCGCTGTGGGACGCGGCGCTCTCCCCGACGTCAATGACGCCCTGGACCGGGTTCGCCCTGCTATGCGGCTACACCGCCGCACTCGTCGCGGTGGCCGCGTGGCGGCTGCGGCACGGCGACGCCTGAAGCCTGGACCAGGCAGCTAACGACCGGAATGGAGATTGTCCATGACAACCGCACCTGTCACCGAACCGCCTAGCCCGGTCGCGGGTAACCTCACCATGGCCGGAGTGCTGCGCTCGGAGTGGACGAAGTTCCGCTCGCTCCGCTCCACCTGGTGGCTGCTCATCGGCACCGTCATCCTCACGGCCGGCATCGGGGTCGTCGTGATCGTCCTTGAAATCAGCGGCGGCGGGGCCAGGCAGCAGCCCCCCTACCAGGTCGCGCAGCAAACGGAGACCGCTGCCCTGATCACCCAGCTCGTGCTCGGCACGCTGGGGATCCTCATGTTCACCGGCGAGTACGGGAGCGGCATGATCCGCATCTCGATGTCGGTCGTGCCGCGCCGGCTGATGCTGCTGTGGGCCAAGCTCGGCGTGCTTTCCGTGATCGTGCTGCCGCTCGCCCTGGTGTCCGCGCTGCTGGCTTTCGTGCTCGGGGACCTCGTGTGGCAATCCCACCGCGGCCTCGTGCACGTCGGGTTCGGTGACCCGCAGGTGACCCGTATCGTCATCGGCTCGGGGCTCGTCGTCGCTGTCACGGCGGTCTGCGGCTTCGGGATCGGGGCGATCATCCGCAGCACCGCGGGCAGCATCGGGACGCTCGTGGGGATCTTCATCGCGGCGCCTCTCGTGATGCAGGTGGCGCTGCCGCGCAACGTCGCCGGCCTTGCGCGGTTCCTGCCCTCCAACGCGGGCGACGCGATGTGGGGCGGGGCGATCGGCCCCCGGTCGCTGTCATCCTGGTCCGGGTTCGCGCTGCTGTGCGGCTACGCGGTGGTCCTCGTCGCGGCGGGCGGGTGGCGGCTGCGGCGGGGCGATGCCTGAGCTGGGCCGGGTGCTGAACACGCCGAGACAGGTCAGCCTTCCCCGGGTGCCGCCGCCGCTGTGGCCGCTAGCTGCTAGCCGCTTCCCGGCTGGACGATGCCATGCTCGTAGGCGTAGATGACGGCCTGGACCCGGTCGCGCAGGTGCAGCTTGCCGAGCAGGCGGCCGACGTGGGTCTTAACGGTGGCTTCGGCCAGGCTGAGCCGGGCGGCGATCTCGGCGTTGGTCAGGCCCGCGGCCACCTCGGTGAGGATTTCGCGCTCCCGTGGGGTCAGTCCTTCGATGCCGGGCGGCGGGCCGGCCGGGGAAGATCCGGCCGGGCCGGGCAGGTGAGGCAGGAACACGTCGAGCAGGCGGCGGGTGACGCTGGGGGCGACGACCGCGTCGCCGCTGGCGACCGCGCGGATGGCGGACATCAGCTCCGGCGGGGGCACGTCCTTGAGCAGGAAGCCGCTCGCGCCGGCCCGGAGCCCGGCATAGGCGTACTCGTCGAGGTCGAACGTCGTCAGGATGAGCACCCGGGTCACCCCGGCGGCCGCCACGATCTGCCGGGTCGCCTCGATACCGTCGGTGCCCGGCATCCGCACGTCCATCAGCACGACGTCGGGATGCGTGGCGGACGCCATGCGGACCGCGGTCGCGCCGTCGGCCGCTTCGGCGACGACGCGCATATCGGGCTGCGCGTCCAGGACGGCGCGGAAGCCCAGCCGGAGCATGGGCTGGTCGTCGGCGAGCAAGATGGAGATGGTCATGTCTCCTCGGTCCCGGCGGCCTGGCCGCCCGCGCGCGCCGCGCTGACGCGCAGCCGGGTATGCACCCGCCAGCCGCCTTCCGGGCGGGGCCCGGCTGAGACCGTACCGCCGAACACCGCGGCCCGTTCCCGCATTCCGGCAAGCCCGTGCCCGCCCGCACCGGGTCCGCCGCCTGGCGGGACAGGGGCAGCGGTGCCGCCGACGCGGCTGTCGTCGGTTACCTCGATCTCGACTTCCTCGTCCCGATAGGCGAGGTGCACGTGCGCCGACGTGGCGTCCGCGTGCTTCATCGTATTGGTCAGGGCTTCCTGGACTATCCGGTACAGCGTGAGCTGGGCGGTCGCGGGCAGCGGAGACGGCTCCCCGGACACGGTGAGGCGGACCGGCAAGCCCGCCTCACGGACGGTGGTGATCATGGCGCCGAGGTCAGCGAGTGCGGGCTGTGGCGCGTTCCCCGACATGCTGCCTGCTGGCCGGCGCAGGATGCCGAGCATCCCGCGCATCTCGGTCAGGGCGGTGCGGCCCGTTTGCGAGACGTGGCCCATCATGGCCGCCGCCTGCTCCGGGTCTCCCGGGATCGTGTAGGCGGCGCCGTCGGCAAGCGCGATCATCACGGCGATGTTATGGGCGACGATGTCGTGCATTTCCCGGGCGATCCGGGCCCGTTCCGCCGCTGCGGCAAGCTCTACGTCCCGCTCCCGCTCTCGCTCCAGGTACGCCCGCCGGCTGCGCGTGTAGTAGCCGAGCAACCCGGCGACGGCCACCAGGACGGAGAGACCCAGCCATGCTCCCGCGATCCTTGTCACGCCCCGCCCGCTGCTGAGGCTCAGGAAGTCGAGGAGGACGGCACCGCACTCAAGCGCGACCACGGCGGCCAGCACCCGCCGGCGCGGCTCCGACGCGGCAACCGCGTAAAACGCGACCAGGATGGCCAGGTCATCGGTTATCTGCGCTGGATTGATGAACGCTTGCGCGAAGGCCGCCGCGAAGATGACCGCGAAGACCGCCAGCGGTGCCTTCCGCCGCCAGAGCAGCGGGAGGACGATCGCAAAGATCAGCGCCACCGACGCGGCCGGCCTGACGCCGGGGGCGCTGGACAGGCTGGGCTGACCGGACCAGGACTGCTGCACAAGCAGCCACGCCACCAGCGCCTCGGCCGGCAGCACCCAGTGTTTCCTGATCCAGGCCACGGATCGCAGCCCGGCCGCGCGCGGCGGCGGGATCCGCGCGCGGGGAGGCAAGCGCCAGATCCTCGCTCGCTCGAGGCCAACCGGGCTCACGCCCGCGCCGGGCGCCGAAGCCGCGTGCCGTGCCGCTTTAGGGCCACGTGCCTCACCCATGCGCCCTCCAGACGACGCCACCGGGCAACAGATGCTCCGCCCTCCACCTTAGGAGCAGGTCAGCCAGCGCACGAGCGCCGCCAGTAGCATCTCTGGGCGCCGCCGCGTACGACCTCCGGCGTATTAGCTACGCCGCCGGCATGACACCGGCACGATGCCCAGGCAGCATCGACTACGGTAGCGAGCGCGGCAGCGACGGGGCGCGCCGCGCCCGGTCCCGCCCGGCGGGGTCACCGCGCCGCGCTGAGCGACAGGCCGGCCTAGTCAGGCGGCGGGACCGCGATGGCCCGCTTGAGGATCTTCCCGCTGCCGCCGTGCGGCAGCTCGTCGACGATCCACACGTGACGCGGGTACTTGTACGCGGCGAGTTGCCGCTTGACGTGCCCGCGCAGCTCGCCGGGGTCGGCCGACGCGCCTGGCTTGAGCACCACCACCGCGGCGACTTCCTCGCCGAGCATCGGGTCGGGAAGGCCGATGACGGCGGCTTCCGCGACCGCCGGGTGCTCGTAGAGCACTTCCTCGACCTCGCGCGGGTAGACGTTGAGCCCGCCCCTGATGATCATGTCCTTCTTGCGGTCCACGATCGAGAAGTAACCTTCGGGGTCCATCCTGCCCAGGTCGCCCGTGCGGAACCAGCCGCCCGCCATCGCCTGCGCGGTCTCCTGCGGCCGCTCCCAGTAGCCTTTCATCACGTTGTGACCGCGGATCGCGATCTCGCCGATCTCACCGGGCGGCAGCGGGTCGCCGTCGTCGTCCTGGACCCGCATCTCGACGCCGGCGATGGCCTGCCCGATCGTGCCCGGCTTGCGCTCACGGTCCGGGTGGTTGAAGGACGCCACCGGCGAGGTTTCCGACAGCCCGTAGCCCTCGAGGATCATGCAGCCGAACTGCTTCTCGAAGGCGCGCATCAGCTCGGCCGGCATCGCCGCGCCGCCGGAGACGCACAGCCGCAGGCTTGCCGCGTCGGTGGCGCCGCCGCCGCCGCTGTGCAAGATCGCCGCGTACATCGTCGGAACGCCCATCAGGACCGACACCCGGTCCCGCCTGATGATCTCCAGCGCGCGAACCGGGTCGAACCTCGGCAGCAGGGTCAGGCACGCACCCGAGGCCACGGCGCAGCCCATCGCGACCGTCTGGCCGAAGGAGTGGAACAGCGGGAGCGCGCCGAGCACCACGTCCCCCGGCCCCAGGTTCAGCAGGGTGGTCCTGGTGACCTCGATATTGGCGAGCAGGTTGGCATGGGTCAGCTCCGCGCCTTTCGGCTGCCCGGTGGTGCCCGACGTATACAAGATCACGGCCGTGTCGGCGGACGAGCGGTCCGCGATCGCCGGCTCCGGGCCGGCGTCGGCGAGGGCCTCGGCGAGTTCGGACGGCTCGATGACGACGAGGTCGGTGCCGGCGCTGGCCGCGCCCTTGGCCGCCTGGTCGGCCACGCCGTGCCAGGCGAGCGCGAGCGAGGCGCCCGAGTCGGACAGGTGGTAGTCCACCTCCCGGGATTTGAACTGCGGGTTCATCGGTACCACGACGGCGCCGGCGCGCAAGATGCCGTAGTAGAGCGTCAGGAACTCCGGGGTGTTCGGCGCCATCAGGCCGACCCGGTCGCCGGCCGTGATGCCGCGCCGGAGCAGCCAGGCGGCGGCCCGCGCGCTCAGGTCGTCCAGGTCGCGGTAGCGGAGCGCGCGGTCGTCCAGCCGCACCGCGGGCCGGTCCGGGTAGCTGTCGGTGGTTTTCACGAGTGTCGTGGCGAGGTTCGTCATCGCTCCTCCCGCTTTGGCCTGACCTGAGCGGTTGTTTCCGCTCCCGTTGGCTCAGCGTTAGCCCGCGGGAGCTGGCAGGGCAACGGCCGTCGGTCCCGCCTTGCCCCGCCATTCGTCACGAGCGGTTAGTTACCGACCGGTAACTCAATTAGGGCCCGTGCGACTCGGGACCTGTTTCCCTGGCACGCCCAGGGCCTGGCCGACTCTCCTGTAGGGGAGGAAGAAAGCGGGTCTGTTATGACAACCAGCCAAGGTGTTGTCGAGGCTGGTGCTGGCCTCGACAACGAGACACTCACCATGATGCTCGAGACCGTCAGGGACTACGTCCGTGACGCGATCCCTGATGAACGGCTGCTGCAGCTCGACCACGAGGACGAGTGCCCGGTGGACCTGGTCCGGGGCATGTGCGGCGACCAGCTGGGCATTCAGCTGCTGTTCATCCCGGAGGAGTACGGCGGGATGGGCGGCGCCACGATGGACGTCTACCGCGTCTGCGAGCAGATGGCCGGCCTCGACGTGGGGGTCGCGACCAGCGTGCTCGCCACCTTCCTTGGCAGCGACCCGATCTTCGTCGGCGCCACGCCAGAGCAGAAGAAGCGGTGGCTCACCGAGATCGCCGAGCGCGGCGTCCTGTACGCCTACGGCGCGACGGAGCCCGACGCGGGCAGCGACCTGGCGGCGCTCAAGACCACGGCGACCCCGGTACTCTCCGACGGGACCGTCACCGGGTACCGCCTGAACGGCCGCAAGCAGTGGATCAGCAACGGCGGCATCGCCGACAAGTACACGATCCTGGCCAGCGCTCCCGGCGGCCCGTCCTGGTTCGTGCTCGATCGCGGCACCGAGGGGTTCACCCAGAACCGTCCCGAGGACAAGCACGGCATCCGGCTGTCCAATACCGCCGCCCTGTTCCTCGACGACGCGTTCGTGCCCGTCGGCAACCTCGTCGGCCAGGTGGAAGGGCAGGGCCTCATCCAGGCCCAGAAGGTGTTCGGCTACACGCGGGTGATGGTGGCGGCATTCGGCCTCGGCGCGGGATGGGCCGCGCTGAACCGGGCGATCCCGTATTCCGCCGCCCGGATCCAGGGGGGTACGCCGCTGTCGCAGAAGCAGGGCTACACCCACAAGCTCATCGTCCCGCACGCCGTCCGGCTGGAGGCCGCCAGGGCGTTCATCGAGTCGGTCGCCGCCCGCATCGACGCGGGCGAGGGGGCGGACGGGGCGCTCAACACCGAGGGCGCGATCGCGAAGTACCTGGCGACCGAGGCGGGCAACCAGGCCGCCGACGCGGCGATCCAGGCCCATGGCGGCTACGGGTACACCCGCGAGTACCTGGTGGAGAAGATCAGGCGGGACGTCCGCATCACCACCATCTACGAAGGCACCTCCGAGATCATGGAGATGACCATCGCCCGCGACCGGTGGCAGCGGCACCTGAAGACGGCGGGCCGGCACTACCTGGACAGCGCGGCGGGGCTGCGCGCGCTCGCCGCCCGTCACCCCGACGTGGGCGCCTCGGCCGCCGCGGTGGCCTGCGAGTCGCTGGCGGGCGTGCTCGAAGCATGCCGGGCCGGGCGGCTCACCCGCAGCCAGCACGTGCTGCTCCGGCTGGGCGAGCTGATCGCCGCCGCCGAAGGCGCGGGCTGCTTCGCCGGCCGGGCCGCGGCCGCGCTTGACGGCGAGCTGCCCGCGAAGGCTGACCACCGGTTCGACGGCGCCGCGCTGGCCGCCATGAGCCGGGTGTTCGCCCGTGACGCCGCGCTGCGGGTGGCGTGCGACGGGCTGCGCTGGGTGACCGGGGCCGGCGGGACGGTCGCCGGCGGGACGCTGCGCGACGGGGGCCTGCAGCTTGCCGCCGTGTCGGCGGCACAGGAAGGGCTGATAGCCGACATGGACCGCGTCGCGGACGTCCTCTACGGGCGCCCGGCCGCGGCATCCTCGTGAAGGACCTAGGGACATGAGCGTCGATCCGCAAGAAACCAGCCGGTCAGGAAGCTCGCGACGGCAGCCGATCGCCATCGTCGGCATGGGGGCGATCATGCCGGACGCGCCGACGGGGGCGGCCTTCTGGGCCAACATCACCGGCGGCCGCTACAGCATCACCGACGTGCCGAAAGACCGCTGGGACCCCGAGCTGTACTACGACCCGGACCCGCGGGCCCCCGACAAGACCTACTCGCGGATCGGGGGATGGGTCCGTGAGTTTCCCTGGGACCCGATCGGCTGGCGGCTGCCGCTGCCGCCGAAGGTCAGCGACCAGATGGATGACGGCCAGAAGTGGGCGGTCGCCGCGGCGCGCGAAGCGCTCATCGACGCCGGGTGGCCGGACTGGAACGTCGATCCCGAGCGCGTGGCCGTGATCATCGGCAACGCGATGGGCGGCGACCAGCACTACGCGACGACGATGCGGATCCAGTTCCCCGAGTTCGCCCGCGAGCTCGCCAGGTCCGCCGCGTTCGCGGAGCTGCCGGCCAGCACCCGCGACGCGATCATCGCGCAGGCCGGCCGGTCGTTCCTGCACCTGTTCCCGGAGATCACCGAGGACACCATGCCGGGCGAGCTGGCGAACATCATCGCGGGCCGGATCGCGAACCTGTTCAACTTCCGCGGCCCGAGCTTCACCACCGACGCCGCCTGCGCGTCGGGGCTCGCCGCGCTCTCCGCGGCCGCCGCCGGCCTGGCCGACGGGCAGTTCGACGCCGTGGTCACCGGCGGGGTGGACCGGAACATGGGCGCCGGCGTCTTCGTCAAGTTCTGCAAGATCGGGGCGCTGTCCGCCACCGGGACGCGGCCGTTCGACGCCGCCGCCGACGGGTTCGTCATGGGTGAAGGAGCGGCGCTGTTCGTGCTCAAGCGGCTGGCCGACGCCGAGCGCGACGGCGACCGGATTTACGCGGTGCTGCTCGGCGTCGCCGGGGCGAGCGACGGCAAGGGCAAGGGCATCACCGCCCCCAATCCGGCCGGGCAGCGGCTGGCCATCGCGCGCGCCTGGCGGAACGCGGGCGCGGACCCGGCCACCGCCTCCTGCGTCGAGGCGCACGGCACGTCAACCCGGGTGGGTGACGCCGCCGAGTTGGAGAGCCTCGGCCACGTGTTCCGGCCGGGCGAGCTGGCTCCAGGCTCGATCGCGCTCGGCTCGGTGAAGTCGAACATCGGCCACCTGAAGGGCGCGGCGGGCACCGCGGGCCTGTTCAAGCAGGTCATGGCCTTGCATGAGAAGGTGCTTCCGCCGAGCCTCGGCCTGCGCGAGCCGAACCCGAACGTCGAGTGGGACGGCTCGCCGTTCCGGGTGAACACCGAGCTGCGGGAGTGGCCTGCCCCGCCCGGCGGCGTGCGGCGGGCCGGGGTCAGCGCCTTCGGGTTCGGCGGCACTAACTTCCACGCGGTGCTCGAGGAGTACATCCCGGGCGGGCACGGTGCCGCGGGCCGGCATGTCTTCGCGGCCGCCGGGCTCGGGCCCAGGCTGCCGCTGCGCGGCGCGCTCGTGGCCGGCGGGGCGAGCGAGCCCGACGTCGCCGCTGCGCTTGCCCGGGTACGGGACCAGGCGGCGGCCGGCCAGGCGCCGCCGCTCGCGGCGCCCGACCCGGCGCTGGCGTCGGCCCGGGTACGGGTCGCCATCGACTACGGCGGGCCGGCCGAGCTTGCCGACAAGGCCGGCCTGGCCGTCAAGGCGCTGACCGGCGGGGCACCGGAGCTGCGCAAGATGCTGCGCTCGCGCGGCGTGTTCATCGGCCAGGGCCCGGCCCCCAGGACCGCGTTCCTGTACACGGGGCAGGGCTCGCAGTACGTCAACATGCTCGGTGAGCTCCGGGCCACCGAGCCGATCGTGGCGCAGACGTTCGCCGAGGCGGACGAGGTCATGACCCCGCTGCTCGGCAAGCCGCTGACCTCTTACATCTTCGTCGAGGGCAGCGACAAGGCGGCGGTGGCGCGGGCCGAGGGGCAGCTGCTGCAGACCGAGATCACCCAGCCGGCCGTGCTCGCGGCCGACCTGGCCCTCACCCGCCTGCTGGCGGCCTACGGCATCAAGCCCGACCTGGTGATGGGGCACAGCCTCGGTGAATACGGGGCGCTTGTCGCGGCGGGCGCCCTGCCGTTCGCGGCGGCACTCGAGGCAGTCAGCGCGCGCGGCCGGGAGATGGCAAGCCTCGTTGTGCCCGACAAAGGGGCGATGGCGGCCGTGATGGCCCCGCTCGCCGACATCGAGCGGATCGTCGCGTCCGTCGACGGCTACGTGGTCATCGCCAACATCAACAGCACCCGCCAGGCCGTGATCGGCGGCGCGACGGACGCGGTCGAGCGGGCGATCGAGGCCTTCGCCGCCGCGGGCTACACGGCCTCGCGCATCCCCGTCAGCCACGCCTTCCACACGGCGATCGTCGCGCCGGTGAGCGAGCCGCTCCGGCGGACCCTGGCCAGGCTGGAGCTGTGCCCGCCGAAGCTGCCGGTGGTGGCCAACGTCGACGGAGAGTTCTACCCGGCGGACGGCCCGGGCGTGACCGAACGCATGCTGGACATCCTGGGCCGCCAGGTCGCCTCGCCCGTCCAGTTCGTCAAGGGCCTCGGCACGCTGTACGAGGCCGGCGCCCGCGTCTTCGTCGAGGTCGGGCCCAAGCGGGCGCTCGCCGGCTTCGCCGACGACGTGCTCGGCTCGGCGCACGACGACGTGGTCGCCCTGTTCACCAACCACCCGAAATACGGAGACAGCGCGTCGTTCAACACGGCGCTCTGCGGCCTGTACGCCGCGGGACTCGGCTACGCGCCCGCGCCCGCGCGGGAGGCCGCCTCTTCGCGGATGCCGGCCGGCAGGCCGGCGCCCGCCCCCGTTACGCCGTCAACGCCATCAGGAGGAGCCATGCCGGAAGACCGTTACGCCGAGCTTGGACACCTGGTGGCCGAGCTTATCGACCGTGGCCGTGCCATTTTCGCTGATTCCGCGCAGCCCGCGACCGTTTCGACTCCCCGGACGGCTGCCACCGCGCCGCCCGCACCGGACCGCGCGGCGCTGCCGGCGGCAGAGCCGGTGGTCATCACCGGCGCGGCGCTCGGCCTGCCCGGCACCGAGCGGGTGTTCGACGACGAGAACGTCGCCCGCATCCTCTCCGGCGAGCAGTTCATCGACGTCATCCCGCGCCAGGTACGCCGCGAGATGGTCGACAAGCACATCACCCGGCTGGTGAAGAGCGAGTCAGGCGACCCGGCCTTCGAGACCATCAAGAGCGAGGGAGACGTCATCAAGCTGGCGGGGCGGTACGGGGCGTTCGACCTCACCGGGGAGTTCGGCGTCGACGCCGACCGGAACGCCGCCCTCGACCAGTGCACCCGGCTGGCCATCGGCGCCGGCGTGGACGCGCTGCGCGACGCCGGCATCCCGCTGGTGCGGCGCTACCGCACCACGACGCTCGGCACCAAGCTGCCGGGCGGCTGGCAGCTGCCGGCCAGCATGCGCGACGACACCGGAGTGATCTTCGCGTCGGCGTTCCCTGGTTACGCGTCCTTCGCGTCGGACATCAACCGCTACCAGGAGGACCGTGCCCGCAGGCACGAGCTCGGCGTGCTCGAGGACATCCGGGCCCGGATGAGCTCCGGCGACCAGGCCGCGGCCGAGGTGGACCGGCGGATCGCCGAGCTCAGGCACCGGCTGGAGGCCGAGCCGTTCACCTTCGACCGGCGCTTCCTGTTCCGTGCCCTGTCCATGGGGCACTCGCAGTTCGCCGAGCTTGTCGGCGCCCGCGGCCCCAACACGCAGGTGAACGCGGCGTGCGCGAGTACCGCGCAGGCGCTGTGCGTGGCCGAGGACTGGATCAGGACCGGGCGGTGCCGTCGCGTCGTCGTGGTGTCCGCCGACGACGTCGCCTCGGACACCCTGCTGCCCTGGACCGGCTCCGGCTTCCTCGCCAGCGGGGCGGCGGCCACGGATGAGGTGGTCGAGGACGCGGCGCTGCCGTTCGACAAGCGCAGGCACGGAATGATCATCGGCTCCGGGGCGGCCGCGCTGGTCGTGGAGTCCGCGGATGCCGCGCGTGAACGCGGCATCCGGCCGATCTGCGAGGTCCTGGCGGCGGTCACCGCCAACAGCGCCTTCCATGGCACCCGTCTCGACGTCGAGCACATCACCCAGGTGATGGAGCAGCTTGTCCGCCAGGCCGAGCGGCGGGGCGTGGACCGCGGCCAGATCGCCGGCCAGACCGTGTTCGTTTCGCACGAGACCTACACCCCGGCCCGCGGCGGCAGCGCGTCGGCCGAGATCAGCGCGCTCCGGACGGCGTTCGGGGCGGCCGCCGACTCGATCGTCATCGCCAACACGAAGGGCTTCACCGGGCACGCGATGGGCGCCGGGATCGAGGAGGTCGTGGCGGTCAAGGCACTGGAAACCGGGATCGTCCCGCCGGTGCCGAACTACCGCGAGCCCGACCCCGAGCTCGGCCAGCTGAACCTGTCCCGCGGCGGGGCGTACCCGGTCAGGTACGCGCTCCGGCTCGCGGCCGGCTTCGGCTCGCAGATCTCGATGACGCTGCTGCACTGGATCGAGCCGAACGATGGCGTGCGCCGCCCGCCAAGCGACCTGGGCTTCGCCTACCGCATCGCGGACGAGCCGGCCTGGCGCTCGTGGCTGGCCGCGGTGACCGGACGGACGGACGCCCGGCTTGAGGTCGTGCAGCGCACGCTGCGGGTCACCGATGACAGCACCCAGGAACCGCCCGTGACGGCGCCGGCCGTGACGGTGCCGGCCGCATCCGTGGCAGTGGCGCCGGCCGCATCCGTGGCAGTGGCGCCGGCCGCATCGCCCGCACCAGCGCCGCCCGAGACGGACAGCGGGGTCTCGCCTGTGCCGGAGACGGTGATCCCCGGTCCGGCAGACGGCGCCGCCGCGGCCACGGTGGCCGCGACCGCCACGGCGCCGCCGGTACCCGAGGCCGATCCGGTCGCCGGGACGGTTCTTGATGTCGTGGAGGGCCTGACCGGGTACCCGCGTGACCTGCTCGACCTCGACCTGGACCTGGAGGCCGACCTGGGGGTGGACACCGTCAAGCAGGCCGAGGTGTTCGCCGCGGTCAGGGAGCGGTTCGCCATCCCGCGC
>DASWAE010000194.1:0-21558 GCA_036391275.1 Trebonia sp.
TCGCTCGCCCTCGGCTCGGCGGTCGCGCTGTTCATGTACCCGCACGCGATCACCGGCACGCTGGCCGCCAAGCGGCGCAGCGTGGTCAAGCGGAACATGATCTACCTGCCGATGTACTCGGTGCTGCTCGCCCTCATCGCATTGTTCGGCTACATGGCGATCGCCGACCCGACGACGGCGGCGGACGTCAAGAAGACGGGCAACGCGCAACTCGCCGTGCCGTACCTGTTCCAGCACATGTTCCCGAGCTGGTTCACCGGCATCGCCTTCGCCGGCATCATCATCGGCGCCCTGGTGCCGGCCGCCATCATGTCGATCGCCGCCGCCAACCTGTTCACGAGGAACGTTTTCACCGAGTTCTTCAAGCAGGACGCCTCACCCGCGCTGCAGACGCGGATGTCCCGGTGGGCGTCGCTGGTGGTCAAGCTGGGCGCGCTGCTGTTCGCCGTGGAGCTGCCGCGCACGTTCTCGATCAACCTGCAGCTGCTCGGCGGTGTCTGGATCCTCCAGCTCGCCCCGATGATCATCGGCGGCCTGTTCACCCGGTGGTTCCACCGCTGGGCGCTCTTGACCGGCTGGCTGGCCGGCATGGTCTTCGGCACCATCGCCGCCTACAACGTGTCGAGCCCGACGGCGTCGCACTGGGCGGGCTCGTCTGACATCGAGTTCGGGCACACGATCTACATCGGCCTGAGCGCGGTGATCATCAACCTGGTGATCGCGGTGGTGCTCACCCTCGTGCTCAAGGCCGCCAAGGTACCCGAGGGTACGGACGAGACGCTCCCGCACCAGTACACCGCCGACCCGGAGGAGGCAACCGCGCCCGTGCCGGCCGGCGTTGCGGCGTCGCTCGACTGACGGGCGCGGCACGTCCCCGGCCTGCTGCCGCCTCCGGGCGGGCGGCGCGGCGGCACGCAGGCCGGGCCCCCCTCCAAAAAACTGTGACGCACGGGTAGCGTCTTTGAAACCTTGTTCTTTTCCCTGACCCGCAAGGCCTACCTGGTCGGCGCCGGAGAAAAAGAATAAGGTTCCCCAAGTGGGATCTCTAACTGGACACGCGGGCGCGCACGCCGTCGCGGTCGCGCAGCGGTACGGCGTGGCGGCCATGTTCACCCTCTCCGGCGGGCACGTGTTCCCGCTCTACGACGGGGCGGTCAAGGCCGACCCGCCGCTGCGCCTGGTCGACGTGCGGCATGAGCAGACCGCGGTCTTCGCCGCCGAGGGCATCGCGCGGCTCACCCGTGATCCCGGGCTCGCCGTCGTCACGGCCGGCCCAGGGGTCACCAACAGCGTGAGCGCGGTGACCTCCGCGTGGTTCAACGGCGCGCCCGTCGTCGTGCTCGGCGGCCGGGCCCCCGACTACCTGTGGGGCAAGGGGGCGCTGCAGGAAATGGACCACGTGCCGCTGCTCGCCCCGGTCACCAAGCGCGCCTGGACCGAGCACGCCGCCGCGTCCGTGGCGGCGTCGGTGGACGAGGCGTTCCGGCTCGCGACAACGCCGCACCGGGGCCCGGTCTTCGTCGACTTCCCGCTGGAAGGCATCTACGGCGAGGCGACCGTCGAGTTTCCCGACGGGGCCTTGTTCGCGCCGGCGCAGCCCGGCGGCGCGGACGTGGCGCGGATCGCCGAGCTGCTCGCGACGGCGCGCCGCCCTGTCCTCGCGCTCGGTTCGGACGTGTGGCTGGGCGGCGCGGAGGTCGCCGCACGGACGTGCGCGGAGACCCTCCGGCTGCCGGTGATCGCGAACGGCCAGGCCCGCGGCGTGCTGCCGGGCGGCCACTCGCTGCTGGTCACCCGGGCGCGCTCACTCGCGTTCGCCGAGGCCGACCTGGTGATCGTGGCCGGGGTACCGCTGGACTTCCGGCTGCGCTACGGCTCGTTCGGCCCGAAGGAGTCCCCCGCCGCCGTCGTCCACGTGGCGGACTCCCCTGACGCCATCGCAACGCACTGCCCGCTGGCAGCCTCCGCGTCAGGCGACCTGTCCCTGTTCTTCACCGCCCTCACCGAGGCATGCGGCGCCCGGCCCGCCGGCGACATGGAGTGGCTGGCCACCCTGCGCGGCACGGCACGCGCCGCCGCGGCAGCGGACAAACCGCTGCTGGAGAGCGAGGCAGCGCCCATCCACCCGATGCGGGTCTACGGCGAACTGCTAAGGCAGCTTGACGACGACGCGGTGGTCATCGGCGACGGCGGCGACTTCGTTTCCTTCGCCGGCCGCCTCATCGAGCCGGCGTTCCCCGGACGATGGCTTGACCCAGGCCCCTACGGCTGCCTGGGCACTGGCCTCGGCTACGCCATGGCGGCCAGGATCGCGCATCCGGCGGCGCAGGTTGTGCTGATGCTCGGTGACGGCGCGGCGGGCCTGTCCCTGATGGACGTCGACACCCTGGTCCGCCACGACCTCCCGGTCGTCATGATCGCCGGCAACAACTCCGCCTGGGGCCTGGAAAAAGGCCCCATGCAAGCCGTCTACGGCTATGACGTAGCCGCTGACCTGAGGCCAGGCACCCGCTACGACGAGGTGGTGCGCGCCCTGGGCGGCGCGGGGGAACTGGTGACGAAGTCAAGCGAGATCGGCCCAGCCCTGAGGCGCGCCTTCAACGCGTCCACCCCGTACCTCGTCAACGTGATCACAGACGTCCAGGCCGAGTACCCGCGCACCACCACCGGCGTGTAGCGCGCTTGCAGGACACCAAGATCAACTTATCGTGTGCATTCGATCGCGGGAAACGGCTATTAACTGCACACGATAAGTTGATGTTCGAGCGCGCTCCGGTGCGTTGGCCGGCTAGCTGACCTTCGGGAGGACGAGGCGGCTGAGCGCGTCAACGACCCCGGGGTCATATTCGGACGCGGTGTCAAGCCGCAGCCGCTCGATGGCCTCGGCGGCCCGTGCGGGGTCGGCCGAGCTCCCGACGAGGTCGTCATACGCGTTGGCGGCGCGGATGATCCGGCTGGACAGCGGCGGCGGCCGGGAGCGGTCGGCGGGGCGGCACGGGTCGGACTGCCGCCGCACGATGTCCGCCACCGGGTCGAGCACACGGGCCTGCTGTATCACCTCAGCGCCGTACTCGGCGATGCGCCGCTGCTCTTCCCTGGCCACCAGCACGGTGGCGCCGCCGGGGACCGGGTCGCGCAGCGAGAGCTGGCCGATGTCGTGCATCAGCGCGGCGTACTCGAGCTGCAGCAGCGCGGGCTCCGGCATGCCGAGCTCGCGGCCGATGGCCACCGACAGGCGGCTCACCCGGGCCGAGTGCCCGGTCTCCACGTAGCCGCCGATCTCCGTCACCCGCGCGAGGGCGCGCACGGTCTGCAGGTAGGTGGCCCTGATTCCGGCGTACCGGCGCAGCGCGACCTGGGTGACGAGCAGCGGCGCCGCGAACACGGCGACGGCGGTGAGTCCCATGACCTCGGCGGCGAACGCGATGAGCAGCGCCGACGCACCCGCCGCGGCGGCGATGGGCAACTGCACCCGCAGCTCGTCGCCGAGCGCGACGACGAACCTGGACCGCAGCTGATCCGTCCTGATGAGGGCGGCCACCACCGATTCGATGAGCCAGGCCACCACCACGAGCCCGAGCATGACCGGCATCTCGGACCACCAGCGGCCGCCGATCAGCCCAGCGTTGGCCAGCGGGCGGAAAACGGCGGCCACACAGGCCACCGCGAGCAGCCGGGCGGACATCGCGGTGACCCGCGCCGGCCGGCCGACTGCCAGGTGCGGCAGCGCGCCGATCATCATGGCGATCGCGGTTACCGCGATGACCTGCGCCGCCTCCGGCCGGGCGGGAGTGTTCCCGATCCGCAGCAGCAGGGCGTAGGCCATGGCGCCAGCGGTGGCGATGGGGGCCGCCTCCCGGTCTCCCGGCAGGTTCAGCCGCAGCAGCTCGCCGAACGCGATCAGCGCGCCGAACGCCAGCGCCGCGTGCACGCCGTGGACGCGGCTGACCGCGGTCTGCGCGACCGACCAGATGACCAGCAGTCCCGCGAACGCGACAAGCAGCCACTGGCCCGAGTCCAGGGCGGGACGCGGGAACCCGCGCGGCTCATACTGTCGGCTGGCCACGTCACAGGCTCTCGATGGACCGCAGCGGATCCTCCGCGGGCGCGGGCTCCGGTGCCGTCCAGCCGTCCCGGTCGATCGCGGCGACGAAGGCGTCCACGAAGGCCGGGTCGAACTGCTTGCCCGCCCACTTGCGCAGCTCGGTGACCGCCTCGGGAACCGGGCGGGCACCCCGGTAGGAGCGGTCGGAGGTCATCGCGTCGAAGGCGTCCGCGACGGCGAGCACCCGGGCGAACTCGGGTATCTCGTCTCCGGCCAGGCCCATCGGGTACCCCCGGCCGTCGATCCGCTCGTGATGGTGCATGATCCCGGCGAGCGCCTCGTCGAGGAAGCCGATCTCCCGGACGATGTCCAGCCCGCGCATCGGGTGGAGCTGAACGGCGGCGTACTCGTCGTCAGTGAGCGAACTGCGCTTCTGCAGCACCGACGTCGGAACGCCGAGCTTGCCCACGTCGTGCAGCATCCCCGCGTACCTGATCGCGCCCACCCGCTCCGGGCGCATGCCGATCTCCGTCGCGATCATCACCGCGCCGCGGGACACCCGCTCGCTGTGCCCCCTGGTGTAGAAGTCCTTGGTCTCCACGGCCTGGCACAGCGCGCTGACAGTCGCCTCGTAGGCCCGCTGCTGCGCGGCGAACTGCGCCACCGCCCAGCGGGCCACGAACACCGGGATCAGCACGAGAACCGGCGTGAACGGGCCGAGCACCGACCAGAGGGCGGCGATCAGCACGCCGAACGCGCCGTACCCGAGATCCGTCAGCCACAGCTTGAAATCGAGCCCGTCTCGCCCCGCCGCCGCGCCCGGGTCACTGGTCAGCCAGAAGACACCGTGCAGCAGCAGGAAGTTGACGGCCACGTGCACCACGGCGGCCGCGGCGAACGGCCCGATCAGGCCGGGAAAGGAACTCGGTCCAGGGGTGCCCGCGTGGCCGCCGAAGGCCAGGTAGGCTCGCCCGGCCAGGTAGGCGCTGAGCACGTACATGCCGCTGTTGAACAGCCGCTGCCGCAGCGACGGCCCGCGGCGGATGCCAAGGAGCGTGCCGAGGCTGACGATGGCCGCCCCGACGGGACCGCACAGCACCACCGCGGCGAGCGAAGCCATGGTGTTCGCCGACCAGGCGAGGCCGCGCCCGTTAAGCAGCGTGGCGGAGGACTCGCAGGCGATGAGGAGCAGGCCGAGCACCGCCACCTGGCTCCAGTCAAGCCCGGTGAACGGCCCGGCGGCGAGCACGATGGCCGCGGCGAGGATAACCGCGCCGATGTACAGCCACGCGATGCGCGAGAGCTTATCCACGCTCCCCCCTCGTAGCCAGCCGCCGTTGACCCGAATCGCACCTATCGCCGTCGCTACCCCCAGGAGACCCCGGAAGCCCTCATCGGGACAATCCTCCCTCGCGCGCGGAAATGCTGACGGCCGCCTACGACATGCCGCCCACCACAGGATAACGTGGCCACGCTGATAAGCGCAGACCTAAAAACCTATAGCCGACGAGCCGTAAGCGGCCGTTTACGCCAGGCGATCCTTATTCAGTAACCTCGATCTCGGCCTGCACCTGCCTGATTCGCACCAGGACCTTCGTGCGCAGTTCGCTCGGCACCGGGTCACAGCCGCAGTGCTTGGCGACCAGGCGCTTTACCGCCTCTTCGAGCCCGTACTCGCGCAGGCACGGCCCGCACTCATCGAGGTGCTGGCGGATGTGGTCGCAGTCGTCTTCCGACACCTCGCCGTCCAGGTACCAGTAGACGCGCTCAAGTACCTCACTACACGGCGTCTCATGGGGCTTTCCGCAGCTCATTGCCCACCCTCCTCGGCATTAGCGCGGACCAGGCCCTGCTCGGCTGCGTAGTCCTGGAGCAGCTCCCGGAGCTGGCGGCGGCCGCGGTGCAGCCGTGACATCACGGTACCGATCGGGGTCCCCATAATGTCGGCAATTTCCTTATACGCGAACCCCTCGACGTCGGCGAGGTAAACCGCGATCCTGAACTCTTCCGGCAGCGTCTGCAGCGCCGTCTTGATATCGGAATCGGGCAGCCTTTCCAGCGCCTCCGCCTCCGCCGACTTGAGCCCGCCGGAACTGTGCGAGGCCGCGCGCGCAAGCTGCCAGTCTTCCACCTCGTCAGAGCCCGACCGCTGCGGTTCACGCTGCCGCTTACGGTAGGTGTTGATGAAGGTATTGGTCAGGATCCTGAAAAGCCACGCCTTCAGGTTCGTCCCCTGCTGGAACTGGTGAAATGACGCGTAGGCCTTAGCGAAGGTCTCTTGGACGAGGTCTTCGGCATCCGCCGGGTTCCTCGTCATGCGGAGGGCGGCAGAGTACAACTGGTCCAGGTATGGCATGACATCTGCCTCAAAGCGCTCTCCGCGCTCGGCGAGTGTCTCTGGCACGGGACCCACCCCCTCTCGGTAACCGTAAGAGGATACCTTCCCCGGTGGGCGGGGGGCGGACCGGTGTGGCCGGTCGAGTGTCGCAGTGGCTGTGGCCATGACGCGTTCAACACTGTCCTGGCCCGCGCAATTCCGGCTTCCCTGGACTGGAACGCCTGGACCCGGGGAACGCTGATAAGCGTGGGGTGCCACGAATGAGGCACCCCGGCCAGGAGTGACCCGGTGCACCCGATTTTTCCCGGGGGAACGGCCGAGCAGGACACCGGCTCAGCCGAAGGCTACCCGCGCTTCCACGCCACGGTCGCCCGTGCGCAGCTGACCAGATGGCTGCCCGGCGGCAGGCGCTTCCTCATCGACATATCGGGCCCTGGCGCGCGTGCGGCCGAGGTCGCCGCCTGCGCCGGGCACAGCGTGCTGCGCGTCATCGACCCGCGGCTGCCGCCCGAGCCGGCAGGCACCGAGCCGGCTGGCACGGGCCGCGGGCAGCGGGCCCGGTGGTGCGCGGTGGCGGCCGACGGGACGGGCCTTGAGTTCCTCGCGGACGGCTGCGCCGACGGCGTTATCGCCGAGGACCGCACCCTGTCCAGGCACCTGGCCGCGGAAGAGCTCGTCGCCGGGATCGCGCGCGTGCTGCGAGCCGGCGGACGGCTGCTCGCCTGCGTGGACTCACTCACCTACGGCATGGGGGTGCTCGCCGAGCAGCACCGCTGGCCCCACCTGGTCGACGTGCCCAACGCCGACGTGGTGCTCATCCCCTGGCCGGACGGCACCATTACCCGCTGCTACGGCGCCGAGCAGCTCCGCGAGCTGTTCACCGGCGCAGGCCTGCGGGTCAACTGGATCAGGCCGCGCACCGTGCTGTCTCCCGAGACGGTCAGCTACCTGCTTGCCCGCGACCCGTCACGGTTCAGCGAACTGGTGAACGCGGAGCTACGCGCCCGTTCGGATGACTCGGTGGGCACGCAGCTGATCGCGTGCTGCGAGAAGCCGGGCGGGACGGGGCGCGGCACCACCACATAGGCGGCACCGGCGCCGCGCTCAGCGGCGCCGGTCCCGCTTCGCCTGGCACGGGACACAGCGGGCGGTCGCCGGGCGGACCTCGAGGCGAGGCTCGGGGACCGGGTTGCCGCAGTCAACGCACCGCCCGTAACTGCCGTCTTCGACCCGGGCGAGCGCGGCGATCACCTCGGCGCGCTGCGCCAGCACGGTCTGCACCGACGCGGCGTTCCTGTCCGCCTCCGTCAGGTTCGAGCCCGCGTCACCCGCCTCCGCGCCACCCCCGCGGGCAAGGTGGTTTTCACCCATTAGTACCGACACCGTCCTGTCCAGGTCGGCGCACATTTCCTCTAGGCGCTTACGGGCAACGCTGATCTCCATCGGCGGTTCCTCGGGGGGTGAGGGCGGGGTTCAGAAGAGGGATGAACCAGGGGGCGGATCCGCCTCGCCCAGCGGTTCGATCAGCGACGGGCCGTTGTTCCGCACGGAGTTAACGGCCGTCGAAACGGGATAGGACGTCAGGCCGCCCGACCCCGAGGACGTCGCGGGGCGCATCACCGCAAGCAGCTGCCCCTTCTCGTTGTTGGCCGGGTCGAGCCAGTCCGACCAGTTGTCCGGCGCGATCACCATCGGCGTCCGGTCATGGATCCGCCCGATGTCGTCCGTGGCCTGGGTGGTGATGATCGACGCCGACCAGTACCAGGCGTCCTCATGGTCATCGGGCACCTGGGAATTCCGCCACAGCTCGTAGATCCCGGCGAAGGCCAGGATGCCGCCGTCGGTCCGGTAGATATAGAACGGCTTCTTGACCTTGTCCTCGGTCAGCCACTCGTAGTAGCCGTCCGCCGGGATGAGGCAGCGCCGCTTTCCGAAGGCCGCGCGGAAGGACGGCTTGACCGCCACCGTCTCGGAGCGCGCGTTGATCATCCGGGCGCCGCCCGAGGTGTCCTTCGCCCAGCTCGGCACCAGGCCCCACCGCACCAGCCGCAGCTCCCGCTCGTCCTTGTGGCTGAGCACCGTGTAAATCCGCTTGGTCGGTGCCACGTTGTAGTCGGGGTCGCGGTCAACGGAGACGGCGTCACGCGTCACGGCGAACTCCTCGAGGAGCTCCAGCCGCTTACGAGCCGAGACGAACCGACCGCACATGTGACCTTCCCTCATGGTACAAGCCGGATTGAAGCCTTCTTAACCGCAAAACGCCTCCGGCAAACTCGGTGCTGGCTCATCCGACGCTAGCCCACGTCAGCCGATACCCTCAAGGGCATGGATTCCGGACGCTGGCGCGCCCCCGCGGCGCACGGGCCGGTGCGCGCCACGCTGCGGCTGCCCGGTTCGAAGTCGATCACCAACCGCGCACTCATCCTCGCGGCGCTGAGCGACTCGCCGTCGGTGCTGCGCGGTGTCTTGCAGGCCCGCGACACGTCCCTCGCCATCGGCGCGCTGCGCGCCCTCGGCTGCACCATCGACTCCCGCGGCACCGAGGTGCGCGTCACCCCCGGCGCGCCCGCCCGTGGCTCCACGGTACGCGTGGACGTCGGCAACGCCGGCACGGTCATGCGGTTCCTGCCCGCGGTGGCGGCGCTCACCCCGGCCGACGTCGCGTTCGACGGCGACCCGCGGGCCCGCGAACGGCCGGTCGGCGCGCTGCTCACCGCGTTGCGCACGCTCGGCGTGGCGATCGACGACGGCGGCCGCGGTGCGCTGCCCTTCACCATCCACGGCGCCGGCGCGGTAGCGGGCGGGCCGGTCACGCTCGATGCCTCCGGGTCGTCGCAGCTGGTCTCCGGCCTGCTGCTGGCCGCGCCGCGGTTTACCGCCGGGGTCACCGTCCGGCACTCGGGACCGCCGGTACCGTCGCTGCCGCACATCGAGATGACGATCCGGATGCTCCGCGACGCCGGCGCGACGGTGGAGGCCGGCCAGGCCGCCACCGGACGCCCCGACTCCTGGCGGGTGGACCCCGGGCCGCTGAACCTCGGCGACTTCACCGTGGAGCCCGACCTGTCCAACGCGGGCCCGTTCCTCGCCGCGGCCCTCGTCACCGGCGGGTCCGTCACCGTCCGCGACTGGCCGGAAGCGTCGCTGCAGCCCGCCGACGCGATCCTGGACGTGCTCACCCGGATGGGCGGGTCGGTCTCCCGCGGCGCGGACGGCCTGACCGTCACCGGAACGGGCACGATCACCGGCATCGACGCCGACCTGCGGGACATCCCGGAGATGTGCCTCCCGCTCGCCGCGGTCGCCGCACTCGCCTCCGGGCCGTCCACGTTCACCGGGGTGGGCCACACGCGGGCGCAGGAGACCGACCGGCTGGCCGCGATCACCAAGGAGATCAACGCGCTCGGCGGCGACGTGACCGAGGAGCCCGACAGCCTGACCATCCGGCCCCGGCCGCTTGCCGCCCCGCCGGGACACGCCTTCGACAGCTACGACGACCACCGGATGGTGATGGCCGGCGCCGTGCTCGGCCTCGGTGTCCCCGGCATCGACGTGCTGAACGTCGCCACCGTCGGCAAGACCTTCCCCGACTTCACCGACCGCTGGGCTGAACTCGTCCGGGGGGAAGCGCCCTGAGGCAGCGGCCGGCCTACCTCGACGAGGACGACGTCCGGGTCCGTGCGGGCCGCGGCTCAAAGCCGCGCACCCGGCGGCGGCCCGCGCACGAGTCAGCGCCGGAGGCGTTCGTGGTCTCCGTCGACCGGGGCCGCTACGGCTGCGTGCTCGGCGACCAGGGCCCGGACGAGGGCCGGCTCATCACCGCGATGAAGGCGCGCGAACTCGGCAGGGGCTCGGTCGTCGTCGGTGACCGGGTCGCGCTCGCAGGCGACGTGACCGGTGCCCCGGGCAGCCTCGCCAGGATCGTCCGGGTCGAGGAGCGGACCAGCGTGCTGCGCCGCTCACCCGACGACGCCGACCCGATGGAACGGGTGGTCGTGGCGAACGCCGACCAGCTGGTGATCGTGGCCGCGCTGGCCGACCCTGAGCCCAAGACCCGGTTCATCGACCGCTGCCTCGTCGCCGCCTACGACGCCGGCCTCGACCCGCTGCTCGTGCTCACCAAGTCCGACCTGGCCGCGCCGCGCAAGCTCCGCGCCTTCTACCGCCCGCTCGACATCCCCATGCTGACCACCAGGCAGCCGCTGCCCGCGCAGACTCATGGCCGGCTGCGCAAGGCGCTCGACGGCCGGGTGAGCGTCTTCATCGGCCAGTCCGGCGTCGGCAAGTCGTCCCTCGTCAACGGCCTCGTGCCGGACGCTGGCCGCGCCGTCGGCCGGGTCAACGCGGTCACCGGCAAGGGCAGGCACACCTCGTCGTCCGCGATCGCGCTGCCGCTGCCCGGCGACTCCGGCTGGCTCATCGACACGCCAGGGATACGCGGCTTCGGCCTCGGCCACGTGGCGGTGGAGCGAGTCGTGGAGGCATTCGGCGACCTGGCCGAGGGCACCGCCGCCTGCCCGCCGGGCTGCGACCACCTCTCCCCCGGCTGTGCCCTCGGCGAGTGGGCCGCGGAGCACGAGGCGCTGCCCCGGCTCGAGTCGCTGCGCCGCCTGCTCCGCTCCCGCGAGTCCGCCGATTAGCCGCCGAGTATCCAGGCGGTGGTGTCCGCGGGCAGCAGTCCCCCGTTGAGGGGGCCGCTGGCAACGACCACGGTCCCGGGCGGCAGCGGAACGGCCGCCGACCCGAAGTTGGTCACCGACTGCCAGCCGCCCGGACGGGCGAAGTGCAGCACCTGCGCGCTGGCGGCCGGCCGCCACTCCAGGCTTTCCGTGGTCCGCAGCCGGCGGCGCCAGCCGAGGGCCTGGCGGTACATGGTCAGCGTGGACGCCGGGTCATGCTCCTGCGCCTGGACGCTGAGCGGCCCGAACCACGCGGGCTGCGGCAGGTGCGCGCCGCCGGCGCCGAACCCGAAGGACGGTCCGCCGGTCGTCCAGGGCAGGGGGACACGGCACCCGTCACGGCCCTTCTCCGCGCCGCCTGACCGCCGGAAAGCGGGATCCTGGATGAGCTCGGCCGGAATGTCGGCGACCTCGTACAGGCCGAGTTCCTCTCCCTGGTACAGGTAGGCCGACCCGGGCAGCGCCAGCATCAGCAGGGTGGCCGCGCGGGCGCGCCGCAGGCCGAGCCCGAGGTCGGGCTCCGGCGTGGTCCCGTTGCTGAGCAGCCAGGCCCTGGCGTTCTCGGTGCTTTCGAGCCGATCCCGCGCGGGCAGCGCATAGCGGCTGGCGTGCCGCACCACGTCGTGGCTGGACAGCACCCACGTGGTCGACGCGCCGTGGTGCTGCGCGTCGGCGAGGCCGTCGGTTATCACCCGCAGGAAGTCTCCCGCGGTCCAGTTGGCCTCGAGCAGGTCGAAGTTGAACGCCTGGCCCAGCCCGGACGGGCTGGCGTACCGCGGCCGCCTGGACGGGTGCACCCACGCCTCGGCCACGCCGGTGCGCGGCGGATCGTACTCGTTGAAGACCTGCCGCCATTCCGCGTAGATGTCGTGCACCTCGTCCCGGTCCCATAGCGGGTGGCTGCCGGGCGGTACGTCCAGGCCTGCCGGATGTTGCCCGGCCGGCAGCGGCGCAAGCGGCTCTGCCAGGTTCTTGGCCAGGCCGTGGGCGACGTCCACCCGGAACCCGTCGGCACCGCGGTCGGACCAGAACCGCAGCGTGGTCAGGAAGTCGTCACGGACCTCACGGTTCTGCCAGTTGAGGTCGGGCTGCTCCGCGGCGAACAGGTGCAGGTACCACTGCCCGTCCGGGACGCGGCTCCAGGCGGGGCCGCCGAACATCGAGGTCCAGTCCGACGGCGGCAGCGCCCCGTCCGGCCCCCGCCCGTCGCGGAAGATGTACCGGTCCCTGGCGGGCGATCCCTTCGGGGCGGCCAGCGCCTCACGGAACCACGCGTGCCTGCTCGAGGTGTGATTCGGGACGATGTCGACGATGACCTTGATCCCGCTGGCGTGCAGCCTGGCGGTCATCTCATCGAAATCGGCCAGCGTGCCAAGGAGCGGGTCGACGTCACGGTAGTCGTCCACGTCGTAACCGCCGTCCGCGAGGGCGGACGGGTAGAAGGGGCTGAGCCAGACGGCGTCGATGCCCAGCGCCGCGAGGTACGGCACCCGGGAGAGGATTCCCCTGAGGTCGCCAAGGCCGTCCCCGTCGGAGTCGGCGAAGCTGCGCGGGTAGACCTGGTAGACCACTGCCTGCCGCCACCAGTCGGCGGCGGGCTGGCTCTCCTCCGCTACGGCTCCTTCCATGGTCACTTGATCGAGCCGCGCATGATGCCGCTGACCACCCAGCGCTGGCCGATCAGGAAGGCGACCAGGGTTGGCAGCAGGGCCATCAGGTACGACGCGAAGGCCACGTTGTAGTTCGTGGTGAACTGGGTCTGGAACAGGTACTGGACGACCGGCAGGGTCTGGAACTTCGGGTTCGCCGTGACCAGTTGCGGCATCATGAAGTCGTTCCAGGACTGCAGGAAGGCGAAGATGCCGACGGTGGCGCTGATCGGCGCGAGCAGCGGCATGACCACCCGCCGGAAGGTCTGCAAGGTGGTGCAGCCGTCCATCCGCGCGCTCTCCTCCAGCTCGACCGGGATGGACCGGATGTAGGCGGAGAACAGCAGCACGTTGAAGGCCAGCTGGAACATGATGTGCAGGATCGCGACGCCGAACGGGTTGTCAAGGCCGAGCGCGGCCGTCAGCTTCACCTGGGGCAGCGCGACGACGGGGAAGGGGATGAACAGGGCGAGCATGAGGTAGACGAACGTCGCCCGGAACTGCCAGTGGTCCCAGTTGCGCACGATGGACCAGGCCGCGAGCGCGCTGACCAGGATCTCCCCGACCACGGCGATCACCGTGACGAGCAGGCTCATCGAGAACGCCAGCGGGGTGTCGGTCAGGTCCCACGCGGCGCGGAAGTTCCCCCACTGCAGCGGCCAGGGGAAGTTGAACCCGGTGCCCGTGCCCGTCTGCGCGGGCGACTTCAGCGCCATGGCGATGGCGAAGTACAGCGGGATGAGGACGATCAGCGAGCAGATCGCCATGAGGACCGTCAGTCCCCAGTTGACCCGCACGCCGTCGGGCATGCGGCGCCGCCTGCGGGGCTGGATGGCCGGCGCGCCGACAGCCGCGGTATTCACCTGGGTCGCCATTACAGACTCCCTCCCCGGCGCCGGATGACGCTCAGCTGGAAGATCGCGAACAGCAGCGTGATCAAGAAGAAGATCACGGCATTGGCCATCTGGTAGGCGTAGTCGCCGTTGAAGAAGCCGTTGAAGATCGTCATGGCCACGCTCGTGGTGGCGGTGCCCGGCCCGCCGCCGGTCAGGCCGACGGAGATGTCGTACACGTTGAGGAAGCCCTTGAAGGTCAGGATGGTGTTGATGATGAAGAACGGGAACAGCAGCGGGAAGGTCATCTTCTGGAACTGCCGCCACGGGCTCGCTCCGTCGATCGAGGCGGCCTCGTACACCTCCGACGGGATGGACACGAGCCCGGCGAGGAAGATGATGATCGCGCCGGGGATGGCCACCCAGGACGCCACGAATACCACGCCCAGCCACGCGAGGTGCTGATTAGCCAGGATGCTCGACTCCAACGGGGCGAAGTGGACCGCGCTCGAGATGATCGGGACCGACGTGGAGATGATGAACGTGAAGATGTAGGAGACGACCAGGCCGGACAGCACCATCGGCAGGAAGAAGATCGTGCGGAACCCCGCCCGCCACCTGATCTTGGCGTTCAGCCCGATCGCCAGGGCCATGGCGACCACGTTGGTGAAGACGCAGGCGACCACCGCGAACAGCAGCGTGAAGCCGTAGGAGGCCCGGACGGTCGGGTCGGCGAACGCGGCCTTGTAATTGGCGAAGCCGATGAACCTCGACGTCCCGTACCCGACGAAGTTCGTGAAGCTCCAGATTGCCCCCTGGACCGCGGGATACATGATGAAGAAGGTGAACAGGAGGACCGCCGGGATAACCATGAGCAGGTAGGTCGGCGACACCGGGAAGAAGATGCTCTTCAGCAGGCCGAGCGGGGTCCGCGTGGGGGGGACGACAGCGGGCTCGGCAGCCGGCTGGGAAGGAAGTGCGGTGGTGGCCATGCCTGCCTCCTAGGTACGGCGCTCGACCGGGTTCACGCTGAGGTCCGGATGGCCAGGCGCCTGAACGCGCTGTCCATCGCCGAGGTGAACCCGGCCACGTTGCCGGTCAGCATCATTTCCTGTATGTAGTTGCCGACCGGGATCGTGTTCGGCACGTACGTTCCCGCGCCCTGGTAGAACCGGCCGGAACGGACGTAGGGGTTGAGGCCGGAGACGAGCGCGCTGGTCTGCGGCGGTGCGCCCTTCAGCGGCGAGAACGCCAGGTTGGCCTGGTTGTACGCGTTCACGACGGCGGGCTGCATGAGGTAGTCGAGGAACTTGATGGCGGCCGCGCGCTGGCCGGGCGCCTGCGACCGCGGCAGCCAGATCGCCAGGTCGAGGTTGACCCGGCACTTGGTCTGCGACGCGTCGTCGGTCGCGGGCAGCGGGAAGGTGCCCATCTTGAGCTTCGGGTTGATGGCGAGTACCTCGCCGACCGCCCACGGTCCCTGCATGTACATGCCCGCCGCACCGTTCGCGAAGGCGAGGTTGCCGTCGCCGTAGTGCTTGGCGATCGGGTTCTCGTTGAAGTACGGCGCCAGGCTGAGCATCCGCTGACAGGGCGCGGTGAAGTCCTTCTCGAACGACACCGGCGAGCTGGGGCCGAGGCTGGTGCCTGCGGCGTTGAGCTGCCGGTAGAACCCCGCGACGTCGATCATGCCGCCGACCGTGTAGTCGAACAGGCCCTGCTGGGTGGTCCAGTTGTCGCCGAAGGTCTGGAAGATCGGCGTGATGTTCGCGGACTTGAACTTCTCGCACGCCGCGAGGAACTCGCTCCAGGTGGTCGGCACGGAAGAGATCCCGGCCTTGTCGAAGAGCTCCACGTTGTAGATGACGCCCTCGGCGGCCACCGAGTAGGGCAGGATGCTCGTCTCGCCGTGGTAGGAGGCGTACTGGGTCACCAGGGCCTGGATGTTGGGCTCGATGAGCTTGGCCTGCGGCAGGCCGGACAGGTCGGCCAGGACGCCCCGGGCGACGAAGATGGAGGTGGTCAGGTTGTAGTTGTCGCAGTCGATGGCGGGCGTGTTCCCGCGGACGAACTCCGCGATGAGGTTCGAGGTGAAGTCGTGCGTCACCACGATGTCGGGATGCGCCGCGTTGAACTTCGCCACCAGGTTGTTGAAGTACGGGACGACCTCGGGCTTGGTCTCCTCGAAGACGATCCTGGTGACGCCGCCTGAGGAAGAACAGCCGGCGGGCAGGCTCGCGGCGGCCAGCGCGGCCGCGCCCGCTCCCAGCGTCTTCATCATCGACCGGCGGCTCAGGACCGGCCCGGGACCCGCGGGCTGTCTGTCGTGCGGCACGGGGCTCTCCCTTCGACCCGGACGACCGTCCCGCCCGTGGTCCCGGAAGGGTGCCGCGGGCCGACTTTGATGGAACGATCAATCGTATGGAAGCGCCGCGTCTACCAGCTGTCAAGAGGTTGGCCGCCGCGTGTTTGTACGATGATGACGTGACCGGGTCTTCATCGGGTCAGGCCCGAACCGCAACTGCCGATCAGGTAACGATTCAGGATGTCGCCCGCGCGGCCGGCGTGGGCAGGCAGACCGTCTCGAATGTGCTCAACGACAGCGGCCGGGTCGGCGAGGCCGCACGGGCGCGGGTGCTTGAGGCAGTGGCAGCGCTCGGGTACCACCCGCACCACGGCGCCCGGAGCCTGCGCTCGCGCCGCACGGGGCAGCTCGCCTACGTCCTGCCTCCTGCCCTGCTGCTGCCGAGCAACTACATCATGCAGCTGTTCCTCCAGGCGCTCGCGGCCGCGAGCGGGCGCCGGAGCTACAACATGCTGGTCGTTGTCCCCGAGGGCGACCCGCGCGCCGAGATGAGGCGCCTGATCGCCAGCCGGAGCGTGGATGCTTTCCTGCTTTCTGACCTGCGACGGGACGACCCGCGGGTGACTCTGCTGGCCGAGGCGGGAATGCCGTTCGCCTGCTTCGGCCGGACGGGCCCCGGGCTGCCGCAGCACTGGGTGGACTTCGACAACCGCGCGGCCATCATCACCGCGGTGCACCACGTCCTTGACCGGGGCTTCAGCCGGCTCGCGTTCCTGGGCTACCAGTCGGGAGACCGCTGGGATGACGAACGGGCCGCCGGCTTCACCGCCGGGCTGGCCGGCCGCGGCGTTCCCGCCGGGGAGGCCGAGATGGTGCTCGTGGACGAGGCCAGCGCCCGCGAGCGGATCCGGTCGCTGCTCGACGGCACCCGCCCCGCCGCCCGCCCCGAGGCGATCGTCACCGGCAGCGACCGGCTGGCCGCGATGATCTACGGCGTGGCCGCGGAGCTCGGGCTGCGGATCGGCCGTGACCTGGCGGTCACCGGCTTCGACGGGAGCATTCCGACCGACCTGCTGCACCCGACGCTGACCAGCATCAGCATTCCGGTCGATGACATCGCCCGGCGCGTGGTGCTCCGGGCACTGCAGCAGGTAAGCGGCACAAGCGACGGGTCGCCCGGTGAGGTGGTGGAGACCTCCCTGCGCCTTGGCGAGAGCACCGTCGGCACGCACGCGGCCCGCACGCCGTTACCGGCACGGCACTTGGACCATAACGCGGGAACTTCTGCTTGACAGCGGCGACAGATCGGCGTTCCCATATGGGAGATGGAACCTTCCATCACATAACGGCGCGGACAGCCTTGTACGGGAGGCGCGATGGCCACGGTAGACCTTGAGCAGGTCAACAAGCTCTATCCCAACGGCTTCCACGCCGTGAAGGACCTCAGCCTGGATGTGCGCGACGGCGAGTTCATGGTGCTCGTGGGCCCGTCCGGCTGCGGCAAGACCACCGCGCTGCGCATGGTGGCCGGGCTCGAGGGCATATCCTCCGGCACCTTGCGCATCGGCGGCAAGCCGGTCAACGACGTCACGCCGAAGGACCGGGACATCGCGATGGTGTTCCAGAACTACGCGCTGTACCCGCACATGACCGTGGCCGAGAACATCGGGTTCGCGCTCACCATGCGCAAGATGTCCAAGTCCGAGATCAAGGCCAAGGTCACGGAGACAGCCGAGATCCTCGGGCTAGCCGACTGGCTGGACCGAAAGCCGGGCCAGTTGTCCGGCGGCCAGCGGCAGCGGGTAGCCATGGGGCGGGCGATCGTGCGCGAGCCGTCGGTGTTCCTGATGGACGAGCCGCTGAGCAACCTGGACGCCAAGCTGCGCGTGCAGATGCGCGCGGAGGTGCAGCGGATCCAGCGGCGCATCAACGTCGCCACCTTCTACGTGACCCACGACCAGGTTGAGGCGATGACCATGGGCGACCGGGTCGCGGTGATGCGCGCGGGCGTCCTGCAGCAGGTCGACCACCCGCAGGTGCTGTACGCCCACCCGGACAACCTGTTCGTGGCGGCGTTTATCGGGTCGCCGGCCATGAACCTCTACGAGGCGTCGCTGACCGAGGGCGCCCGGTCGATCCGGCTCGGGTCCCAGGAGATCGGCCTCCCCCAGTCCGTCCGGACGGCGCGGCCGCTGCTCGCGTCCTACGCCAACCAGAAGGTGGTCGTGGGCCTGCGCCCCGAGCACCTGCCCGCCGTCGGCGCGGGGACGGCAGGCAACGGCGCGGCCGGGCCCACCCTGGTGGGCATGGTGGACCTGGTGGAGGCACTCGGCTCGGAGCTCATGGTGCACTTCACCATCGACGCCCGCCGGGTCCAGGCCGAGGGCACCACGAGCGCGGACGAGGAAGCGGTCACCGAGGCAGGCGAGGGCGTGGCCCGCGTCGACCCGGAAAGCCCGGTCAAGGTGGGCCAGCGCGCTACGTTCGCGATCAGGGCCGACGGCATCCAGTTCTTCGACGCCGCCACCGGGGCGGCGATCTGGGGCGGGTAGCCGGAAGAGCGGGGGGATCGGCAGCCGACGGCCTTACCCTGGGCCGTCGCTGTCGTCCAGGGGCTCCGGCGCCTTGGGAAGCACGCGCTGGAAGTAGGAGCGGGCGGCCGCCGTAGTGCCGACGTCACGGCCCGCCCGCTCCGACATGTACCACCGGTGCTCAAGGATCTCGTGGAAGACCTCCGCGGGCGCGAGCCGCCCCCGCAGGTCCGGCGGGATCGCCGCCACCACGGGATCGTAGACCTCGGTGAGCCACCGGTTGGCCGCGACAACTTCCGGAACCGGACGGCGTTCCTTCTGCTCAAGGTAGGCACGGAAGGAGGCGATGTCATTCAGCAGCCGGCGGGCCTGGTTCTCCCCCGCGTCAATGCCGGTCCGCATGAACAGCTTCCGGCTGTCGTCCCCCGCTTCCGCCACGCGGGTGTGCACTCGCAGCCGGTTACCGTCGGGAGTGCTGATCAGCTCAACCTCCTCGGCGGCGAAACCGAGCTCGTTGAGGCGGCGCAGCCGTTCGGCGATCCGGAACCGCTGCTCGTCCACCGGGATGATCTCCTCAAAGGTGAGCTCATGCCACAGCCCTTCGTAGCGGCGCTCCAGCTCACCGGCCAGTTCCAGCGGGTCGACGTCGGGCGGGAGCAGGTCTCCCGCTTGCAGGTCGAGCAGTTCCCCGTACACCCGCTCGACGGCGAGCTCCACATCGAACCGGCGCTGGCCGTCCGACAGTTCCCCGTGCTCCTCGCTGGTCTCCGCATCAACGAGGTAGGCCGTCAGCGCGCCGGCATCGTAACGGAACAGCGTGTTGGAGAGCGAGCAGTCCCCCCAGAAGAAGCCCGACATGTGCAGCCGCGCCAGCAACTCGACCAGCGCGTCAAGCAGCTTGTCGGCCGGCGGGCCGCCGCCGCGCGGGCTGGAGAACACCGCCCGGTACGTCGTCGCGTAGGTGAGGAACTTCGTCACCAGGATCGCGTCGGCGTCCTGCCCCAAGCCGACCGCTATGCCGACCACCTCGACCGCCGGGACGCCGCGCTCGGTCAGCGCGCGGAGTATGCGGTACTCGCGGCGCGCGAGCCGCTCGCTGATCGACTTGAGCGCGTACAGCCTGCCGGTGTCAGAGACGAAGCGGACCACATGGCGGTGGATACCGCGCTGGCGGATCTCCACCATCCGCTCGTCATCCCAGTCCTCAAGCGGTTCGGTCCACGGCAAGCTCAGCAGCCCGGCCGCCTCCTCGGCAGGAGGAGAGAACACGAAGCGCATGGCGGTCAGGTCCCCGGCAACGGGGTCACGGTGCCGCCCGAGCGCCAGTACGTGCCGTCGGGAGTACGGGAGAGCAGTTCCTCGTCCACCAGGTAGCGCCGCAGCGCCGCGTGATCGTCGTAGAGGCCCTTCAGGATCTCGTTGACGGCGAGCTCCGGGTACCGGCGTCCCGGCTCGAAGGCCTGCGCGACCTGATCGAGCAGCAGCAGGCGCACCGCGTGCTTGGCGGGGATGACCGAGATCCGGCCGTCCCGGACGAAGGGACGGAGCTGGCTGGGCAGGTCGCCGAGGGGATTCATCGAGTCGTTTATACCGTTGCCGGCGAGTGAGCGATACCTCATCACGCCGGCACCCAATCTCGGGGTTGTTCGGCAGCCGGGCGGCTGCGTCCCTTCCGCGCTTCGTTGCCACCGGCCGGGCGGGGCCCGGTCTTACGGTCGGCTCGGCGCTTGACGGCGGCACCGACTGGGCCGACGGCGCTATCACCCGCAGGGGGCGGCTCGTAGCGCGCGAGGTTGACAGCGGCGTTGTCGTCGCGCTGGTGCCGGGTCCCGCACTGCTCACAGGCCCAGTGCCCGGCCCACCCGATCTCTTGCACGCGGCGGCACACGTGGCAGGTCCTCGATGACAAGGCGGGACCCGTACCAGGCTGTTTTGCAGGCCAGCTGGCGCGGCACCGCTCGGTCGCTCGCGCCCGGCCAGCACCGGAACGCGGGCGCCGCACGCGTACCCGGCAACTCCCACCTGGCCATTCTCCCGCCCAGGCACGACATTCCGCCGCCGCAGAGGCCAGCCCTCCAGGCTGGACACGAAGTCTTCCGCTGCCCCGTCGCAGGCCCCCCGCGATCAGAATGAGGCATTACCACTCGCTGTCGATCACCATTGGGTAGCACTTCGGACCACGGCCGGCCGCGAGTTCGCGCGCGCGTTCGCCTCTCCGCTGGTCAGCCGGATGCCAGTGCCTGTAGCGTTTCGCGAGTGGCATCCTACGATGACGACCTGCGGTTCGCGCACGTCCTTGCTGACGCCGCCGATGACATCACGACGAAGCGGTTCCGCGCACTTGACCTGCGGGTCGACACGAAGCCCGACCTGACGCCGGTCACTGACGCCGACCGGGCGGCCGAGGAGTCGCTGCGCAATATCCTGCGCCGGTCCCGCCCGCGCGACGCCGTGCTCGGCGAGGAGTCCGGGCTGACCGGCATCGGGCCGCGCCGCTGGGTGCTCGACCCGATCGACGCAACGAAGAACTTCGTCCGCGGCGTCCCCGTCTGGGCCACCCTCATCGGGCTGATGGACGGGGACCAAGTCGTGGTGGGCGTGGTCACCGCGCCGGCGCTCGGACGGCGCTGGTGGGCCGCGGCGGGCGGCGGCGCCTGGGCGGGCCGGTCGCTCCACAAGGCAACGCGCTGCCAGGTCTCCCAGGTCAGCGAGCTGTCCGACGCCTCGTTCTCCTTCTCGGGCATCGGCGGCTGGGCGGAAGCGGGCCGGCTCGACGGTTTCCTCTCGCTGAGCCAGGCGGTCTGGCGCACGCGCGGGCTCGGGGACTTCTGGTCCCACATGCTGGTCGCCGAGGGCGCCGTGGACATCTCCGCCGAACCCGACGTCTCGATATGGGACCTGGCCGCGCTCCAGGTGATCGTGGAGGAGGCGGGCGGCCGGTTCACCAGCCTCTCCGGCGTGGCCGCGCCGGACGCGGGCAGTGCGGTGTGCACCAACGGTCACCTGCACGACGAGGTGCTGGCGTACCTGGCCGCCGGTACGCAGGAGTGACCTTGCGGTGACAGCGGGTACTCTTGAGTAACTTGTAGCGCGACGGCCCCGATAGCGGCAAAATCGGTCTCGCGGGGGCAGCGCACCCCGCGGCAGACCGCCCGGCGGCGAGTTCCCGCTCCAGCCG
>DASWAE010000195.1:0-17402 GCA_036391275.1 Trebonia sp.
GGCTGCAGGCGGCCCGTTGCCGCAACCATCACCCCCCGGGCCGGCCGGACGGCAGCACCACCGCGGGCGCGCGTGGTGGCACCGTGACTGACGGTGCCGTCGGGCGGCGCGCGTCAGCGGTGCAGCGCCGGGAGGACGTAGCGCAGCGCCGCGTAGCCGACGGGAACGCAAACCAGCGCCGCGCAGATCGCCAGGTTCACCACCCGGTACCGCAGGAACACCGCCGCGAACTCGCGCAGCATCGCGCTCGGCCGGTAGTACCCGGCCACCCGCGCGCCGGTGACCTGCCCGCGGATGCCGAGGCGGCGCGCGATCATCGCGGTACGGAAGGCGTGGAAGTCGCTGGTCACGATCGTGCACCGGGCACGGGGCCGAACCTGGTCCATGATGGCCTTGCTGAACAGCAAGTTCTCCTCGGTGCTTCGCGACCGGTCCTCAAGCAGCAGGTGGTCGGCGGGAAAGCCGCGCGCCGTCAGGTAGGAGGCCATCGCGGCGGCCTCGGGCTCCGGTTCGTCATCCCCCTGGCCACCGGACACGATCAGCAGGGGACCGGCCCCGCTGGCCCGCCGGTTCAGTGCCGCCCAGACGCGGTGCCCCCGGTCCAGCCGGCTGGCGAGCAGCGGCGGCACCTTCCCGCCGCGGCCGAGCCCGGCCCCGAGCACGATCACGAAATCCGACCCGCCGGCCCGCGCCACGAGCCCGTACACGAACGCGTAGCAGACGTAGGAGACAAGCAGGAACGACACGTAGCCGAACACCAGGTTGGCGACCGTGGCGAACAGCGACAGCTCGACGTCCTGCGCCCGGCCCGCGACGATGTCGAGGGCGATCACCACGAAGACCGAGGTCCCCGCGAGCAGGGACAGCAGGTTCACCGGCCGCAGGCCCTCCCGGCGGATCATGGTGATCCCGTTGACCAGCAGGTAGCACCCGATCACGAACGGCACCAGCGCCACGGCGAGCACCAGGGCGAGCAGCAGCAGGTGCGCGTCCCGCCCCGGCGTGTCCGCGAGGCGCTCGGCGAGGCCAAGCGCCCCCAGCGCCAGCGCCAGCCCGAGCAGCACCGCGTTGCCGAAGGCCCGCGGATCCCGGGCCACCCCCGCCAGGAACACGAGGAACGCAGCGCCGGCTAGCCCGAGTGTGACCACCGGCCTAGCCTATTCATCCCGGCTCCGCACACGCTGGGAGAATCCTCTCCGCGCCCCGGCCTGGTGCGCGAGCGGCGCTAACCGCAAGGCTCGTCCCGCGAGCAGGCCCGCGAGCGCGGTGACGATGACCACCGCACCGAGCACGTACCACCAGGTCCAGCTGACTTCCGGCTGCTTCCTCCAGGCGAAGGCGGCGATGGCAAAGGAGACTGCCGACAAGCCGGCGAAGGTGGCGAGGTACCCCCGCGACGGCCCGGCCCGGACAGCGGCCCACACGCACAGCCCGGCATCTCCCGCCGCCGCTATCGCGCACTCGGCGGTGAGGAGCGAGTACGCGGTCGAGGGCGTGTTGTAGGTGTGCGCCACGAGGCTGAGCCAGTAGATGACGTTCCAGCCCAGGTTCCACAGCAGCACGCTCGCGACGAGCCGGTTCTTCCTGGCGCCGCCCAGGGCCGCCGCGATCCCCAGCCCGGCCACTGCCACGACGGCCCACCGTGGCCCGGCGCTGACACTCTTCGAGAGCAGGATGACCGCGTCGATGAGCAAGACGATGATCTGGAGGCCCAAGGCGGAGAAGAGGAACAGCGTCGGTCGCGACAGCGGGCCGGGGTGCTCGCGCGCGCGGGCCGGGGCATCCTGCCGGTCATCTGGCGCCTGCTGCTCCGGCTGCGCCCGTTCCGGCGTCACCTTTTCGAGGCTTGCCGTTGCCTGACCTGCCGGTGACGGGCGAGGCGGCTCGACGACCTCGGTGAGGGGCGACTCCCGCCCCGCCGCGGCCTGCCCGCTCGCCTGCCGCACCGGTGCTGGGGCGGTCGCCGTCGGCGCCGCAGCGGGTTCCGCCGTGGCATCGGCGGCTCTCTCCGCCGTGGCGGCGGCCGCCTCCGCCGGGACTGCGGCAGCGACCGCTCGCGCCGCGGTAGCCTCCGCCGGCGCCGGCCGCGCCGGCGCCATGGTGCAGTGCACGGCGATGGCGGCCGTGCCGGTGGGCCCTTCCAGGGTGATGAGGCCCTCAAGCACACCAGCGAAGCCGGTGGAGACAGAAACGTCCAGGCCGCCGGGCACCTGGTCCGCGCGGATCCGCGCGTCGGAGGGGCGGGCCAGGCACGCCCTGGCGATCGGCGGGCCTAGCAGCTGGACGACCTGATGCGGCGGCGCCGATCCCTGCTCGGCAGGTTCGAAGGTCAGCTCCGTCTGCGCGGGCCGCGGCACCGCCTCGCCCAGCGCGGCGGCGGCAGGCTCGGCGACGTACCTGATGTCGTTGCGGGCGAGTTCGGTGAGCGCCTGGTAGGCGCTCACCGCGGCAGGAAGGTTGTCGCTCGCGAGCCGGGCGCGCAGTTCCCCGACGGCGCCGAGGCGGGCGAACATGTCTGGGTTGTCTATCGCGGCCTGGAGGTCGGGCGGAACTCGTCCCGGGTTGATCCGCAGCCGCCCGCTGCGCGCCAGGTAAAGCTCGCCCTCCAGGTCGAACCGGCAGCCAGGGGTCTGGTGCGGGTTCCGCTCGCGTACCTTGTCGTAAACGTAGTTGTACAGCTCGGCGAGGGAGATCCAGCCATCCTCATCCTGGTCGGCGTCGCCGCTCGACAGCCCTTCCACCAGGGCCGTGGTGAACACTGAGGGCCGGCCGTGCTGGTCATCGGCGAGCCGGCCGTCTTCGAACGCGTACTCCATGGCGCTCGAGGCTGTGATCACCGCCCGGCCGCGGCCGCCCGACTTCTCCCGGGTGAAGCTGTCGAGCACATTGATGTCCCCCGCGGCACGGGCCGTGGCGCCCTGCGAGAACGCGCCCGCGTAGCAGCAGTCGAGGAACAGCACGATGCTGCGCGACCGGCTGTCGCGCATGCAGTGGAGCACGAAATCCGCGGAGACCGCCGAGGCCCGGAGCCGGGTCGGGCGCGTGTTGCACGCGGCGAGGAAAAGCTCTCCGGACTCGCTTTTCAGGCCGTGACCCGAGTAGTGCAGCAGCAACAGGTCATCCGGCCGGCTGTCGGCGAAGAGATCTTCGATCTGTGCCTCGATGATATGGGACGGACTGTTGCGAATTACGTCAACGGTGAAATCGCCGATGCGCGGGTCGCGGAGCACCTGGCCGAGCGCCTCGGCGTCCGCTGCGGGGGCCGCCAGGTCCCGCAGCACGTCAAGCTCGTATTCGTCATTGGCAATAATCAGCGCCTTCCGCTGGCCGCTCATGACGGTTCCCGCGCCGTGGCGGAGTGGCCGCCGATGAACAGCTGCACCAGCCGTTCCTGGTCGGCATCGGTCGCCTGGGAAAGCTCGATGACATCGTCGCCGAGCTGCAGCCGGACGCCGCGCCCCGCCGGCTGGCCGCGGCCCAGCCAGGACCTGATCACCGAGATCACCGATTCCAGCCCGGTCATGGACTGGCCGAGGTCGACGAGCAGGGCGCCCACCAGCGACGGGTCGATCGCGCGGGAACCGGGCGGCGCCTCGCCGGCCGGCGGTGCCGTCACATCCGCGACGTCCGCCTGAAGAAGTTCTTTCCTAAGGTAGCCAGTTAGCGTGGCGAGCCGCTCGGCGTCGGCCCCTTCCTCGGCTATGTGGATAAGCAGGTTTACGCTCACTGCGCGCCCCCGAACAGAAACCAGATCAGGAAGGACCGGTTTAAGGATGCACCCGTCCCCGGTGCCGCGCAATCGAAGTCTCTTCGGGAAGTCACAAGGATCTCTGCGCGGTTCCGCCGTGGCCGCTATTTACCGTCCGGCGGCGGGCCGCCGCACGGTAACCGGCAGGAGCGGAGGGTAGATCGCGGGCGGGCTGGCGGCGATGGTTTCCGGGCGCAGTTCCCGCGCGGCGGGTTGGCGGCGTCCCGCGGACCTCGTCTCGGACTCTCTGGCCTCGTGCGCGCGAGCGGTTAGCCGTCGACCTGCGGCGACTCGGTCCTGGTCCGCTTGAGCTCGAAGAAGTACGGGTTCGACGCCAGCGCGAGCGCCCCGTCGAACATGCGGACCGCCTCCTCGCCGCGCGGCACCCGGGTGATCACCGGGCCGAAGAACGCCACGCCGTCGATGTGGATGGTCGGCGTCCCCACCTCGTCGCCGACCGGGTCCATGCCGCGGTGGTGCGACGCGGTCAGCGCCTCGTCGTAGTCCGTGGACTCGGCCGCGTTGGCGAGCTCCGGGTCGAGGCCGCACTCGGTGAGCGCCTCGACGAAGAGCTCGTGGGACCAGTCGCGCTTCTCGATGTGCCGCTTGGTGCCGAGCGCGGTGTACAGGTCCCGCAGCGCGGCGGTGCCGTACTTCTGCTCGGCGGCAATGCAAATACGGACCGGTCCCCAGCCCCGGCTGAGCATCTCCTTGTACCGCTCGGGGAGTCCCTCGCGGCCCGAGTTGAGCACCGACAGCGACATGACGCGGAAGGACAGGTCGATGTCGCGCTCCTTCTCGACCTCCAGGATCCAGCGCGAGCTGACCCAGGCGAACGGGCACTGCGGGTCGAAGTAGAAGTCGACAACGGGCTTGGCGGGAGAAGTAGCTGTCATGTCACCAACTCTAGCCCGCCGCTCCGACATCCCCGGCCGCGGTCCTGCCGGGCCTGCCCCGCTCGGGGATAACCCCGAGACGCGTCGGGGATAACCCCGAGATTCCCCGATCCCGGCCGCGAGGCCTTCCGGGCCACTTATATACCGAGTATGCTACTCGCAGCTATACAGGGTTTAATACTTCCTCGAGGAGTGTCCATGAGCGTCAGGCACGCGCTGCTCGCGCTGCTCAGCGAGGGTCCCAAGTACGGCCTCCAGCTCCGCGAGGAGTTCGAGGCGAACACCGGCCAGGTCTGGCCGCTCAACGTCGGCCAGGTGTACACGACCCTGCAGCGGCTGGAGCGCGACGGCCTGGTCACCGCGCCCGGCGACGGGGAGCCGGGCGGCGAGCACGGGCCGCAGAAGGCCTACCGGATCACCGAGGCCGGGGCCGACGAGCTTGCCCAGTGGCTGCGGGTCCCGCCGGACTTGTCCGTCCCGCCGCGCGATGACCTGGTGATGAAGGTGCTGATCGCGGTCAGGGTGCCGGGCACCGACGTGTCCGAGATCATCCAGGCGCACCGCCGCTACCTGGTCCAGCTCATGCAGGAGTGGACCAGGCTCAAGGAGGACGACAACGGCAGGGACATCGCGTTCTCGCTGGTCGTTGACTCCGAGCTGTTCCGCGTCGACTCCGTGGTCCGCTGGCTCGACGCGGCCGAAGGCCGGCTGCGCCGCGCGCTGGCCGACGGATGGAACCCTGCCCAGGCCGCCGCCCCGGCGGCGGGCGGCGGGCTGCCTACCCGACCCAAGATGGGAGCAAGGCGATGAGCGTCCTCGAACTGCGATCCATATCCAAGGTCTACGGCCGCGGCGCCGCCGAGGTGCAGGCGCTCCGCGACGTGTCGCTCACCGTGAAGGCAGGCGAGATGGTCGCCGTCATGGGCCCCTCCGGGTCCGGCAAGTCGTCGCTGCTGACGATCGCCGGCACCCTAGAGGAGCCGACGTCCGGCGCGGTCCTCGTCAGCGGCAAGGACACGCTGCGGATGTCCGGCGGCGCGAAGTCCCAGTTGCGCCGCCGCGCCATCGGCTACGTCTTCCAGGACTTCAACCTGCTGCCCGGGCTCACCGCGGCGGAGAACGTGTCGCTTCCGCTTGAGCTCGACGGCACGTCGATGCGCAAGGCGCACCTGGCCGCGCTCAAGGCGCTTGAGGAACTCGGCCTCGGCGACCGGGCACGGCACTTCCCCGACCAGATGTCCGGCGGCGAGCGTCAGCGCGTCGCCATCGCCCGCGCGGTGGTGGGGGAGCGGTCGCTGCTGCTCGCCGACGAGCCGTCCGGCGCGCTTGACACCCAGAACGGCGAGGCCGTGATGCGGCTCATCCACAGCTACTGCAAGCGCGGTGTCGCCGCCGTGGTCGTCACCCACGACGCGCAGCTCGCCTCCTGGGCGGACCGGGTGGTGTTCCTGCGTGACGGCCGCCTCGTGGACCAGACCGCGGTGCCGGCCGGCCCGGAGACGCTGCTTGAGCAGTCGTCATGAGCGAGCTTGCGAGCGAAACAGCAGGTACAGCGCGTCCGCGAATGCGGACTCCGAGCGCCAGCGAGGTGTCCTCATGAGCATGACCATGTACCGGGATGACCGCCCGGTCCGCGAGCCGGAGGACCCACGGCGCGCTGCGATGGCCCGCCGCTCGCTGTCCCGCTGGGCGCTGCGCCTCGCCGTGCGCGAGTGGAAGCAGCGGGTCCTCGTCATCCTGCTGATCGCGGTGGCCTCCGCCGCCACGCTGATCGGCATCGCCGTCGCCTCCGCCACGCCCGGCACGCCGAACGCCGGCACCTACGGCACCGCGCAGACGCTGGTCGAGCTGCCGCCGGGCACCCCGGACCTGCCGGCCGTCATCACGCGGATCGAGAAGGCCTACGGGCAGGCGAGCGTCGTCTACGACGTGCCGATCACGACCGGCCAGGCCGGCGGGGCCGACCTGCGCGCCCAGGACCCGGCGGCGCCCTACACCCGGGTGCTGCTCGCGCTCAACTCCGGCCGTTACCCGTCGGGGCCGGGGCAGGTGGCGGTGACGTCCGGCCTCGCCCGGTTGTACGGCCTGAGCATCGGCTCGACGTGGCACGTCCCGGCGACGGTGCTGCCAAACACGGGGGCAGCCCAGGCCGGCCGGGCCTTCACCGTCACCGGCATCGTCGAGGACCCGTCCAACCTGCTTGACGAGTTCGCCCTTGTCGCCCCCGGGCAGCTCGCCGGCCCCGGCCAGCTCGCCAGCTCTGTCCGGGTGCGGATCTTCCTCGGCGAGTCGATGGACTCCGCCGCCGCCGCCGCGGCGGGGAATGTCATCCCGAAGGAGGCGGTCGTCACCGGGCCGCAACCGGTGGACTCCATCTTCACCCCGGCGACGATCGTGCTGATCGTGTCGGTGATCGGCCTGGTCTTCATTGGCCTGGTCGCCACGGCCTCGTTCACCGTCATGGCACAGCGCAGGCAGCGCGCCCTCGGCATGCTCGCCGCGCTCGGCGCGACCGAGGCCGACGTCAGGTTCGTGCTGATCGCCGACGGCCTGTTCGCCGGCGTGACCGGCGCGCTCATCGGCGCGGCGGCCGCGCTGGGCGGCTGGCTCTGGTACGCCCCGCACCTGGCGACCGCGAGCGCGCACGCCATCGACCCCTTCGACCTGCCGTGGGCGGCCGTTGCCATCGGCCTGCTGCTCGCCGTGGCGACCTCCGTCATCGCCGCGATCTGGCCGGGACGCTCGGTCAGCAAGGTCCCGGTGGTTGCGGCGATCTCGGGCAGGGTCGACGCGCCGCAGCTGGTCAGCCGCTCGCTGCGGCCCGGCTTCATCTTCCTCGCCGCCGGGCTGTTCGTGCTGTTCTTCTCCGGTGGCACGCGCGGCGGCGGAGGCGGCGGGTTCCTCACTATTGCCGGGCTGCTCTGCTGCGAGATCGCGAGCGCCCTGCTCGCGCCGTTCATCGTGGACCGGCTCGCCCGGCTGGCCTGGCGCGCCCCGCTGGCCTCCCGGCTGGCGCTGCGTGACCTGGCGCGGTACCGGTCGCGGTCGGGCGCCGCGCTCGCGGCGGTCTCCTTCGCGGTCTTCATCGCCACGGTCGCGATCATCCTGGCCAGCGTGCGGTTCGACGACGCCCTCGACTACGTGGCGCCGAACATGGCCGCCAACCAGCTCATCTTGTACAACCCGGGCGACGACCCGACCCAGTACAACCCGGGGCAGTCCGCGCCCGCAGCCAAGGTGGCCGCGACCAGGCAACAGGCGGACGCGCTCGCCGCCCAGCTGCACGCGCCCGCGCCGGTCGAGCTTGACCTGGCGGTCACCGTGCACGTGGCGCTGCCCGGCCAGCCCGCGCAGAACCTGCCGAGCGCGCTCGTCAGCCTGCACGGCCGGGGCGTCGGCGGCATGTTCTACGTGGCGACCCCGGCGCTGCTCAAGGCGTTCGGCATCAGCCAGAGCGAGATCAACCCGGCCGCGGACATGCTCACGGTGCGCGCGGGGCTGCCCTCGGCGAGCGGCCTCGCACTGGTCAACGGCGTCTTCCTGGCCCAGTCACCGCCCGGCTGCCCGGCGGGCATGTGCATACTCAGCCCGGTCATCCAGGAGGTCAGCAAGCTGCCGGCCGGCACCGCGCTGCCGAACACGGTGATCACCGAGCAGGCGGTTCGTGCGCTGCACGAGACCATCGTCGGCGTCGGCTGGCTGGTCCAGGCGCCCTCGGCGCTCACCCCGCAGCAGATCAACGGGGCACGCCAGGCCGCACTCGGCCTCGGCACCACCATTGAGACCAAGTCCGGTCAGCTCAGCCTGAACGAGATCAGCAACGGCGCGACCGTTGGCGGCCTGCTGCTCGCGCTCGGCGTGCTCGCCATGACCGTCGGCCTGATCCGCAGCGAGACCTTGCGTGACCTGCGCACGCTCGCCGCGGCGGGCGCTCGCGGCCGGACCCGGCGGGCGCTGACCGGCGTCACCACGGCCGCGATCGCCTTCCTCGGCGCGGCGCTCGGCACGGTGGCGGGCTGCCTGGCGGTGCTGGCGTGGGCGCACGGGAACCTGACGGAGGTCTTCGGCAACGTGCCCTGGTCCGACATCGGCCTGCTGGTCATCGGCATGCCGCTGATAGGCGCCGCCGCCGGCTGGCTGCTCGGCGGCCGCCAGCCGTCCGCCGTCTCCCGCCAGCCCCTCGAATAGCCGGATAACAGCAACAAGCGCGGAGCGCGATCCGGCGCGGCAGCGATAGTGGATGTTTGGGCACACTCGGCTGTGCCTAAACATCCACTATCTTCGTCCGGCCTGCTTCAACCGTTGTCCGGCCCGCTTCAATCGAGATAACAGCAAGAAGCTTGTCTGCCACGCCCCCGTTCCGGCGGCCCCCGATCATCCGGAACGGGGGCGTGGCGGTGCCCGTCGCGAACGCTGCGCGCGGCCGCGTGGCACGGCCCGCAGACGCGTTACGACACGCCCGCGAAAATCCCTGCTTCCCGGCGGCCGTGACGCTATCGTGTCATATCGTGACGGAGGCGCCGGCGTTCAGCGTGGTGGCGGATGTCGCGATCGTGAAGGGCGAGACGCCGGCCAGCGACCGGACCTGGCTGTCGTTCCCCGACGGAACCGCGCGCCGCGCGGCGGTTCATGTGATCCATGACCTGCCGCACCTGGTCGTCGAGTCGGTGTTCGGCTTGGACGACGGGCTGTGGGGCACGCTCGCCGCGGGCGGCTTCGAGCCCGCGAGCCGGGCGGTCACCCGGCGGAACGGGCGGATCAGGCTGGTCACCGACGCTCCTCTGGATGACCTCGGCACCAGGAACTGGCCCGCCCATACGGTGGCGAAGGCCGCGGTCAACGCCGTGCTCAACCGCTGGGGCGACGGGCCCGACACTCCCGACGGGGTGCGGGACCGGCTGCGCCGCACCGGGCCGGCCGCGGCGCTGCTCGCCGCCCGGCTCGGTGACGAGCAGGTCAGGGTGGCGGCAGCCGGGGTGCGGCGGCTCTACCGTGACTGGGCGGCGCTCCCGGTGGGCGGCACCTTGCGCGCCACCTGGCCGCTGCACGACAGCTGGCTCCGGCTGCTGTGACCGGGGGCCCGTTTCCTGGGCCTGGTGCGACATGCGGCGGAACGTCACCGTGCGGTGGCCGGGCATTGGCGGTCCGTTCACCGGCACGTCGACCTGATGCACGATCCTTCCGGGCGATGACAACTACCGTTACTACCTCAACGCTGGCATCATTGGGCCGGGATGGCAGCGTGATGGGCGTCGGCCGTGTGCCCGCTGACGGCCATGCCCGCGGGAACCAGCGTTGAGGACGCGAGCGCGGGCAGCTGAGCTGCGCGTCATGATCGTGACCGATCAGTACGAGCCGATGGTGGGCGGCGTACCGACGGTGACCAGGGAACTCGCCCGCGGACTGGCCGAGCGCGGGCACGCCGTCGCGGTCATCGCGCCCAGCACCAGCCTGCACAGCACCAGCCTGCACAGCACCGCCCCGCACGGCACCGCCCCGCGCGGCACCGGCTTGCGCGGCACCGGCTTGCGCGGCACCGGCTTGCGGGGCGCCAGCGCGCACCGTACCAGCCGGGACCGTACCAGCCAGCACGGGGACGGCCGGCCGGGCCGGCCCGCGGCCCCGGTGACCGTTGACTACCGCGGCTCGCTGCCGTGGCCCTGGTACGAGGGACAGCGGCTCGGGCTGCTGCCGCCCGCGGCGGCCGGCCGGGCGATCACGGCGTTCGCACCCGACGTGCTGCACCTGCACTCGCCGCTGACGCTCGGGCTCGCCGCCAGGGGAGCGGCGCGGCGCCTGGGCGTCCCGGTGATCTACACCAACCACTACCTGCCGCTCAACGTCTGGCCCGGGCTGGCGCACGCCCCGGCGGGAACCGGGGGGCGCCTCGCGGCGCGCGCGCGGGAGGCCGCGTTCTACGGCGTCGTCACCGGGTTCGCGAACCGCTGCGACTACGTCACCGCGCCGACCGTGACGGCGCTGCGGCTGCTGCGCTCCCGCGGGCTGCGGGCGCCGTCGCGGGCCGTGTCGAACGGCGTCGACCTGGAGCGCTTCTCGCCGGGGGACGGCGATGAGGCGCTGCGGTCCCGCTACGCGCTGCCCGCGGGCCGGCCCGTCATCGTGTCGGTCGGCAGGCTCAGCCGGGAGAAGCGGGCGGACGTGCTCATCGCGGCGATGTCCCGGCTCGCCGCCGCGGCCGGCCCGGGCGGCCGGGACCGCAAGGACGCCCCGGTGCTGGCCCTCGCCGGGACGGGGCCGGACGACGCGCGGCTGCGCTCTCTCGCCCGCCATCACGGGGTGGCGGACCGGGTGCGCTTCCTCGGCTTCGTGCCCGACGACGACCTGCCCGGCCTGTACCGGCTCGCGGACGTGTTCGCGATCGCGTCGCAGGCCGAGCTGCAGTCGCTGGCCACCATGGCGGCGATGGCGAGCGGGCTGCCGGTCGTCGCGGTCGACGCGGGCGCTCTCGCCGAGCTCGTGCACCCGGGCGAGAACGGCTTCCTCGCCCGGCCGGGACGGGCCGGCGAGGTCGCCGACTGCCTTGGCCTGCTCTGCCGCGACCCGGGGCTGCGGTCGCGGATGGCGAAGGCGTCCGCGCGCATCATCGGCGATCATGACCGGCATCGCCTGCTCGCCCGGTGGGAATCCATCTACCGGGCGCTCGCGCGCCGCGGGACAGCAGAACACGTGAAGGTGAGCGATGGCCAGCCCTGAACAGCCGCCCCTGCCATTGCTCTTCCTCATCGGCGACACCGGCGGGGGTCACCGCAGCGCCGCCGCGGCGGTCGCGCAGGCACTGGAAAAAGCGCTGCCCGGCCGGTTCGTCCCGGTCATCTGCGACCCGCTGCGCGGCCCCGACGTGCCCCGCCTGCTGCGCTGGATCGCCGGGCTCTACGGCCCGTGCATCCGGCTGGCGCCCTGGCTGTGGTGGCTCTTCTGGCGGGCGAGCGAATCGCCGCGGGTGCTCGCCGCGGTGCGGCGCACGATCATGGCCCCGGTGTACGGCAGCGTCGCCCGGGCCGCCGAAGCGTGCCGGCCCGCGCTCATCGTGGCCTTCCACCCGATGACCGCCGATCCCGCGGTCCGCGCGCGCGACCCCGGCGGCATGCTGCCCCCGGTGATCACCGTTATCACCGACCTGATCACCGCGCACCTGTCGTGGCGGGACGCCCTCGCGGACCGGGTCGTCGTGCCGTCGGAGGAAATGGCCGCCCGCTGCGCCAAGGGCGGCGGCAGCGAGCCGGACCGCTACGTGCCGCTCGGCCTGCCGGTCGCCGCTGAGTTCTGCGAGCCGCCGCTCGGCGAGGCAGCGCGGAAGGAACTAAAGCGGGAGCTCGGCGTCCAGGGCGACTTCCTCGTCGTGCTGACGGGCGGCGCGGAGGGCTCCGGCGGGCTGCGCCGCCGCGCCGCCGCGATCCTCCGGCAGGTAGACGACGTAGACGTGGCGGTCATCTGCGGGCGTAACCGCTCGCTCAAGCGGCGGCTCTCCCGGCTAGCCCTCCGGTCCGGCGCCGGGCGGTTGTCCGCGCACGGGTTCGTCGGCAACATGCCGGACTGGCTGCGCTGCGCCGACCTGGTCGTCGGCAAGGCGGGCCCGGGCACGATCGCCGAGGCGACCTGCTGCGGCGCGCCGCTCGTGCTCACCTCGTACGTGCCTGGCCAGGAGAAGGGCAACGCGGAGTTCGTCACCGGCGCCGGGGCCGGCGTCTTCGCGCCGCGGCCGAGCCAGCTGGCCGCGGAGATCGGCCGGCTGCGCGGCGATCCGGGCGCGCTCGCCGCGATGCGCGAGGCGTCGGTGCGGGTAGGCCGGCCCCGTGCGGCCACCGACATCGCCCGCTTCCTGGCCGGCCTGTCCGGCGAGTCCCTCGGCTCCGGCCGCGACCTGCTGTCCACCCTGATCAGGGACTGACCGGCCCAGGGCCGCCGACGGCCGTCAGCGGTCCGCCGTCAGAGCTCCACCGACAGTCCCTCGGCGGCGACGAGCACCGGCAGCGGCCCGGCGGCGAACCGCCGCCCGATGGCGTCAAGCTGGTCGTCGGTGCGGGACGGCTTGTGATGGAAGAGCGCGACCCGCCGCGCGCCGGCCCGGGCGCCGAGCCCGGCCGCGTACTCGGCGGCGGCGTGCCCCCAGGCCGCCTCCGCCGGTACTTCCTCCGCGGTGAGCTGAGCGTCGTGAATGAGCAGGTCCGCGTCGCGGGCGAGTTCGACCGCGGCCTCATGGTAGGCGCCGAGCCCGTCCGGTCCCGGCCCGAGGCTGGTGGGGCAGTGGTCGGTGACGTAGGCGAGGACCGCCCGGCCGTCGCTCACCCGGTAGCCGAGCGTCCGGCCGCCCTTATGGGGGATCTCCCTGGCCTCGACGGTGAACCCCTCCGCCTTGTGCTGTCCCGGCGAGATCGTGCCGAACTCCCAGCGGCCCCGTAGCTCCGCGGGCGTGATCGGGAAGAACGGCGGCGACATTACCTGGCCGAGCAGCCGCTCGGCGGAACCCGCCCCCCTTGCCCCGCCCGGGGCGGCCTCCTGTTCGGGCACAAGCAGCGTCACCCGCGCGTCGTCCCGGTCGCCGGCCCGGAAGAACGGCAGCCCGAGGCAGTGGTCCCAGTGCAGGTGCGACAGCAGGATCGTGCCGGCGAACGCGGCCCCGCCCAGCAGCCCGGTGAGGTTGCCGAGCCCGGTTCCCGCGTCGAGCGCGAGTACCGGCGTCGCGCCGGGCGCGTGCGCTACCGCGACGCACGAGGTGTTGCCGCCGTAGCGCACATAGTCCGCGCCGGGCGCGGGCGTGGAGCCGCGTACCCCGCAGAAGGTGACGAGCACTGGGTCAGGCCTCTTCCCGCCGGTGCATCCCCGACAGCTCGGTGAGCGCCGACCGTTCGAGCGTAGCGCCGTCGACGGACGCCACCTTGCACGGCGTGACGGCCACGATGCTCGCGGTCCGCACGCCGCCCTCCAGGTGGGCACGCTCGCCGAACATCGCGCCGGGGCCGTAGTCGCCCAGCGCCTCGCCGTTGTGCTCCACCCGGACCACGCCGTCGAGCACCAGGTAGACGTCCGTGCCCGGCGTGCCCTGACGGATCAGCGTCGTGCCCGCGGGGAAGCTGGTGATCCGCGGCTTGCCCGCGCTGTGCATCAGGTCAACCGACAGCGACCGCTCGAGCGCGGTCTCCACCGCGACCACCATCGCCGAGGAGTCCTCATCACCCCACGGGGTGTGCTTGCCGAACGACTTGCGGTACCACTCGCTGAAGTCCGTCAGCCCGGACTTGCGGGCCAGCTGGCCGGACGCGTCGTAGACCCAGTGCCGGGGGAACCGGCTGGCGCCGGGCACCCCGATCTCCGCCTTGCCGTCGGCGTGCAGGGTCAGCGTCAGCGTCGTCCAGACCGTCGGCGCCTGCCACTGCACGAACGGCGGGTGGGCGACGCGCCGCGGCGCGGGCAGCCCGGTCCGGCCGCCGGTGGTCTGGGTGAACCGCACCCAGCCGTTCCCGTACTCGGGCTCGCGGCGCAGGTCCGGCAGGGCGACCGCCTGGAACGTGCGGCGGGCCACGCCGACGTTGACGGTGGTGGAACCCATCAGGCCGTGGCTGTCGTCGTGGTAGCCGGCCGCGGTGATCCGCCCGTCGGCGCCGGTCTCGATCCACGCGGACAGCACGTTGGCGAACCGGAACCGGTCCGCGTCGCGCAGCGCGTAGACGTCGCCGTCGGGCGTGTGCGAGCCGATCTCGCCGGGCGGCGGCTGGTCGTAGTGGGTGAAGCCGCCCTCGAACGCGGCCTTGGTGCCGCCCGTGACGGCCTCAGAGGGGATCCAGGACAATGACGTGACCGTGCTCTCGTATCGCATACCAGGACCGTAGAATGACGGCTTTGAACGTACGAGGGTGCTCGCGCGTGCTTCGCGGTGTGCCTACCACTACCGTTTGGGACATGAACGTGGTGCTGCCATGATCCGGGTCGCCCTGGCCGAGGACAACGTCCTGCTGCGCGAGGGCATCTCGCGCCTGGTCGCCGCCAACGAGGACTTCGATCTCGTGGGCGTGGCCGCTGACCTGCCGCAACTGCTCGCCCTGGCCAGGGAGCAGCAGCCGAACGTCGTGATCACCGACATCCGGATGCCGCCCACCGGCACGGACGAGGGGATTCAGGCGGCGGGCTGGCTGCGCGAGCACCTGCCGGAGACCGGCGTCGTGGTGCTGAGCCAGTACGTGGCGCCGCAGTACGCGCTCGCGCTGCTCGAGCAGGGCTCCGCGGGCCGCGCGTACCTGCTCAAGGAGCGCGTGGCCAGCGTGGACGAGCTTGCCCGCGCCATCAGGGCGGTCGCTGTCGGCGGCTCGGTGATCGACCCGCAGGTGGTGGACGAGCTGGTCAAGGCGCGCTCGGCGCAGCGCTCGTCCGGCCTGTCGCTGCTCACCGCGCGGGAGACGGAGATCCTCGCCGAGATGGCCCAGGGCAAGTCCAACTCCGCGATCGCCGGCTCGCTGTTCGTGACCGAGCGGGCGGTGGAGAAGCACACCAACTCGATCTTCGCGAAGCTCGGCCTGTCGGAGGAGCGCGACGTGAACCGGCGGGTCAAGGCGGTGCTCGTGTACCTGAGCCACGGCGAGGTCGCGTTACCAGTGAGGTAGGTGTGACTAGGGAGGGGTAGCTGGCCACCACCCGGGGGTGATGGCACCACCCTGGTCCGTGGCGGTCCTCGGTGGGAGGCTTAATTCGTGAGCGTCACGAGCCATCCCCGGTCCGTGCTCGTCGTCGATGACCAGGCACCGTTCCGTCTAGCCGCGCGCGCCGTGCTGCGCCGCCTCGACGGCTTCGAGTTCGCAGGCGAGGCCCGCAGCGGCCCCGAGGCGATCGAACTCGTCGCCGCGCTGCACCCCGCCCTGGTCCTGATGGACATCCAGATGCCGCAGATGAACGGCATCGAGGCCACCCGCCGTATCGTCGCGGAGCATCCCGATGTCGTGGTGATCCTCTGCTCCACCCAGGACCCCAACGACCTGCCCGGCGACGCTGCCGTGAGCGGCGCCATCGCGTACGTCTCCAAGGAGCACCTGTCCGCCGCCGCCATCCTCGAGCTGTGGGAGGGGAGGCGGTCCGGGGTGTTCGTCTCCCGGTGAATGCTAATTTCTGAAATTGAAAGTTTCGAGGGCGGTCCGAAACACTTTCTTAATTGAACTACCAGTATTTACGCAATTGGCGGTTCCAGCCCCCTTGCCGACGGGCATTTCGCGCTCTTCAATGCGGATAGTTATCGCAACCCCTTCCGATAACTTTCGATGAGGAGGACGCCATGAAGACGTGGCAATCCCGCCTGGCTCCCGACGCGACCAGGCGCCTTGGCAGGGCGGCGCGGCGGTGGAGGCTCGCGGCCGGCGCCGCGACCGCGGTCGTGGCCGGCCTGGCGCCCCTGGCCATCGCCGGCACCGCGCACGCGACGCTGGCGCCGGGGACGCCGCTGAAGACGCTCGCCCAGGCGAACGGCGGCCGGTACTTCGGCAGCGACATGACCGGGAACCTGCTGTCCCAGTCGACGGTGACCCAGCTCCAGGCCCAGCAGTTCAACATGGTGACGCCGGGCAACGAGATGAAGTGGGACACCACCGAGCCGTCCAACGGCACGTTCAACTTCGGCCCGGGCGACCAGATCGTCTCCTATGCCCAATCGAACAGCGAGCGGGTGCGCTGTCACAACCTCGTCTGGCACAGCCAGCTACCGTCCTGGGTGAGCAGCCTGCCGTCGAGCCAGGTGCAGGCGGCGATGGAAACCCACATCACCACCGAGGCCACCCACTTCAAGGGCAAGTGCTACGCGTGGGACGTCGTCAACGAGCCGTTTAACGATGACGCGAACGCCACCCCCCGCGCGGACGTCTTCTTCAACGCCATGGGCATCGGCTACATCGCCGACGCGCTAAAGACCGCGCACGCCGCCGACCCGAACGCGAAGCTGTACCTGAACGACTACAACATCGAGGGCCAGAACGCCAAGAGCAACGCGATGTTCAGCCTGGCGCAGTCGCTGCTCGCCCAGGGCGCGCCGCTGAACGGCATCGGCTTCGAGAGCCACTTCATCCTCGGGCAGATCCCGTCCGACATGCAGGCGAACATGCAGCGGTTTGCGAACCTCGGCCTGGATGTCGCGGTCACCGAACTTGACGACCGCATCACGCTCCCGGCCACCAGCGTCAACCTCGCCCAGCAGGCCAGCGACTTCTCCGCCGTGGTCAAGGACTGCCTGGGGGTCTCCCGCTGCGTCGGCGTGACCCAGTGGGCGGTCGGCGACGCCGACTCCTGGGTCCCCGGCGCCTTCTCCGGCCAGGGCGCCGCCACCATGTTCGACCAGAACTACAACCCCAAGCCCGCCTTCACCGCCGTGCAGCAGGCGCTCGGCGGCAGCAGCGGGAACACGGTGACGGTGACCAACCCGGGGACGCGGACCGGAACCGTGGGCACCGCCGCCAGCCTCCAGATACAGGCCAGCGACTCGGCGTCGGGGCAGACCCTGTCCTACTCCGCGTCCGGCCTGCCTGCCGGGCTGGCGATCAACGCGTCCTCCGGGCTGATCTCCGGCACCCCGACGGCCTCGGGTAACAACACCGTCACCGTGACGGTCAAGGACACCACCGGAGCCGCCGGCACCGCCAGCTTCGCCTGGAACATCAGCGGCACTGGCGGCGGCACCTGCCACGTCACGTACACCAGGAACAGCGAGTGGGCCGGCGGCTTCACCGCCCAGGTGATCATCGCCAACACCGGGACGGCGGCGATCA